>JAEETO010000012.1 GCA_016290385.1 Bacteroidales bacterium | reverse complement strand
CCGTCAGCTGCGCCGACGGCAGCAGCTACCGGGGCGACATCGTCATCTCCGCCATCCATCCGGCCGTGACGATGCGGCTGGTGCGCGACCATATCCGTCAGGCTTATCTGCAGCGTATCGAGTACCTGTCCAACAGTCCCGGCGTTTTCACTGTCTACGCCAAGCTGCGGCCGGGCACGGTCCGGCACCTGCGGCACAGCATCTTCGTCAACAACGATTTCATGATCCATTTCGGCGACGAGGTCGTCGACGGCTATGCCCGCTCGCTCGATCTAGTAACGTTCCGACCGGCCGACTGCGCGCGCAACGACTACGCCGAAGAACTCATCCGGAAAGCCGCCGTGCGGCTGCCCGGCCTGCCCGAGGCCGTCGAAAAATACTGGACCAGCACCCCGAAAACCTGGGAACGCTACACCGGTACGCCCGGCGGCTCCGCCTATGGCATCCGAAAAAACAGCACTGCCGATTTCCTGGCGCCGCAGACACCGCTCCCCTGGCTCTTCCTGACCGGACAGAACCTGGGCCTCCATGGCATTCTCGGCACCTCCGTTTCGGCCCTCAACACCTGTAATACCATCTCCCTGCTATGAACTATGCACTCGTTACCGGCGGCAGCCGGGGCATCGGCCGTGCGGCCTGCCTCCGCCTTGCAGCACAGGGCTTCGCCATCCTGATCAACTATGTGTCCAACGAACAGAAAGCCCGCGAAACGGCCGACATGGTCGCCGCTGCCGGCGGTACGGCCGAACTCCTGAAGTTCGACGTGGCGAACGCCGAAGAGACGGCCGCCGTCCTGGGCGGCTGGATGCAGGCGCATCCCGACGATTTCATCGAAGTGCTGGTCAACAATGCGGGCGTCCGCCGCGACGGCCTGCTCATCTGGACCGAGCCGGACGACTGGCACAAAGTAGTGAACACGACGCTCGACGGCTTCTACAACGTGACCCGTCCGCTGCTGCAGCCCATGCTGCTGAAAAAGCGCGGCCGCATCATCAACGTCGCTTCGCTCTCCGGCCTGAAGGGCATGCCCGGCCAGACCAATTATTGTGCGGCCAAGGGCGGCCTGATCGCCGCCACGAAGGCGCTCGCCCAGGAAGTCGGCCGCAAGAAAGTGACGGTCAACGCCATCGCTCCCGGCTTCGTGAAGACCGACATGGTCGACGGTCTTGACGAGATGGCCCTCAAGAAAGACATTCCGCTTCAGCGTTTCGGCGAGCCGGAAGAAGTGGCCGCCCTCATCGGCTTCCTCGCCTCCCCCGACGCCGCCTACATCACCGGCGAATGCATCTCCATCAACGGAGGTCTTTATTAGGAAAACGTGTGGCAGATAGCCCGCAGCCGCGACCTTGTCAGAACAGGCCGTTCAATTGCGCTTCGATGAGGTCGCAGATCGTGCTGAAATCTTCGGGGTTCTCCTCGAAATTGTATTTGTCGACGTCGACGATCAGCAGTTTTCCGTCTTTGTAGTTGGCAATCCATTCCTCATACAGGGCGTTGAGGCCCTTGAGGTAATCGAGGCGGATGCTGCTTTCGTATTCGCGGCCGCGCTTCTGGATGTTGCCCACCAGATGCGGAATGGAGCTGCGGAGGTAGATCAGCAGGTCGGGCGCCTTGACCAGCGAGGACATGAGCGAGAAAAGCGACGAATAATTCTCGAAGTCGCGGGTGGACATCAGGCCCATGTTGTGCAGGTTGGGGGCGAAGATGCAGGCATCTTCGTAGATGCTGCGGTCCTGGATGACGATGTCTTCGTGCTTGCTGATCTCCACTACGTCAAGGAAGCGCTTGTTGAGGAAGAATATCTGGATGTTGAACGACCAGCGCTCCATATCGTTGTAGAAGTCTGCAAGATAGGGATTGTAGTCCACGGATTCGTATTTCGGCGTCCAATGGAAATGTCCGGCGAGCATCCGCGTAAGCGTAGTCTTTCCGCTGCCGATGTTTCCTGCGATGGCGATGTGCATATTGCGGGAGTTTTTGATTCGTCCTTCAAATTTACAACATCTTTTCGTATTTTTGTATGTTTGAACAAAAAATATGGAAATCAAGACTTTCTATTTCAATCCGCTCCGGGAGTGCTGCTACCTGGCTTGGGACGATACGAAAGAGTGTGTGATCATCGATCCGGGAAACTATGGGGAACGTGAGTTCCAGCGCATGAAAGACTTTGTGGCGGATCACGGTCTCAAACCCGTGAAGATCCTGCTGACACATGGCCATTTCGATCATATACTCGGGCTTGAAGCCGTCTCCCGTGCCTGGAGTCTGGATACCTGGCTGCATCCGGCGGACCGTGACCAGCTGGACGGTTCGATAGAGTGGTGCAGGCAGCTGGGCCTCGAATTACGTCCCTTCACGGGTCAGTTCCATGACCTTGCGGACGGCGATTCGATTGCTTTCGGGCATACCGTGCTGAAAGTCCTGGCCACGCCGGGGCATACCCAGGGCGGCGTTTGTTTTTACAACGAGCAGGACGGTGTCCTGTTTACCGGCGACACCCTGTTTGCCGGCAGCATCGGCCGTACCGACCATGTCGGCGGCGACTATGACCAGCTGATTGAAAGCATTCACAAAAAGATCCTTCCGCTGGATGGCAACGTCACCGTTCTTCCTGGCCACGGCAGCAGCAGCTCCATCGGCTACGAACGTTCTACGAATCCATTCCTGAATGGAAATTGACATGGCGGAAGACGAAAAGATCTCGATAGCCGGAGCCCGGGTCCACAACCTCAAGAACATCGACCTGGAGATTCCCCGCGACAGTCTGGTGGTGGTCACCGGACTGTCGGGCAGCGGCAAGTCGTCGCTGGCTTTCGATACGATCTGCGCTGAAGGGCAGCGCCGTTACATGGACACCTTGTCGGCGTATGCCCGACAGTTCATCGGCATCCTGGAACGCCCCGATGTCGACGAGGTGAAAGGGCTCAGCCCCGTGATTTCCATCGAGCAGAAGACGGTGGGCCGCAACCCCCGTTCCACAGTCGGGACCATCACCGAAATCTACGATTTCTTCCGTTTGCTCTATGCCCGCGCCGCCCAGGCTTTCTCCCCGGAGAGCGGCAAGGAAATGGTGCGCTATACCGACGACGAGATCATCAACCTGATCCTGCAGCGCTACGAAGGGCAGAAGGTGATCCTGCTCGCGCCGCTGGTGCGCGGCCGCAAGGGCCACTACCGCGACCTGTTCACGCAGCTGCAGCGGAAAGGCTATGCCCAGGTGCGGATCGACGGGCAGCTGACCGACCTGAGCGAGGCCGGGCCGCTGGACCGCTACAAGATCCACTTCGTGGAGCTGGTGGTGGACAAGCTCGTGCCCAAGGCCGACGACCGCAAGCGCATCAAGGATTCCGTGGCCAATGCGATGAACCAGGGCAAAGGCTCGCTGGCCGTCCTCTCGCTCGAAGACAACCAGCTGCAGCATTTCAGCCGCAATCTCGTGTGCCCCGACACGGGTCTTTCCTTCGACATCCCCGCGCCCTATACTTTTTCCTTCAATTCGCCGCAGGGCGCCTGTCCGCATTGCCGCGGCCTGGGCCATATCGCCCGCGCCGACCTCGACAAGATCATTCCGGACCGCACCCGCTCCATCGCCGACGGCGGCATCGAAAGCGTCGGCCCGATGCGGGGCAATACGATGTTCCGCTACCTCGAAGCCATCGCCCGCCGCTATCATTTCTCCCTGCACGACCCCATCGGGCACATTCCGGAAGATGCCCTGCAGGTCATCCTCTACGGATCGGACGAACTGCTCCGGATCGGCGAAGATGCCGACATGCAGATGTCTTCGTTCCCCGGCATCCTTTCCCAGCTCCAGACCGAAACCGACGAGGAAGAAGAGGGGCCCTGGAAGAAGAAAAGGAAGGAACTTTTCCTGGAAGAAGTGGTCTGCCCGGTCTGCCATGGCACGCGGCTCAAACCCGAGGCACTCTGTTTCAAGATTGACGGGAAGAATATTGCCGAGGTGTCCGACATGGACATCACGGAACTCTACAACTGGGTGTGCGGACTCCCGTCACGCCTGTCGCACCGCCAGATGCTTATCGCCAACGATATCCTGAAGGAGCTGAAGGCCCGCATCGGCTTCCTGAAGGACGTCGGACTGGAATATCTCTCCCTGAACCGCGCCACGCGGTCGCTCAGCGGCGGTGAGAGCCAGCGCATCCGCCTGGCCACCCAGATCGGCTCGAAACTGGTCAACGTGCTCTATATCCTCGACGAGCCCAGCATCGGCCTGCACCAGCGCGACAACCGCAAGCTCATCTACTCGCTCAAGACCCTCCGCGACGAAGGCAACTCCGTGATGGTGGTGGAACACGACGAGGAGATGATGCGGAGCGCCGACTGGCTGATCGACCTGGGCCCGGGCGCCGGCGACAAGGGCGGCTGGCTGCTGTACAACGGCCTGCCCGCGGACATCACCAAGATCCCGGCCGGGAAGAGTCCCACCATCGATTATCTGCTGGGGCGGGAACAGATCGATGTTCCGACGGAGCGCCGGACCGGCAACGGCAGGCATATCATCCTGCGGGGCGCCAGCGGCAACAATTTGAAGCATGTCACGCTCGACCTCCCGCTCGGCCTGTTCGTGGGCGTGAGCGGCGTGAGCGGCAGCGGCAAGTCCTCGCTGATCGACGAGACACTGATGCCGATCATCAGCAACAAGCTCTACCGCTCGAAATATCCCGTCCTTCCCTACGAACGGATCGAAGGCATCTCCGGCATCGACAAGATCATCGAGATCGACCAGGCACCTATCGGACGCTCGCCGCGCAGCAATCCGGCCACCTACACCGACGTGATGACCGACATCCGCAAGCTGTTCGAGGCAACCCCCGATGCCAAGATCCGGGGATTCAAGGCCAACCGCTTCTCTTTCAACGTGAAGGGCGGACGCTGCGAAGCCTGCAAGGGCGCCGGGCTCCAGCTCATCGAGATGCATTTCCTGCCGTCCGCCCAGGTGACCTGCAAGGAATGCGGCGGACGCCGCTACAAGCCCGACACCCTGGCCGTCAAATACAAAGGGAAGAACATCAGCGAGGTGCTCGACATGACCATCTCCCAGGCAACCGCCTTCTTCGAGGCCATTCCTTCCATTGCCCAGAAACTCAAGACGCTGGAAGAAGTGGGACTGGGCTATCTGACCCTCGGTCAGCCGGCCACCACGCTCAGCGGCGGGGAAAGCCAGCGCCTGAAACTCTCCGCGGAGTTGTCCCGTCGCGACACGGGCAACACCCTCTATCTGCTCGACGAGCCCACCACCGGCCTGCATTTCGAAGATATCAAAGTGCTCATCGGCGTGCTGCAGCGCCTGGTCGACAAGGGCAATACGGTGGTCATCATCGAACATAATCTCGATATCCTCAAATCCGTGGACTGGCTCATCGACCTGGGGCCCGAAGGGGGCCAGGCCGGTGGAACGATCGTTGCGGCCGGAACGCCGGAACAAGTGGCGGCCAATCCCGATTCCTATACCGGATCCTATTTGAAAGCATTGCTATGATCAAAGAAATGTCGATGTGGCGGAATCTTTTCCGCGAAAACAACGTAAGTACGCTCAATGAAGCGACGGCCTGCGGAAAAATCCGTTACGTGGTCAACCTGTCGGAGACGCTCCACGACCACCGCTACGCCGAAATCGCCAATGTCATCGCATCCCGGCCCGGCGTGCGGCTCGTGCTGATCGCCGGACCTTCGAGCAGCGGCAAGACCACGTCTTCAAAGCGCCTGGCCATGCACATGCGCGTCAACGGGCTGAACCCCATCATCATCTCGCTCGACGACTATTTCCGCAACCGTGCCGACACGCCCCGCGACGAAAACGGAGAATATGACTTCGAGTGTTTGGAAGCCCTGGACGTACCGTTCCTCAACGAGCAGCTCGAGGAATTGCTGGCCGGCAGGCGGGTGGAGATTCCGAAATATGATTTCGCCTCGGGTTCCCGCAAGTTCGTCGGGCAGTTCCTGCAGCTGACCGACAGCGACGTGCTGATCATGGAGGGCATCCACGGCCTGAATCCGGCCCTGACGCCGCAGATCGAAGAAGAAGAGAAATTCCAGCTGTACGTCTCCATCCTGACGCCGCTGAGCATCGACGAGAAGACCCGGATGTCTGCTGCCGACTACCGGCTGCTGCGCCGGATGGTACGCGACAACCAGTTCCGGGGCATGACGGCCGAAGAGACCATCCTGCGCTGGCCCAGCGTCCGTTTCGGCGAATCGCGATACATCGAACCCTACAAGGGCCTGGCCGATGCCGAATTCAATTCCAGCCTGTTCTATGAGATTCCGATGCTGAAGTGTTATGCCGAGCCGCTGCTGCAGGTCATCCCGAAAGATTCACCGGCATACCCGGTAGCCCACAAGTTGCTCGGCCTGATCCGCAGTGTCATTGCCATGACCCCCGCCGACGTCCGCCATATCCCCCCGACCTCCATCATCCGCGAATTCATCGGCGGCAGCAGTTTCCATTACTAAAATAGCGTGGCACTAAAGGCACTGATAATCAGTGATATAACAAAAATCGGTTGCGTCAGGATGCGCAACCGATTTTACATAAATCGCTCAGTATTAGTGGGCTATCCGCCACGGGTTACTCGGTAATTCCCATCAACTGCCGGATTTCCTGCTTGGCGAGCTTCCAGCGGGGGATGTCGATTTTCGTGCCGATGACTTCGACGACTTTGGCGGCGAGGGCGGAGCCCACTTCGCCGCAGGTCTTCAGAGGCATGCCGTTGGCGTGCGCAAAGAGGAACCCGGCGGCGTAGGTGTCACCGGCGCCGGTAGCGTCGATGGCTTCGCCCGGCCAGGGATCGACGAAATGGAACTCGTCGCCGCACTGGATCATCGAACCGTCCTTGCCGATCTTCACGACTGCGATATCGGCCATTTCCGACATGGCCTGCAACGCCTCGCGGGGCGGACGGTGCACGAAGGCCGCCGCCTCCGTCTCGTTGGCGAAGACGATGTTGACATAGTTCTTCACAATATCCTGCAGGAACACGTTGTTCGACTCCACGACATTGTAGGAAGCCATGTCGAGCGAGATGATCATGCCGCGTTCTTTGCCCATCTCCACGGCCCGGCGCACCAGATACTGGTTCTGCACCAGATAGCCCTCGATGTGCAGATAGTCATAGCCCTCGAAATACTCCGGCTTCAGGTCATCCGGCCCCAGCTGCAGGGCGGCACC
The DNA here is from genome assembly GCA_016290385.1 of Bacteroidales bacterium. GTDB lineage: Bacteria > Bacteroidota > Bacteroidia > Bacteroidales > UBA932 > Cacconaster. The sequence goes on along the minus strand of JAEETO010000012.1, from coordinate 32,890 downwards.
CAGATAGGTGGCAAAGGTGCGGTCGGCGTTGGGCGCCGTGATGAACACCATGGCGCGGCCCGATGCGACGGTGCCTACCAGCAGGTTGGACTTGATGCCGATCTGCATCTGCGACTGGCGGAAGAGCGAACCCAGTTCGTCGTCCCCCACCTTGCCGATGTAACCCGAAGGCATGCCCAGGATGGCGGTTGCCGTCACTGTATTGGCGGCCGAGCCGCCGGCGACGTACTGTACGCCGATTTCCTTGAGGTCAGCCCAGATGGTGTTGCCGGTCTTGGCATCTACATGCTGCATGCTGCCCAGCGGCAGGTTGTATTTCTTGAGGAGGGTATCGTCGGGAAGGACGGCCAGGATGTCGGTCAGCGCGTTCCCGATGCCGAGGATGGATTTCATGGTTCGGTATTGGTTTTCAGTTTTCTACGATAAATCGCCCAGCTGACGAGCGAGATCAGGCCGCAAAGCAGCATCTGCACGATCTGCGACTCGTGCGAAAGCGTGGCGAAGAGAAGGCCGGTGGGACGGTCGAAACCATAGACCGGCATCAGGGTCATCGCGACGATGAAATGATAGGCGCCGAAACCGCCCTGCACCGGAACGATCCAGCCCAGGGAGCCCACGACCATCAGGAAAAGTGCGTCCCAGCCATCGAGCGCGTCGAAAGCCGGAAGGGCCCGCATCGTCCAGAGGCTGCAAAGCCAGTAGCCGATCCAGATGATCAGGGTATAGGCAAAGAAGCCCCACTTGTTCTTCATCCGGAAAGCGGCGGTAATTCCCTCTCCCAGCCCCTTGAAAAATTTCAGGAAAGCGGCGCCTACCTTGCTGCGGCCGATCTGCTCACGGAAAGCGCGGATCAGGAAAACGATCCCGACGATCACGGCAATGACGATCAGCACGATCCAGAACCAACCCAGCTGCATGTTACCGGCCGCCGGCTTGAACATCTTCTCGACGATGAAATCGCGGAAACGGCCGAAAAACAACAAGGGCACGCCGGCCAGGAACATGCACAGCATATCCCAGGTCCGTTCGATCACCACCGTGCCGAGCGCCCCCTGGAAAGTCGTCTTGCGCGTCTCGCCCAACAAGCCGCAACGCACCACTTCGCCCGAACGCGGAAAGGCGATGTTCGACAGGTAGCAGATGGCATAGGCATCGTAGGTCTCCCGGCGCGTGATGGGCTGCGTCCCCGGGGTGCGGATGGGCTGCAGCATGATCCGCCAGCGGTTGCCCCTGAGCCAGGTGATGATCCACTGCACGGCGATGATGGCCACGACCCAGCCCCAGCGGCACTGCTTCATGTCGTTCATGAATTCGCCCCAGTCCAGTCCGCGGAACGAGAAAAAGAGAAGCACTGCCACCAACACGAGCAGCAGTGCATACTTCAATGCTTTCTTGAGCTTGTCACTCATGGCTTATCCCCAGAGGCTGCGCGGATAGACTCCTTTCTCAATGAGTTCGCCGATCTTTGCAACCACGTAGGGGCGGTCTTCCTTGTAGGTCACGCCGAACCACTTGGCGTCGCAGTTCAGCACCTTGAAGGAGGCGTCGTGACGCTTGATCAGCACGTCGGCCACATACGGGATGAAGAACTCTGCCTTGGGATTGGTCTTCACGTCTTCGGAACGCAGGAAGGTCTTGAACATCTCTTCGGACCAGACGAAATAGTCGGGCGTGAAGCCCCAGAAGTTCATGGAGACCAGGCTGTCTTCCGAGACTTCATGATCCCCGGTCTTATCCGTATAATACACTTTTCCGTCGGCCTTGCGCTGGATGGAGGTGCGCTCCGTAACCGTCGAGAGGCAGCCGTTGTCATCGAGCTCGCAGACGCCGCGCGACACGCTGCCGAATTCCGAAAGCGTATTCTTCAGATAGTAGCCCACCAGGGCATATTTGCCCCGGCAGCCCTCGACGTCACGCAGGAAATCTGCGATGGCGACGAAGCCCTCGCGGCCGTAGAAGTCGTCCGAGTTGATGACGGCAAAGGGCTCGTGGATGACATCTTTGGCCATCATGATGGCGTGGTTCGTGCCCCAGGGTTTCTCACGGCCTTCCGGCACGGTAAAGCCTTCCGGCAGGCAGTCCAGTTCCTGATACACGAATTCCACATCGATCTTCCCGCCGAAACGCTCCTTGGAGAAAATCTGCTGGAAAGCGTCGGCAAAAGAATGGCGGATGACGAAGACCACCTTGCCGAAACCGGCCTGGATGGCATCGTAGATCGAGTAGTCGATAATGGCCTCACCACACGGGCCGAGACCGTCCATCTGTTTGAGGGAGCCGTAGCGGGAACCCATCCCGGCAGCCAGAACTAAAAGTGTAGGTTTCACGATCTTCTGTTTTTATTTGAATTCAAGGATCGCGGCTTCACCCGGCCCTACGACGATCTTCTCGCCCAGCCGGAAACGCTCGCCGGTCATGATATTCTTGCCTTTTTGCGCAAATTTAGCGGTTATTTCCGAGAAATGGAGCCAGTCGACCACATAATCTTTCTTCCCGCCGTTGAGAATGGTCATCACGCACTCCCCTTTCACCGTACGGAAATAGACATAGACATTGGCGCCATCGGGACGGAAATGGACCAGGTCGCCCTGTGCCACCGCCTTGGAAGTCTTGCGCCAGGTGAAGAGGTCGGAGACATATTTGCGGAGTTCGATCTGGTTGCGCGTGAATTTTCCCCACGGCATGTCCACCCGCTCCTGCGAATGGCCGACCGTGCCGTCAGCGCTCTGCAGGCCGTACTCGTCGCCGTAATACAGCTGCGGCACGCCGCGCATCGTGGCCAGCAAGGCATAGGCCATCTTGATCTTCTTGGGATCACCGCCCAGTTCGTGTGCCAGGCGCGGCGTATCGTGGTTTCCGACGAACACCAGGATGTCGGAAGGATCGTCATAGAGACGGTCGAGCGCCAGGGAGTTATAGATGCCGACCATGCTCGGTTCCCAGGAAGTTCCGTCGCTGGTGAGGGCATTCAGGGTCGCGAACATCAGCGGGAAGTCCATCACAGACGGCAGCTGCGAATTGTAGCCGTCTTTCTGCCGGACGCCTTCCCAGTAGGCGCAGGAAGCCACGTCACCGAACCAGACCTCGCCCACGATGTTGAGATGCTTGTACTCGTTGCGGATGGCCTTCGTCCAGGCGGCGATGCCGGCTTTATCGGAATACGGGTAGGTATCGACCCGCAGGCCGTCGAGGTCCGCATACTCCACCCACCAGACAGCCATCTGCTCGAGATAGTGACGCACGAGCGGATCGGCCAGGTTCATGTCGGGCATCGTGGTGTCGAACCAGCCCTTCACGCAGCTCAGCTTGTCCACTTCAGCTGCATGGGGATCGCTGTGGGTCGACATGGCGGCGTTGGTGCGGATGAGCCGGTCGCCGTCGCGTTCCAGGTTCTCGGGATAGTTGATCCAGGAAGCGGAGGGCAGGTCCTCCATCCACCAGTGCGCCGTGCCGCAATGGTTCGGCACCATGTCCATGATGACCTTCAGGCCCTTGTCGTGGGCCTTCTCCACGAAACTGCGGTACAGTTCGTTGGTTCCGTAGCGGGGATCGATGCGATAGTAGTCGGCGCAGGCATAGCCATGATAGGAATAGGTCTTCTCATTGTCGAAGGTCAGCGGGGTGGGCCAGATGGTGGTCACGCCCAGGCTGGCCAGGTCATCGAGGTGGTCGATGATACCCTGGATGTCACCGCCGTGGCGGCCGCCCAGGTTCTTCGGATTGGCTTTCTCCACGGCTTCGGGCGAAGAGTCGTTCGACTTGTCGCCGTTGGCGAAACGGTCGGGCATCAGCAGATAGATAGCGTCGGACGGGCCGAACGATTCCCTTTTGGCCGAATCCTGACGGCGCTTGTAGAAGGTATAGTCGAAGTTGAACTGACGGCCGTCGGGCGTCACGAGATTGAAGCCATAGGTGCCGGGCTCGAGCCGGTTCCCGACCTTCACCTCCACGAACAGGTAGTTCGGGTTGTCGGTCGACACGACCTTGCCGACAGAAAGGCCCTTGATGGAAGCATCCACCGAAACAGCGGAACCGGCAATCCGGTCGCCGTGAATCATCAGCTGGAGATCCGTCTCCATGCCGATCCACCAGCAGGGTGGCTCCACCCTGTCGATCTTTTCCGCGCGAAGCGTCGTCATGCAAAGCAGCGCTGCCATCAGCAGCAGGATTTTAGTCTTCATGGTCTTCGAATTCGCTTTCATCGCAGTCGCCGAAACAGTCGCCGACGCTGAAAATGATGTGATAGCCGTGGGCCGGCAAAGTAAACTCGTTGTCGGTGGTGACCAGGTGGTTCGAGACCTTGAAGGTCACGACCTCATCGGAGAAGTTGAACATGGCCAGGCACATGTCGCCCTCTTCTTCCCGTTCGAACGCGAACACCTGCTCGGGATGGTCGGTCGGAAGCACGGCCATGGTGCCGCCCCAGGGTGCCGCCCAGAGGCAGGCATGCTGGTCACGCAGGGCGATGAGTTCCTTGTAGAGCTTGGTCATCTCCAGCGGGTCATGGGTCCAGTCGATGGGATCTTTCTCAAAGAATTGCAGGCGCTTGGGCAGGCAGATCTCGTCACCGTTGTAGAGCATCGGGATGCCGGGGAGCATGAAGGTAAGGACCGTGAACTGCTTGAGCGTGGGGCCGAACATCTCCAGGTTGGTGCCCGACCAGGAGTTCTGGTCGTGGTTCGACACGAAGTTCATGGCCAGGGTACCGGCCGGCATTCCCACGCTGTCGGCATAGCTCACATAGAAGTCGGCCAGGTCATTGGCGTTATTCTTGCCGGCTGCCAGGTCGTACCACAGGTGCATCTGCCGCCAGGCATAATAGGCGTCGAACGCATCCTTCTGCAGGGCGGGCGTCTCGGCCTCGGCCAGGAAGAAGAGGCCCTCGGGACGCTGGGCGCGGAAATCGGCGAAAGCCTTGTCCCAGAAGTCCGTGGGTACCTCGCTCGCCACGTCGCAGCGGAAACCGTCCACGCCGCGGTCGATCCAGAACTGCATCTGTTTTTCCATGGCATCATAGACCTCGGGGTGGTTCACATAATCCAGGTGGGCGATGTCGGTCCAGTCATACTGCGTAGCCAGATTGCCGTCGGCATCCAGATAGTACCAGTCGCGGTGCTCCCGGGTCCAGGCATGGTCGCGGCCCGTATGGTTGGCCACCCAGTCGAGAATCACCTTGAAGCCCTTTTCGTGGGCGACGTCCAGGAAATGGTCGAAGTCTTCCAGCGTGCCGAACTCGGGGTTCACGGCACAATAATCCTTGACAGCGTAATAGCTGCCGAGCGTGCCCTTGCGGCCTTCCACCCCGATCGGATGGATGGGCATCAGCCAGAGTATGTCGACGCCCAGTTCGGAAAGCCTGTCAAGCTGCGGCTCGATGGCGGCAAAGGTTCCTTCCGGGGAGAACTGGCGCACGTTCACTTGATAGATGACGGCGTTCTTCGCCCATTCAGGATGGATGACATGGGTCACATTCACCTCCGGGGCGGCCTTCTTGCAAGCCACCAGGCAGAAGAGGAGGAGCAGGAAACTCAGAATCTTTTTCATATGTTCGGATTATTTGATGATTGCATAGTAAACCGGGGCTACTTCCACGGTCAGCTGGTTCTGCCCGTCGCAGGTCAGGCCGCAAGGCAGCGTGATGTCGACCTTGCGGGGCTCCCGGCTCTTGTTGAGGACGACCACCACGGTCTCGCCCATGTAGCTGCGGCTGTAAGCCAGGACATCCTTGTCGGCGTACAGCAGCTTGTAGTCACCATAGATCAGCGGCATCGAAGCATTGTGCAGATGGGCCAGGAATTCCGTCTCTTCGAGGGTCTCCTGCTCGTCCTTTGTCAGGCCGTCGAACTGCATCCAGCGGCGGTTGTCCGGATCGTTGGCGCCTGGCTGGCCGAATTCGTCGCCGTAATAGATGCAGGGGATGCCCGGAATCGTGAAGTTCATCGCGTGGAGCATCTTCAGGTAGTCGTAGCCGACGGGGTCGGTCACCTTGATGTCGCGGTGCCACCCGGCCAGCTTGTCGTCTTCGCCCGGACGGAGGTCGCCGGTGACCTTGCAGATGTAGCGCGGTCGGTCGTGGTTGCCGGTGATGTTGCCCATCAGGTGGTGCGAGCCGTAGACCGAAAGGTCTTCTGCGATGCGGTTCGAAAGGCCCTCGAACGAGCCCTTCTCCTTGTCGGTCGTCGCCCAGACAAAGGTGTCATAGACGTTGAAGTCGAACTGGGCGTCCTGCATGCCGGGCTTCACATACGAGTTGATGAGCGAAGTCGAGCCGTAGGTCTCGCCGATCTGGTAGAAGGTACGGCCCGGAAGGCTGTCCAGGAGCTTGCGGGTCAGCATCCGCCAGTACTGCTCGGGAACATGCTTGGTGGCGTCGTGGCGGAAACCGTCGAAGTCGAAGTGCTGCACCCAGTAAAGAGCGGAGTCGGTGAGCTGCGCGCAGATGTCAGCCCGCTCCAGGTCGAGCGTGGGGATATGGTCATCGAACCAAGTGGTCAAGCGGAATTCGTCGTAGAGCTGGCGGTTCGGGCGGCCGTCCGGCGTGTCGGAGGGTGTGGTCCAGTCGGGATGCGCGGTCAGCGTCGGGCTCTGGATATGCATGTGGTTCGACACGTAGTCGAGGATCACGTTCTTGTTGTCCGCGTGGGCCTTGTCGAGCAGCTCGCGCAGTTCGGCTTCTGTGCCGTAGCGCACGTCCACGGCCGTGGCGTAATAGGGCCAGTAGCCGTGATAGCCGCTGAATTTCGTCTCGGGATCGTGAATCTGGCCCCAGGCGCTGAAAGGATTCTGGGTGATGGGCGACAGCCAGATGGTGGTCACGCCCAGCTTGTCGAAATAGCCGCTCTCCAGAGTCTTCGTCACGCCGAGGAGATCGCCGCCCCAATAGTCCACTTTCGGGTTGACAAGCTTGCTGTTGAGCGGCATGTCATTGTCCTTGCGGCCGTTCACGAAGCGGTCGATCATCAGGGAATAGAGCACCTGCGCATGCTTGTCGGTGCGCTTAAGCTCATCGGTGCCGCGTATGATCTTGCCGTAATGGAGTGGCACGAGGATGTCGTTGCCGATGCCGTCGGCATTGGCGGCGTAGGCACGTATATAGGAGCGTTCCATCTTTTCGGCATTGGCGGGAACAGTGATCTCGAGCTTGTCGCGGCCGATCACGCGGATGCCGTGCTTCTTGTCGAGCAGGGTGTTCTGCCAGAGCACCTGCACGTCGTCCGCCCCGTTGTCGATCAAGATGTAGAATCGGTCATCCTTGCCAGGTACGGGCGCCGTGGTGATGAACGGGGCCTTTGAAGGATCGGTTCCCAGGCGTTTTTCAGGCAGGCAGTTCTTCAGCACCAGAGCTGCCTTCTGCCCCTGCGAAGTAATCTCCAGGTAGCGGAGCCACGGGTCAACGGGCGTCGCGGTGACTTCCACCGTATCCATTTCCACCAGTTTCGGGAAATAATCCCGCAGAATCACGGTATTGGAAGCCTGTTCGAGCAGGCAGGGAGATGCCAGCGGCGCCTGGTCGAACTGAGGCGCAGGCGTCACCTTCACGTGGCCGCATCCCGCCGCCACGAGCATTATTGTCAGAAACAGGATTATCTTACGCATAACTTTCAAAGATAAGAAAAAACTTCGAACTTTGCACGCTTTTTGCTCCCTGATTGCCAGCGATTTTGAAAAGTAGAGACTTTTTTGTATTTTTGAAAGTTATGATGAAAAGAGTTTATTCGATACTGGCACTGGCGTTTGCAACGCTGCTGCTCACGGGCTGCCCGCACATCAATCCGGACCCGATTGACCCTGATGTACCTGATATCCCCGATGAATCCTGGAGGAACCAGGCTTCGAAGACCAAGCTATCCGGCATCACCTACCAGCTGAATGTCTACAGCTTCGCCGACAGTGACGGCGACGGCTGGGGCGACATCCGCGGCATTACCCAGCACCTCGACTACCTCGACAGCATCGGCGCCACGGCGCTTTGGCTCTCGCCCATCCACGAGGCCATGTCGTACCATGGCTACAACGTGAACGACTACTATTCCGTGAGTTCGAAGCTGGGCACGGAAGCCGACCTGAAAGACCTGATTTCAAAGGCGAAAGCAAAGAATATCGACATCTATCTCGATTTCGTGCTCAACCACTCGGGCAAGGACAACGACTGGTTCAAGCTGGCCCTGGCCGATCCTTCCAGCAAGTATCACGACTATTATGTGTTCCCCAATACGACCGGTGACTATATTACCGGCGGAATGGGCGGCTGGTGTTCGGCTTCCAGCGGAAGCCTCGGCTACAAAGGACTGCTGCATTTCAAGCTCGACACCTCGAATCCTTCCCAGCCCAAGCTGACCATCACGCAGGCTACCGGAAGCGCCCAGAGCGGGAACACGGATACTTCGGTCAAGTGGTTCATCTACGAGAACAACGCCATCCGGATGTACAAGACCGGGAACAATACCTATGAGATTACGCTCGCCATCGACAACGAATGGGGGGTCCTGGTGAAGGATGACGCTACAGAGTGGGGCAATCACAAGTGGGGAGCCAGTACCAATGACAAGCTGGTCGAATTCGGCAAGCCCAAGACCCTTGTCAAGGGCGATTCCGCCAGTGACCTCATCTTCGGAGGCTCCTCCTCCCAGTACTACGCGAGTTTCGATGCCTCCATGCCCGACCTGTACTACGGCCCGTATGCCAAGGCTTCCGAGTCGGAAACCTTCAAGGACCTGGCGGCGGCAGCCGACAAATGGATCGACATGGGCGTCGCGGGCCTGCGTCTCGACGCCGTGATCTGGATCTATCAGAACAATACGGCAGCCAACGTGTCGTTCCTCAAGCAGTGGTACGACCGCTGCAACAGCACCTGGAAAGCCAAAGGCGGCAAGGGCGATTTCTACATGGTGGGCGAGGCCTGGTGCGACAACGCCGAAAAGATGGCGCCCTACTATGAAGGCCTGCCTTCCAACTTCAACTTCTATTACTGGTATACGCTCAAGGACCGCATCGGCAAGGGCAAAGGCGACGATTTCGCCCAGACGGTGATTTATTTCCAGGACCAGTTCCGTAAATACCGGACTGACTTCATCGACGCCATCAAGCTTACCAATCACGACGAGGACCGGGCCGCCAACGACCTGGGACGCGACGTGGCCAAGGAGAAGCTGGCGGCGGCCGTGCTGCTCACGTCGCCGGGCAAGCCTTATATTTATCAGGGCGAGGAGCTGGGCTACTGGGGCAACAAGGGCAAGGGTGACGAGTATGTCCGTGCGCCCATCAAGTGGACGCGTGACGGCAGCGTTCCTTCGGCCGCACTGAACGGCAAGGTCGACAATGCGATGCTCACCGCCGACATTTCCGTGGAGGCCCAGGAGAAAAACGACGCCTCCGTGCTGCGGGTCTACCGCAACTTCGCCAAGGCCCGCAATGCCTGGAAAGCGCTGGCACAAGGCCAGATCGAAGCGGTTTCCAGCCCCAACAGCGCCGTGGCCGTCTGGAAGATGAGCTACGAGGGACAGACGGTGCTGGTTGTCCACAACTTCGGAACCGGAGGCCCGGTGCTGCCACTCACCAACTATAAGACCGACAAACTGATCGTCTCGAACGGCACGGTGACGGTCTCCAACGGAGCCGTGGCGATGGGCGCCTATTCATCCGCCGTGTTCCTGCAGTAAGCGTTAGCAACGGACGCAGGACTTTTTCCCAAAATAGTGATATCATTTCATTTGGATGATATCACTATTTTTGTATCTTTGCGCAAAACAAAGATACAATGCCACAGACTCCATCAACCCCAGCCAAAGTCCAGGCTATCCTCCGGATGAGCCCTGAGACCTATGAGGCCATCCGTCGCGCTGCTCGACGGAGCCATCGCTCCTTCAACACCTATGCGGTTGAAACGCTCGAAGCCGCTGCCAATCCTGAACCTGAAGAGAAGATTAAACTCAGTGAAATTCAGCTCGATCCCGTCCTGGAGTCTTACATTGTCCCCTCTTTGGAACTCACGGAAGCAGAAATCTTGGAGGATCCGCGCCTCTCAGCAATTCTCGGTCTATGAAGCACGTTTTCCTCGACACAAATGTCCTTGTGGACTTTGCCATTGAAGACAGGCCGGGCAACTCCGTTGCCAAGCAAATCATTGCCGCTGCGTGTAGTAAAAAATTGATGGCATATACCTCAACGCAGTCACTTGTTGACCTTACATATTTCTATACAAAGTCTCATAAAGACCTGAAACAATCAGTAGGGGGATTCCTTCAAGATTTACGAAAGCATATTAAGGTTTGCGACACCTGTAAGGGCCATTTGGACATGGCAACCAGCAATTACTACTATGATTTCGAAGACGCTGTCCAAACATCCATCGCCATCGACAACTGCTGCGACCTGATCATCAGCGGCGACAAAGGCTTCGACGGCACCTTCGGCCCGCCTGTAGTCAGCCCCGACGAATTCTGCCGGGAATATTTCGTAGAATAACAAAAGATGCCCGGGTCGTGAAGGCCCGGGCATCCATGTTCTGGGATGCCGGATCAGGTCCGGCATGACAGGTTGTTACTTGACGACCGTGATCGTTTCGTCAGTCTGGTTGTACTTCACGGCGAAGCCGGAGAGGTCGCCGACGTTGATGTTGTCGCCACCGGCAACAGCTTCGAACGGCTTGTTGACCTCGACGAAGGTACCACCGCGGTTGACATCCCAGCCGGCGCCCTTGCGGAGTTTCCAACCGCCCTGGAGCGTCTGGTTGTAAGCCACCCAGTTCTCGCCGTCGAACATCATGAAGACGTCGCCGCTCCAGCTGTTGAAGTCACCGATGAGGCTCCAGACACTCTGGGTCAGGAGCATCTTCTTGTACGCAGGAGCATAGATGACCGAGTAGATGCCTTCGGCAGGAACCTTGATGTTGGCACCGCCTTCCTCAGCGGTAAACGGTTCGTCCACATTCGTCATCACACCACCGAAGTTGATATCCCAGGCCGCATTCCAGCGGATCTTGATCTCATCGTCCGGGGTCAGATAGATCGGAACGCTCATCCAGCCGCTGCCCAGGTCACCGATGGTGACATAGTTCATCGGGATGTCGTTGTTCCAGCTGAAGCCGGGGATGGAGGCGACGGAGCCGACCACGCCGAAGCCCAGCGTGCCGAGCGTCTCGTTGTTGGCGTTGTAGACCACCCGGAACTTGCCGGTCAGGCCTACGTTGTCACCGCCCGGGAAGGCACCGACGAACTCGCCGACTTCCTTCGGGGTGGCACCGCCACGGTTCTCCGTCCAGTCATGGTCGTAACGGACCTTCCAGCCACCGCCGGTGATCTCAATCTCGTCACTGATCCAGATGCCGGGCGCGACTTCCGCCATGTCGGCGTCAGCCGACCAGCTGTTGAAGTCACCGATCACGCTCCAAACCTTCTTGGCGTTCTTCACGGTAATCTTCTCGGCCTGCGGATCGTAGGTCACCACATAGGTGCCTTCATCGACCTTGATGTTGTTGCCGCCGGCAACCGCGTCGAACGGCTCGCCGAGCGCAGCCATGTCGCCGCCACGGTTCTCGCCCCAGTCATGGTTCATGCGGAGTTTGAACTCACCGGAGAGCGGCGTCTCAGGGCTTTCCCAGATGCCGTCGACAAGGGTCATGTCGACATCGCCGGACCAGCTGTTGAATTCGCCGATCAGGCTCCAGACCGTACCGTCGGAGACCATCAGCACAGGCTCTGCACCGGTGAAGTCGAGGGTCAGCAGCCAGTAACCGGCATCCAGCTTGACGTTGTTGCCGCCGGGAACAGCTGCAAACGGAACACCGAGCTCAGCGAAGTCGCCGCCGTAGTTCTCGTCCCAGGCACCATCCTTGCGCCACTTGAACTCGGTAGCCTCGGGCGCGTTGACGCGGACCGTCCAGATATTGTTGTTCTCATTGGCGATGATGTCGTTCTCCCAGTCACCGTTCAGGCCGATGACATTCCAGCCGGTGATCGCTTTCTCGACCATGATGGTCCGGGCCTCGGGATCGAAGGTCACGATATACTCACCTTCGGCGGGCAGCATGACATTATCGTCACTCACGGGGAACGGCGTCTTGAAGGCCTCGAAGGTACCGCCCACACTGACAGCCCAGTCGTGGTTGTAGCGGATCTTGAAGCCGTTGGCATTGAGTTTCGTCACGGGGCTCACCCACTTGCCGTCGACAAGGGTCATGTCGACGTCGCCGGCCCAGCCGTTGAAGTCGCCGATCAGGCTCCAGACATCACCTTCGGAGATGGTGATCGTACTGTTGTCCACGTCAAGGACGACCCTCCAGAAACCGGGGCCGATCTGGATGTTCGGACCACCGGGTTCTGCCGTGAACGGTTCACCGACCGCGGTGAAGGTGCCGCCGAAGTCGGCGGTCCATCCACCGTCAAGACGCCACTTGAACTCGGTGGCCTCCGCGACCTGGATATATGCCGTATAGACATTGCCGTCGGCCGTCGCCAGGATATCGTTGTCCCAGTCGCCGTTCAGTCCGATGATGTTCCAGCCGGTGACCGGTTCCGGTTCCGGTTCGGGCTCGTCGCCGCCGATCTTGCCGGAAACACCGCCGCCGAGGGTCTCGACGACCTGCGCCGTACCAGCGCCCGGATTGACGATCAGGTCGTAGACGCCTGCGGCGCCGACCTTGACATTCGGACCGTCCTGCGAGACAGCGAAATCGGAGCCGAGGCTGCCGAAGTCACCACCGAGGTTGACCGTCCAGTCTTTGTCCTGACGGAACTTGAATTCGTCGGCAGCCGACAGTTTGACGCCCTGTGCGACATGCGTCGTACCATCGGTCAGCATGGCGACGTCGCCATCCCAGTTGATGCCCAGTTCGGAAAGCGCACCGATGACGCTCCAGTTGCTGGCTTCCTTGTGGTCAGGATATGCCTGGTAAGCTTCCGTAAGGGTAGCCGTACCGGACGACAGGTCGAGCCAGAGGTCATAGACACCGGCCGGGGCCTTGACGTTCGGGCCGTCCTGGCTGACAGGGAAGGAATTGCCCAGGCTGCCGAAGTCGCCACCATAGTTGACTCCCCAGTCCTGGTCTTTGCGGAACTTGAACTCGTCGCCCGAAGCGATGGTGACGCACTTGGCCACATGCAGGTTGCCGTCGGGCGTCATCCACATCTCGAGATCGCCGTCCCAATTGATGCCGTATTCGGAAAGCGCACCGATCACGCTGAACGGGCTGGTCTCGGTATACTCCTGGTAAGGACTGCCTTTCGGGAACACGATCTCGAAACCGGTCACGTTGATGGTACCATCCGAATCGACATGGCCGTTGCGGCCGTTGTCGCCGGCATTGGACTGCAGCGAAGCGCGGATGCACAGGGTGAAGTCCACGACGTCACCCTCGTTGAATCCCATCGACATCAGCAGGTTCATGAGGCTGTTCTTGCTGACCGACAGCACACCGTCCTTGTTGTTGGTCGAGATGACCTTGTTGACGGTCTGGCCGTTGAGCGTCGTCATCACGAAGAAGTGGTTGGGCGCAGTAGTCTTGAAATTCTGGTTGAAGGTAGCGGGAGTATATTCAGCCGTGATGGCCTTTTCGCCCACCTCATAGGAGCCGAGGACAGGAGCCTTGGCTTTGGAGGTGTCGAACACCGCCAGGTCTTCGGGGTAGCAGGAGACTGCCATGAAGGCAATCACACTGGCAAAGAGAATGGAAAATATCTTTTTCATTGCATGGTCCTCCTATTAATAACCGGGGTTCTGTTCAAGACCCGTGTTGGCCAGCCTGTCGGAGTCGGGAATCGGGAAGAGGGTGCGGTGGCTTTCCACATCCTTGCCTTCCTTCACGTTGCCCTTCCACTGCCAGTTGTAACCGGAAGTGAACACACCGAAACGGATGAGGTCGCTGCGGCGCCAGCACTCCTGATAGAGTTCCCGGCCGCGCTCGTCAAGGATTTCGTTCAGCGAGAGGCCGTTGGCAGCAGGCATGCCGGCACGGGCACGCACCTGGTTGAAGGCGTTCAGGCCGTCGATCGTGGCACCACGGGCAGCGCACTCGGCCGCCATCAGCAACACGTCGGCGTAGCGCATCATCGGGAAGTCGGTATCGACAAAGCCGAGCTCCTGGCCCGGATTGCCGTCACTCTTGATGTTGCGGAACTTCATGAAAGCATAGCCGTTGGTGAAATCTCCGATGTCGTCGATGCTCTTCTGCTGGGTTGCCGTATAGAAGAGGTTGCGGGCGTCATTGCTGCTGAACTTGTCGTAGAATTCCGGCGTGGTGCGGAGACCGCCCCAACCGGAGGAGATGCCCAGGAGGGCCGGGTCCATCTCACCGCCCGTCGAAGCGAAGATCAGGTAGTTGGTCGCACCGTAGCTGGTGGTATTGATACCGTCCTGCTCCACGGCGAAGATGATCTCGTCGGTGCAGCGGTTGTTGTCGGCCAGGAAGAGCTCCTGATAAGGAGAGAAATCACCGGCAGACGTCGTATGCAGGCTGTAGCCGTCGTCCATCAGGTCTTTCAGGACGTTCGCGCAGTCATCCCAGCGGGGCGTACCCGTGTAGACCTGTGCGTTCAGGTAGAGCTTGGCAAGCAGGAACTTGGCCACACCCTTGTCGGCGCGGGCAAAGCCGTTGCCGCGGGGAGCGGCGAGCGCGCTGTTGTTGATGAGGTCTTTCAGTTCGGTCTCCATCCATTCGAAGAGGTCGGCACGCTTGATCTGTGAAGGGAAGGATCCCACCACGGAGGTCTCGTCTGCGAACGGCACGTTGCCGAAGTTGTCGATGGCGTGGAAGTAGGCGATGGCGCGGAGCACGCGGGCCTCGGCGATGAGTTCTTCCTTGCTGGAGAACGCCAGGTTGGAAGCCTGGGCCTCACGGATGAATTCGTTGGCGGCCGACACCTGCATGAAGATGCGGGAGTAGAACGCGTAGATGAAAGTATCGTCGGTCGTCCAGTTCATCCAGTGGAAGTTCTTGATGGTCTGGTCGTTCCAGCCGCAGACCGACTCGTCGGTCGTCAGTTCGCTGTGGTGATACAGACCTCGGATGTACTGCGAGGCACCGCCGTCCAGGCCGGAGATCGAAGCGGAGCCGTTGGCACCGTAATAACCGGAGGTGGCGAAGCCCGTATAGACACCGGCCAGATAAGCAGTAAAGGCCTCCTCACTTGTGAGGACTTTGTCCGCCGTACTGATGTTGGGGTCGATCGGGGTGACGTTCAGGTCGCCGATGCAGGAGGCCAGGAGTGCAGAGACTGCAACTATGCTGAGAATATGTTTGATTGTTTTCATATGGCACATCCTGATTTAGAAGTTAAACTTGAGACCGAGGGTGAAGACACGCGGACGCGGATAGACCGTGCCGTCGATACCGTTGAAGACCTCGGGGTCGATGCCGGTATACTTCGTGAAGGTCCAGATGTTCTGGACGGTTCCGAAGATATTGAGGGAAGCGTTGTTCTCACCCACCTTGAAGAGTTTCGGGATGGTGTAGCCCAGCGTGAAGTTGTCGAGCTTCAGGAACGAACCGTTCTGCAGATAATAGTCGGAAAGGTACTGTGCCTGCGAGAACATGGAGTGCGGAGCCGAAGAGACGCGGTTGCTGATGAAGCTGTTGGTCCACAGGTCAGCCAGCATCTCGGTATCGGAGGCCACGTTGTTGTAGACCCAGTTGCCGACCGATGCGTGGCCGGAGAGGGCCGCCGTCCAGTTCCGCCAATGGAACTGTGTATTGAAGCCGAAGGTGAAATCGGGGCTGGCTTTCAGGCGCTTGTCCATGTATTTGTCGTCCGCCGTGATCTGGCCGTCGCCATTGCGGTCGACATAGACGCCGTTGATCGGATAGCCGTTCTCGTCGTACACCTGCTGGTAGAGGTTGAAGGTACGCATCGGGTAGCCCACCTGGAACATCTGCACGTTGTTGCCGGTACCGCCCGCGATGCCGCCCGTCTCGACGCCCGTGGCGTTTTCGTCGGAAGCCGTCAGCTTGGTGATCTCGTTGTGGTTATAGGCCATGTTGAAACCGAGGGTCCAGCCCATGTCCTTCTTCTCCACGAGGATGGCGTTCACATCGAGCTCGGCACCGTAGTTGGTCATGTTGCCGATGTTGGTGTTCAGGTAGTTGGTCAGGTTCGAGAGCGCCGGCACCGGGATGTAATTGAGGATGTCCTTGGTGTCACGCTTGTACACGTCGATGGCTGCAGTGAGACGGTCGTTCCAGAAGCCGAAGTCGAAACCGATGTTGTAGGTCGTCGTGGTCTCCCAGCGGAGGTCGGCGCTGTAACCCAATGCGGAGATCGGGGTGATGAGCCGGTCGTTGAAGAAGTAGTACGAACCCAGCTGGTTGGTCAGGAACGAAGCGAAGGTGTCATAGTAGCCGCCCACTTCCTGCTGGCCGGTCTGGCCCCAGGACAGACGCAGCTTCCAGGTGCTCATGCCATTGACGCCGCTCATGAAGTCTTCCTTCATGATGTTCCAGCCCAGTGCCACGGACGGGAAGACGCCCCACTTGTGGTTCTGGAAGCGGGAAGTACCGTCGGCGCGGACCGTGGCGGTCACCAGGTACTTGTCGGCGAACGAGTAGTTGGCGCGGCCGAAGAAGGAGATGAGATAGAGCTCACCCTTTCCGACGGAGTTGCCCAGCGTAGCCTTGTCGCTGATACGATAGGAATTGCTGCTGCTCTCGCTGTAGAAGTGCTGCCAGGAATAACCGGCCATCAGGTCGACGTTGTGCCGGCCGAAATCCTGGTTCCAGTCGCCGTAGAACTCGAGGGTCGTGTTGCGGCGCATGTAATCATAATTGGTATGCGAACCGCCGCCCGACTGGTTGGTGTTGTGGTAAGAGGCCTCGGAACCCATGGCCAGTTCGGTGACGCCGATACTCTTGGCCCAGTCGAGACCGAGGTTGAGGTTGAAGCGGAGTGCTTCGAAACCGTGGACCTTGTAGTCGAGCTGTGCATTGCCGATAAAACGGTAGGCATCGGCCGTATCATGCTTGGCATCAAGCAGGGCTACCGGGTTCATCGTAGCCATCGTGTTGATGTTGCCGCTCTGGTCGAACCAGGTGGTATAATTGTTCAGGTTGTAACCGGGAGACGTGTTGTACACCGGCTTGGTCGGATCGTAGTGGTTGGCCGCGCCGATGGCGTCCTGGTTTGCATACTGGTTGTACGCGTAGGTTCCCTTGCCGTTGAGATTGACGGTAAGATGCTTCTTGAAGAACGTAGGCGAGAGGTTGACGGAAGCGGTGACACGGTCCATCTCGGAACCCTGGAGGATACCGATCTGCTGGGTGTAGCCGCCCGACACGCGGTACGGGAAGTTCTCGCCGATACGGCCGTAGACGCTCAGGTTGCCGTCGAGGGTCGGGGCGATCTGGTAGATCTCGCGCTGCCAGTTGGTGTTGTAGAGTTTCTGCTGGCCATTTTCGTAGATACCCAGATTGGCTTCCGCGGCGGAGTTCGCGCCATAGAAATCGCGGATCAGGTTCACGATGCCATCCTTGTCGAGGAGATTGTTGTACTTGGCGATCGTGTTGACAGATCCGGTGAAGTCAGCTGCTACGTGCGGGATGTTGCTGCCCGTCTTCGAGCCTTTCTTGGTGGTGATCACGATGACACCGTTGGATGCACGGGAACCGTAGATGGCGGTGGCCGATGCGTCTTTCAGCACAGTGAAGCTTTCAATGTCTTCCGGGTTGATGGAAGAGAGCGGGTCGGACATGCCGCTGATGCCGTCGTTCGATACGGGGAGGCCGTCGATGACGATGAGCGGGTCGTTCGATGCGTTGAGCGAGGAGCCGCCGCGGATACGGATCGTGGCACCCGAGCCCGGCATACCGGAGCCCGAGGTGACGACCACGCCTGCGCTCTTGCCGCGCAGCAGGTCGGCGGGCGTCGTGACGACACCCTTGTTGACTTCGTCAGCCTTGACGGTGGTGATGGAACCGGTCATGTCACTCTTCTTGACAGTACCATAACCGATGACGACCACTTCGTCGAGGAATTCCTGATCATCTTCCAGGAGGATATGGCCGGCCTTGCCGGCTTCGACCGTGACGGTCTTCAGTCCCAGGAAGCTGATCTCGATCAGCGTGCTGGCAGAAGGGACGTTCAGTGTCCACTGTCCGTCCAGATCCGTCTGCACGCCGTTGCTGGTACCCACCTGGATAACAGCAGCCCCGATCACCGGACCGAACTTGTCTTCCACGACACCCTTTGCGGTATATTGCGCAAAGGCGGTGGCAGAAGTCAGTGCCAGGACCGAGAGCAGAGTGAGAATCTTCTTCATATAAACTGCTTTAGATAAAATTGGTTATTGTTTATGCTTCAATTCTTGGATAGCCAGGACGCTTACGGCGCCGCAGAGCAGCAGCACACCGGCGGCGGCCAGCATGCCGGCCTGCGAGCCCACGAGCTTGAGCACCAGGCCGCCGAAAGCGGCCGCCACGATCTGCGGCAGGCAGATGGTGCAGTTGAACAAGCCCAGGTACTCGCCCATGTGCGAGGTGCCCTTCAGCGCATTGGTCAGGATCGAGAACGGCAGCGCCAGCATGGCGGCCCACGCGAAGCCGATCAGGAAATACGAGACGAAGAGCAGGTATTTGTCGTGGATGAAAATGATCGAGATGAAGCCCAGGGCGCCGATGACGAGCGAGGTGATGTAGGCGGCCCGGTCGGACTTGAACTTGGGAATGAAGAGCGCCCAGCAGAGCGAACCCACGGCCTGGATGGCGAAGACCACGCCCACCCAGTTGCCGGCAGCCTGGTAGCCTTCCGAAGCTACGTCGGAAGTGCCCCACACGTTGTTGGCGATGGCTCCGTTGGAATAGGTCCACATGAACAGGAAGGCCGCCCAGCAGAAGAACTGCACCAGGCCCACCGTCCAGAAAGCCTTCGGGGCATCCATGAGGAGCTTGATGAAGCCCTCTTTCTTGCCCTCCTGCTGCTTCTGCAGGTCGAAGCCGTGGAACTCGGCATATTCCTGCGGGTTCATCTCCTTCACCTTGGCGAAAGTGTAGAGCACGCAGAGGATGAGGATGGCGGCGCCGCAGTAGAAGCTCCAGATCACCGAGTCGGGGATCACGCCCTTGGGCGCGGTGTTGGCGATGCCGATCCAGGTGAAGAAAATGGGGAACAGGTAGCCGACCAGCGAGCCTGCGTTGCACAGGAAACTCTGGATGGAATAGGCCTGCGTCTTCTGCTCCTCGCCCACCATGTCACCGACCATCATCTTGAAGGGCTGCATGGCCACGTTGATGGAGGTGTCGAGGAAGATCAGGGAGAAGAGGCCGAACCACATGGCTCCGTTGAGCCCGAGCCAGAGGCGCTGGCTGAAGTTCAGGCTGCCCGCATTGGGCAGGAAGACCATCACCAGCACGGCGACGATGGCACCCACCAGCAGATAAGGCTTGCGGCGGCCCATCCTGCACCAGGTGCGGTCGGACCAGTGGCCGATCAGCGGCTGGACGATCATGCCCATCAACGGCGGCAGGATCCAGAAAAAGCTCAGTTGGTGCGGGTCCGCGCCCAGCGTGGCGAAAATCCGGCTGATGTTGGCGCTCTGCAGCGCATAGGCGATCTGCACGCCGAAGAACCCGAAACTCAGGTTGAACATCTGCCCGAATGAAAGTTTATTCTTTTGCATGGTATTAATCGGGGCCTTTTAGCCAAATTAAACCTTCAAATATATACATTTTTTCACAAAAGTACCCGTTTTGTAAAAAAATATCAGCTTTCACTTTTTTTTCATTAACTTTATGGAATGAAACGATTGCTCATTATCTGGACGCTGCTGGCGCTGCTGTCCGTCCCTGTGTGGAGCCAGACCACGAAAAACATCCCTGAAAGAAAACCCGTCCTGAGCCAGGACGAGATCCTTGCCAACATCGAACAGACCGTCGCACAGGTCATGCGGGACTGGAAGATCCCCGGCATGGGCGTAGCCCTCTATAAAGACGGGCAGACCCTCCTCTGCAAAGGCTATGGCGTGAAGAGCTACGACAGCGGCGCGCCGGTCGACGAACATACCATCTTCCAGATCGGCTCCGTCTCGAAATCGTTCACCGCCGCCGTCATCGCCCAGCTGGTGGACGAAGGGCTGCTGAGCTGGGACGACCGCGTCAAGGACCATCTCCCCGATTTCGAGATGCACGATCCCTGGGTCACCGAAAACATCCAGATCAAGGACCTGACCTCGCACCGTGCCGGCATGCGCGACGACATCGGCACCTACCTGGGCAACCTTGGCTACAACCGCGACGACATCTACCGGATGTTCAAGCTGATGCCGCCCGCCTATACCTTCCGCGGCGACTATCAGTACAACAACATCACCTTCATCCCGGCCGCGAAGATCATCGAGAAAGTAACCGGCAAAAGCTGGGAGGAGAACGTACGCGAACGCATCTTCAAGCCGCTGGGAATGACCGGATCGACCCTCAACGGGGAAGGCTTCGGCGCCGCCATCGCCGACGGAAGCGCGGCGATCCCCTATGCCTTCGAGCGGAAGGGCCGCGAGATGGACGTCTGGCCGATGATCGGCGACGAGCAGGCCCTCTGGTGGCTGACCGTCGTGGGCCCTGCCGGCAGCCTCTGCTGCCCGCCGGAAGACCTCATCAAATGGGCCGTGTTCCACCTCAACAACGGCAAGGTGGATGACACACAACTCATCTCCGAGAAGCAGATGAACTTCCTGCACCGCGGCGTGACCATCACCTCACAGACACCCGACAAGACCAACCTCTACGGCCACTGCTGGTTCATCGAGCAGACCCGCAAGGGACGCCTCTATTTCCATACCGGCACCACCTGGGGCATGACCACCATGTGCGCCTTCATCCCCGAGATGGACATGGCCATGACCATCCAGGTCAACAGCGAGGCGCCCTCCGAGGCCCGCCATGCCATCCTGCGCCGCGCCATCGACCTCTTCCTGGGCTATGAGGACTACGACTACAACGCCGAATACATCGCCGCCTGGTACAAGCGCGCCGACGAGCGTGCGACGGCTGATGAGAAGGCCGCCGCGGAGCGCGTCGCCAAGCCTGCACCGGCCTGGTCCCGCCTCCAGGGCCACTATACCGGCCAGCACGAAGTCCTGGGCGACATCGACGTCTTCATCGAAGGCGGCAGGCTGATGATCCAGCTGCACAACGAAAAAGCGTGGAAACGCGAACTCAAGCATGTCAACGGCAACGTGTTCAATTTCAGGGCTGACGGCTGGGGCTTCGACGTGACCTTCCACTTCGACGATCCCGACGAATGGGGTTCGCTCGCCAAGGGCCTCTCCATCACGGTCGGCTCGGGTGAAGAATTTGCAAATTGGGACAGAAAACCGTAATTTTGGCCCGTTATGAAACGACTTTTCCTGCTGGCCGCCTTGCTGCTGGGCGCAGTATCCGGCCTCTTCGCACAAACCCCTGTCATCGGCATTTCCTCCTACAGTGAAAATGGCCGCTGTCAGGTCAACATGACCTATGTCAATTCCGTCCGCATGGCCGGCGGCGTGCCGCTGGTGATCCCCGTCACCGGCGACGAAGCGCAGATCGAAGCCATACTCTCGACCATCGACGGCCTGGTGATGACCGGCGGCGAGGATTTCGATCCCCTGAAATGGTTTGGAGAAGAGCCCATCCGGGGCCTGGGCGAAGTGGTGCCCGAGCGCGACGACTTCGACGTGAAACTGGTGCGGGCGGCCGTGGCCAAGGGGATTCCCGTGCTGGGCATCTGCCGTGGCGAGCAACTCCTGGCGGTCGCCTTCGGCGGCTCGCTCTGGCAGGATATCCCCTCGCAGGTGAAGGACAGCTATGTCAAGCACCGCCAGGGACCGACGTCCGGCGCCTGGGGCACGCACTCCATTGAAATAGAATACAATTCGCTCCTCTATCGCATCCTGGGCAACCGGGAAAGCGCCGTAGTCAATTCGTTCCACCACCAGGCCATCAAGGATGTGCCGCAGGGTTTCCGGGTCGTGGCCCGGGCAGCCGATGGTATCATCGAGGCCGTGGAGAGATCCAATGCCAAGACCAACCGCCTGGCCCCGGAATATAAAGACGGTGGCGGCCTGATCCTGGGCGTCCAGTTCCATCCCGAAGTCATCACCAACGCCGGCAATCCCGAATTCCTGCCTATCTTCAAGACACTGGTCGCTGCAGCGGCGGTCAAATAGCATCCCATGGCCCTTCGCGTATTCAGCCGCAGCGCCTGCCTTTTCCTGTCCCTGGCCCTGGCGACAGCCTGCGTCGACAAGTCCTATGACTTCGACCAGGTCGAACGCGCCGTCACCCTGGGCGGCGAGGAACTCGTCGTCCCGCTGGTCAACACCCGGCAGCTGACCGTCAAGGACCTGGCCGGAGAGCGACTGGAATCTTACCTCGAGTTGACGGAAGAGGGAACCTACCGGCTTTCCTACGATTCCACCCCCTTCCGCTTCGATTTCGACGAACTGCGGGATTACGACACTTCCGGGCCCTTCCGCCGCTATGTCGATGTGCCCATCAACTACGCCTTCAATCTCTTCAACAAGCCTTCCTCCCTCTCTTTCGACGAGAAGGGAGAGGCCGTCCTCGACGGTCTCGTGCCTGCTGACGTCAAACTGCCCAACCTGAGCAAGACCGCCCTGATCAGCGTGCCCCGCCTTCCCGAAGAGCTGGTCGACGTCAAATCCATCACCCTGAGCGAAGACTCCCATTTCGAGGTCACGATCTCCCTGCCCGACTGCCTGTTCACGGAAGGAACGCTCACGCCCGACTTCAACGTGGACCTGAGCGAGTTTTTCGAGAGCAACGACGCCGTGGACGGGATGCTTCACTTCGACACGCCGCTCGACGAAAGCAACGGCTATTCGGTCACCCGCGACTACAATCTCCATAAGGTGGTGTTCGACCCCAGGGACTTCGATCCCAGCACCCATACGCTGATGCTCCACGCCACCGTACGCGTCAACGGGAAATGCCATTTCTCCGGCCTGAAGACGACCCGCGAACGCTACAATGAAGTGCCCGCGACCACCCGGCTCCTGGTACAGGTCATCCTCCGCACCGTCGACTGCGTGGCCTTCGTCGGATCCTACGACTATACGGTCAGCAACATCAGCACCTCCGTCGACGTCAAGGGCATGATGGACGGCTTCAAGGATGTCTTTGAAACCAGCGATTTTTCCCTGCAGCTTACCGATCCTGAAATCCTGCTCGACGTGACCACCAACGTCCCGATCCCCACCCGGGCCCACGTCGACCTGACTGCCTGGGAAGGAAGGATCCACTACGCGGAGATCAAGGACATCCTGATCGATTTCCCCTATGCCGAGCCGGGATCGACCATCCATCACGGCATCAGGCTCGCTGGCGAGGCGAAACACGAAGAAGGGATTGATGACATCATCGTGGACTTCTCGAAACTCATTTCCCGCATTCCCGACGAAATCAAGGTCAACGCATCGGCTTCCACCATCCCCGACCGGATTGCGGAAGTTCGCTTCGGGAACACGTACTTCATCGACATGCAGCCCACGCTCCGCATCCCCTTCGCCTTCGGCCCGGAAACGCATGTCTCGCTCCGCGACACCATCGCCATGCCGGCGGAACTCGGCAATATCCTAAAAGACAACACCGTCGTCCTGGCTGGTGAGATCACCAATACCCTGCCGCTGGACGTAGACATGGACCTGGTCATGATCAACGATGCCGGCATCATGGTCACGGAGGCCGTCACGCAGCACATTGCGGCGAACGGCAGCAGCAATATCAACATTCCGCTGAAGAACATGGTGGAGGATGGCATCGAAAGCCTGTCGAAAGCCGTTCTCTCCTTCCGGGTGCAGGGGACCGACGACACCCGGCCCATCAAGGCGGACGACTATCTGCAAGCCACCCTCCGGGCACGGGTACCCGGCGGCTATCATTTCACCTTCTGATCCGAGAGACGCCATGAAACGATACCTCCTGTCAGCGGTGCTGCTGCTCTCCCTCCCGGTCCTCCTCGCCGCCCAGTCGCGCGGCAGCTATTTCTTTGAAAACTCCCTGCTGCGCAGCAAGCTCAACGCAGCCTTCGCGCCGCAGGTACGCTATGTCTCCGTCCCTGTCCTCGGCAGCACCTCGGTTGACATCGCCAGCAACGTCGGGCTGGGCAACTTCCTCTTCCCCTATCACAACAAGACCTTCACCTTCCTCAACGACAATATCAGCGCAGACACCTTTTTCAGCAAGCTTCCTGACAAGGATCCCTACGTAACGGCACGCGTCGAGACCGACCTGCTCGGCGGCGGCATGCCCGTGGGTAAAAACGGCTACGCGACCGTCAGTCTTTCCGTGGTCGGAGGCGGAAACGCCGTGCTTCCCTCAGACCTGCTCCGCTTTGCCAAGCTGGGACGTACCGCGGACACGCAGCAGTGGGACATGGCAGGCTTGCAAGGCAGCCTCTATCGCTATGCTTCCCTGGCGGCAGGATACAGCCACGACCTGGGCGCGCTGGTCGAAGGGCTCCGCATCGGCGGACGCGTACACTTGCTGGTCGGGCTTTCGGCCGCGGAGGTGAACCTCGACCGGATTTCGGTCCGCATGAACGAGAATCTCGTTTCCGTCAACCTGGACGGAGACGGCCGGCTGTCCGGCTACGAATACATGTTGCAGGATTCTTTCAGCTGGCGGAGCCTCAGCAAACGGATGATCGTCTTCAGCGACATCGGGCTGCGCGGCATCGGAACCGCCATCGACCTGGGGGTCGAATACCGGCTGCCGCTCGGCGGCTTCTTCGAGAGCGTCAACCTGTCGGCTTCGGTCAACGACCTGGGCTTCATCTGGTTCAACCGCAAGCTCAAGGATCTTTCCTATGACGGATCTTTTGTGTTTACCGGTTTTGAAGACCTGAGCCCGAGCGACTTGTCCGGGCAGATCGGCAGGACGGTCGATGCGTTGAAAGACCTGGCCCGGCCGGATGTCTCCGACGGCCGTTCGCTCATGCAAACGCTTACGCCCAGCATCTACGCCGGGGCCGACCTTCCTTTCAACGTGTACGCCTTTCGGATGCATGCCGGACTGCTCTACTACCGCACGCTGGGACGCGACAACCTGATGGCGTCTTACGGCCTGTCGCCCTTTGAATGGCTCAATCTGGCTGCCAGCTGGACCTTCCTCGGCCCGGCCGGCCGTTTCGGCTTTTACGCCGAATTCATCCCCTACAAATACGTCAGCCTCTTCTTCGGCATGGAACGCGCCGGTTTCCGCCGCAACAGCGACCACCTCGCCCTCCGCAACTTCACCGACAGCTTCTCCTTCGGCGTGAACGTCTTGTTATGACGGGGCGCCGCCACGCGTCAGATCGTCAGTTGTTCTCCTTCGGAGTGGGCGATGATCACGGCACCACAGGAATCGCCGTAGGTGTTGATGCAGGTGCGGGGCATGTCGCAGAGTTGTTCGACAGCGAGGACCAGGCCGATGCCTTCGAGCGGGAGGCCGACAGCCGTCAGGACGATGGTCAGCATGACCATGCCGGCCATCGGGATGCCGGCCGTGCCGACAGCGGCCAGCAGGGCCGTAAAGATGATCATGAGCTGCTGGGCCAGCGACAGGTCGATGCCGTAGGCCTGGGCGATGAAGAGCGCCGTCACACATTCATAGAGCGCCGTTCCGTTCATGTTGATCGTGCAGCCCAGCGGCAGGACGAAGCTGGCGATCTTGTTCGATATGCCGCATTTCTCCTGCGAGTCCCGGATGTTGATCGGCAGCGCCGCGCCCGACGAGCAGGTGGAAAAGGCCGTCAGCAGCGCCGTCGACATCTTGGCGATGTGCCGCCACGGGTTCTGCTTGCCGATCACCCGCACCAGCAGCGGCAGCACCACGCCGCCCTGGATGAGCAGGCCGCCCCACACCACCAGCAGGAAGACGCCGAGCGAACCGGCCATCGACAGCAGCGCCTGCGGATTGCCGGCCTGCTTGCCCACCACGCCGGTGACAATGGCAAACACGCCGAAAGGCGCGAGGCGGATGATGAACATCGTGATCTTCATGATAACCTCGTAGATGGCCTTGAAGAGGTTGGTCAGCGTGGCGGCATGATGTTTCTCCACCTTGTTCATGAAGAAGCCGAAAAGGATGGCGAAGAAGATGATGGGCAGCAGGTCGCCCTTGGAGAGCGATTCGAAGATGTTCGACGGAACGATGTTCACGATCTGGTCGATAAACGAGACCTCGCCAGACCCGACTGATGCAACTTCTTCGGCCAGGTTCAGGTTCGCGCCCACACCCGGCTTGACGATGTTGACCAGCGTCAGGCCGACGGTGGCGGCGATGGCCGTCGTCACCAGATAGTAGAGCAGGGTCTTCCCGGCGATGCGGCCGAGCGCCGCCGTATTGCCCATCCCCGCCACGCCGAGCGCGATGGAGGTAAACACCACCGGGATGACGATCATCCGCAGGCCCCGCAGGAAGATGTCACCTGCCCAGCTGACATAGACGCTCCATTGTTCATAGGGTGCGATCTTGCACAGCAGGATGCCCGCCACGATGCCCAGGCCGATGCCGATGAGGATCTGCCAGTGCAGGGCCAGCCCTTTCTTCTTCTCTTCTTGCTTTTCTTCGGCCATGGCTTATGCTTTTCGTCCGCTCCGGTCGATCATGCCGGCCACTTTCTGGTTGAAAGCCTTGTTGGCGATCATCTCCTCGAGGGTGAGATGCATGCGCCAGCGCCAGTAGTGCTTCGGGTTGGCCGGAACGTTGATTCTTTCACTCTCGACATCTTCCACGCGCATCGACGGGTCGAGCGAGAACCAGTCCTGCAGCGGCAGGATGGTCAGCATGGCCGGGGAATAGAGGTGTTCGGCCACGATCCATTCGCAGACATCCACAGGGCAGTCTTCGCCATGATGGTTCTCACCCCACCAGCCGCGCAGCGTGCTGGTGTCGTGGGAGCCGGTCGTACAGACGCTCATATACGGATATTCCGACGGATTGCCGAGCATCTGTTTCGGATCTTTCGGCATCCGCTGCACTTCCAGCGAAAGGATGTGCAGCTGGTCCAGCACTTCCGGCACGCAGGCGGGGATCATGCCCAGGTCTTCGGCGCAGGTAAGCATGTCTGTCGCACTGATGAGCTCCGGCAGCTTGCGCATGGCCTGCTCGCGCCAGAATTCCGTGTTGCGGGTATAGAAGAACTCGTCGTAGATGTGGTTGAACGCATCTTTTTCCCATTGCTGCAGGTCGTTGTAGCTGCGGGTGTACTGGGCGCTGATGCGGGGATGCCACATGCCTTTCTGGACGGGATCTTCCAGGAAGAGCACTTCGCAGGGATCATCTTCCGCATACGGGCGGGCGTGGCGGCCTTCATCGAAGGGGAAGCCGCGCCAGCGCAGGTCGTCGGCCGAATACGGCAGCGCCGGGCTGAAATGGCCCATCAGGCCGGACTTGTAGGGTACGGGAATCTCCCAGATGCGGAAGAAGCCCAGCACATGGTCGATGCGGTAGGCGTCGAAATACTCGGCCATCTTGCGGAAGCGGCGCTTCCACCAGGCATAGCCATCCTTGGCCATGCGGTCCCAGTTGTAGGTCGGGAAGCCCCAGTTCTGGCCGTCCACGGCGAAGGCATCCGGCGGGGCACCGGCCTGTTCGCCCATGTTGAAGTATTCGGGCTCGGCCCAGGCCTCCACACTGTGCGGCGTAATGCCGATGGGGATATCGCCCTTAAGCGCCACGCCCTTGGAGCGGGCATAGTCGTGAACTTCGCGCAGCTGGCGGTCCAGATGATACTGTACGAAGATGTAGTAGTCCATCTTGGCCGTCGCCTCGGTATACAGGCGGCTGACGCCGGCCTTGCTGTATTTCTTGAGCCGTTTCCACTTCGTGAAATCAGCGGTCTTGAAGTGATCGCGGAGCACGCAGAAGGCGGCATACGGCATCAGCCAGTCGCGGTTGGCCTCCAGGAATGCCCGGAAGGCCTTGCTGGCCATGGTACGCGTGCCTTTCTGGGCGAAGATGGCGCGGGTATATTTTTCTTTCAGGTCGAAGACACGCTCGTAGTCGAGTTGCGGCATGGCGTTCAGTTCGGCGGCCTCTTCTTCGAACTCTGCCTGTGCCTTCGTATCGTGGAGAGGTCCGATATCCTTCAGGTTCAGATAGATGGGATGCAGCGCCATGATGGTGATGCCGCCGTAGGGATAGGAATCCGTCCAGGTCTTGGTGGAAGTGGTATCGTTGACGGGGAGCAGCTGTAACACGGCCTGTCCGGTGGAAGCAGCCCAGTCGATCATCAGCTTGATGTCGAGGAAGTCGCCGATGCCGGCGCTTTGCTGGCTGCGGAGCGAGAACACGGGGATGGCGGTGCCGGCGTAGCGGGGGTGCTGGCCCGGGAAGCAGGTTTCGGTCACTTCGTAGGGGTTGGTGCGGTTGAAGCAGGTTTCCCAGGTGAAGCTGCCGTCGAGTTCCTTGCGGAGGAATTTGAATTCGAAGCCTTCGGGAAGGTCTTTGGCGTCGAGGTCGATATGCCAGATGATGCCCTGGGTAGGTGTCATGGGCAAGGCTTTCTTCGGGTTCCAGTTGCCCAGTGCCGGACAATTGCCGGTGATATACACTTGCTGGCCGTGGGGCATCCACGGGCCGATGGTCTTGATGGTGATTTTTTCCATATATCGTAATATTTCGTATTCATCGTCATGCCGGGCTTGACCCGGCATCTCACACATAATTTTCAAAGATAGTCATTTTTTTGTAAGTTTGTGGTATGGCAACGAAGATTAAGACTGTGTGGTACTGCACGTCGTGCGGAAACGAGAGTGCAAAGTGGATGGGGCGCTGCCCCGCCTGTGGTGAATGGAATACGATGGTGGAAGAGCCGAAGGCGCCGAAAGCGGCAGGTTCCGGCGGTACGGCTGCGCGTTCGCGGGCCTATATCGATGCGTCGGACGCCAGGCCGACGCGGCTGCATGAGATCGACTTGAGCCAAGACAACCGTTTTTCCGTCGGCATCGGCGAGCTCGACCGGGTGCTGGGCGGCGGCATGGTCGAAGGCTCGATGATCCTCATCGGCGGCGAACCCGGCATCGGAAAATCCACGCTGTCCCTGCAGATTCCGCTCTGTTGCAAAGACTTGAAAACGCTCTATGTCTCGGGCGAGGAAAGTCCCAAGCAGATCAAGCTCCGGGCCGACCGCCTGGGCGGCAGCCATGACGACTGTTTCATCCTCAGCGAGACGGTCCTGGAGAATATCCTGGCGCAGGCCCGGGAAGTCAGCCCCGCCCTGCTGATCGTCGACTCCATCCAGACCATCTACAGTGAGGCACTAGACTCGTCGGCAGGCAGTGTGTCGCAGGTGCGCGAATGCGCCTCGGCGCTGCTCCGTTATGCCAAGGAGACCGGCACGCCCGTCATCCTGATCGGGCATATCACCAAGGACGGCACCATCGCCGGACCAAAGGTCCTCGAACATATCGTCGACGTGGTGCTGCAGTTCGAAGGCGACACCAAAGGCTCCTACCGCATCCTGCGCAGCATCAAGAACCGTTTCGGCTCGACCGATGAACTGGCTGTCTTCGAAATGACCGGAACGGGCCTGCGCGAGGTCCGCAACCCTTCTGAAATCCTGATCCCGATGCATCAGGACGATCTGAGCGGCATCGCCATCGCCGCCATGATGGACGGCACGCGGCCGTTCCTCATCGAGATCCAGGCCCTGGTCAGCACGGCAGCCTACGGCACGCCGCAGCGCTCCGCCACGGGCTTCGACGGCCGCCGGCTCAACATGCTGCTGGCCGTGCTCGAGAAGCGTGCCGGCTTTAAACTGGCCGCCAAAGACGTGTTCCTGAACATTGCCGGCGGCCTCCGGGTCTCCGACCCGGCCTGCGACCTGGCCATCGTGGCCTCCATCCTTTCCTCGAATTTCGACCTCTACATTTCGCCGAAAATATGTTTCGCCGCCGAGGTCGGCCTGAGCGGGGAGATCCGTCCCGTCAGCCAGGTGGAGCGCCGCATCGCCGAGGCCGAAAAGCTCGGCTTCGAAGAAATCTACATCTCCTCCTTCAACAAGGAGTCTTCTTTCGCCAAGCGCAAGAAAGCAGCCGATGGCGGCATCACCGTCACGCCGGTCGCCGACATCGCCGCCCTCTGCCGGCGCCTGTTCCAATAATCCCTCGTCATGTTCAAGGTAAGCGACCCCATGACCACCCCGCCGCCCGTCTTCTCGACGGCGCTGCAACAGCTCGTGTATGAAACATTTTCCAAGCTGGAGATTCCTTTCTGGCGCGTAGATACCGATCCGGGGCTGACAATGGAGGACTGCCAGCACATCGACGCGAAGATCGGGGTGCGCATCGTCAAGACGCTATTCCTGTGCAACCGGCAGCAGACGGAGTTCTACCTCTATGTCACTACTGACGACAAACCGTTCGTCACGCGGGACTTCTGTGGAGCGCTGGGCATCTCGCGCGTATCCTTCGCCTCGGCCGAAAAACTATGGGAACTGACGGGTGTCGAAGTCGGCGCCACCACCATCCTGAGCGCCATCCTGCCGCAATCCGCGCAGGTGCATCTGGTCATGGACCGCGCCGTCGCCGAAAGCCCCTGGTTCGCCTGCACCGACGGCACCCCCACCTGCTTCGTCAAACTCCGCACCCCCGACCTCCTCGACAAGTATCTTGTCGGTCGCCCGCTCCAGCTTATCTGATGACGAAGCGGTCGCGGCCGGAGATGTCGGGGTGGAGGGTGGAGCCGGGGAAGAGGGCGGCGACGTCGGGGCCGAAGCGCTCGTTGAGTTCGAGATAGATATGGCCGTCGGGGCGCAGGAGCGCGTCTGCCCAGCGGGCGATGGCACGGTAGAAGCGCAGCGGATCGTCGTCGGGGACGAAGAGGGCCTCGGCGGGCTCGAAATCCAGGACATTGGGACGCATGGCGGCGCGCTCGCTGTCGCAGATGTAAGGCGGGTTCGAAACGATGACATCGAACTGCGGCAAGCCGGCGGGCGGTGCGGCGAGGACGTCAGCCGTGAAGAAGATGGGCTTGGCTCCGCGGACCTTCACGCGCTGCTTGCAGGCATAGCGCAAGGCTGCATCCGAGATGTCGCAGCCGTAGACCATGGCTTCGGGGAACTCCGCCGCCAGCGACCAGGCGATGCAGCCAGAGCCGGTGCAGATGTCGAGGATGCTGAAAGGGCTGTCATCGTCGTTGGCGTTGAGATTCCGGGTCAAGCCCGGAATGACGTTCGTATCATCGTTTTCCGAATAGAGATCGTCGATGATGCGGGAGACGAGTTCCTCAGTTTCCGGACGGGGGATCAGGCAGCCTTCGCCCACCTTGAAACGGTGGCCGCAGAACTCCGTGACGCCCAGCACATACTGCAGCGGCCGTCCGGTTGCCAATTCGTCCAAAGCGCCGAGCATCTCAGATTCCGGGTCAAGCCCGGAATGACGGGCATTTGGGACGGATATGACACAGTCCGGCTCGGAAATATACTTATAGGAAGGAATATCCGTGTAGTGCTCCAGCAGGCGGAAAGCGATGGCTTTTGCCTCCGGCTCGGGATAAAGCGGCGAGAGCCGCTCCAGACATAAATCGATAAACCCTTTAAGCGTCATTCTCAGACAAGGCTTCGTCGATGAGACAGTCGAGGACTTCTTCGACGGTCATGCCGGCCTGGCGGATCTGGGCGGGGACGAGCGACATCTTCGTCATGCCCGGGACCGGATTGATCTCCAGGAAATAGACCTTGCCCGACTCCGTCATGATGTAGTCGCAGCGGATCAGGCCACGGCAGCCGAAATGCTGGTAGATGCGGCGCGTCTGCTCGCGGACCACATGGGCCTGCTCCGGCGTGATCTGCGCCGGGCACACCTCGTCGCTCTTGCCCAGATACTTGGCCTCGTAGTCGAAATATTCGTTGTGCGAGATGATCTCCGTCACCGGAAGCGGAATGATCTCACCGCCCCGGTTGAATACGCCTTCGGTCAGCTCACGCCCCGGAATGTAACTCTCGATGAGCACGTCGTCGCTCTCGGAAAAGGCATTGGCGATGGCCGGCGCCAGGTCTTCCATCCGCTTGACCTTCGTCACGCCGAAGGAACTGCCGCCGTCGTTCGGCTTGACGAACACGGGCAGGCCCAGTTTCTCCACGACCTCCTCGGGATTGAACGCCTGGCCCTTGTGCAGGAACATCTCAGGGGCCAGGGGAATGCCCAGCCCCTGCAGGCCCTTCTTGCAAGCATGCTTGTCGAAGGTCAGCGCCGCCACACGCGAAGAACAGGTCGTGAACGGGACACCATGTTTCTCCAGCTCCGCCTGCAGGATACCGTTCTCGCCCGGCGTGCCATGGATCATGATCATCGCCACGTCGAAATGTTTCAAATCGGAAGGGATGAAGGGCTTGACCGGCACGGCCACGTCTTTCACGGCCGGATCGCAGACCGACCACTGGCCGCCCCGGAGCAGCAGCTCCGTCACTTCATAGCGTTGCGGATCGAGACAGCCGGCCACGAACTTGCCGCTGAGGACGGAAATTCCCCACTCGGAGGAGTCGCCGCCATAAATCAATGCTATTTTTTTCATTCTAGTTGAAATAATCATTGGAGGACGCGGAGGAGGCGTCGGTCGCATCGTCGGCCGAGCCGTCGCATAGCTGCCCGGCAGTCCAGCCGAGCGGCGCCACGAACACGTCTTCCGGACCCATCGGGATCGACTTGTCGGCATAGACTTTCTGCATGAAGATGGCCCAGATGGGCAGCGCCATGTTGTTGCCGCCGCCGAGCGCCGTGCTCGTGAAGTGGACCTGACGGGCTTCGGCACCCACCCAGACACCCGTCGTCAGCTTTGGCGTGTAGCCGATGAACCAGCCGTCGGAGTTGTCGTTGGTGGTACCGGTCTTGCCGGCGATGTCCCCCTGGATGTTGTAGCGCCAGCGGATGCGGCCCGCCGTACCATCGTTCACCACACCCTGCATCATGTTGATCATCTTGTAGGCCG
>JAEETO010000152.1 GCA_016290385.1 Bacteroidales bacterium | reverse complement strand
CATCGGCAACGCCATCTGCGTCGCTTCCCCGGCCGACAAGACCTACAGCTACATCCCGAAGGGCTATGAGATCCCGACCGACCTCGACTACTTCCACATTACCACGAACAACACGATCTACGGTACGGAGATCAAGTACGACATGGACTGCCCGGTGAACCTCGTCGCCGACATGTCGTCCGACATCATGAGCCGTCCTGTCGACGTCTCGAAATACGCCCTCATCTACGGTGGCGCGCAGAAGAACGTGGGCCCTGCCGGCGTGATCTTCGCCATCATCCGCAAGGACATCCTCGGCAAGGTCTCCCGTTATCTCCCGACGATGCTCAACTACCAGACCCATATCGACGGCGGCTCGATGTTCAACACCCCGCCGGTGTTCCCGATCTTCGTGATGACCGAGACGCTGAAGTGGCTCAAGGGTATCGGCGGCCTGCCGGTGATGCACAAGATGAACGTCGAGAAAGCCCAGATGCTGTACGACGAGATCGACCGCAACCCGCTCTTCGTCGGCACCGCCGCGAAAGAGGACCGTTCGATCATGAATGTCTGCTTCGTCATGGCTCCGGGCTATGAGGCCCTCCAGGACGAGTTCATGGCCTTCGCCAAGGAGCGTGGCATGGTGGGCATCAAGGGTCACCGCAGTGTCGGCGGCTTCCGCGCCTCCATCTACAACGCCTGCCCGAAGGAAGCCGTACAGGCCCTGATCGACTGCATGCAGGAATTCGAGAAACTTCATAAATAAACCGCGATGAAGATTTTAGTTGCTACGCAGAAACCTTTCGCGAAGGCAGCCGTGGACGGCATCCGCAAGATCGCCGAAGAAAACGGCCATACCCTCGCCCTGCTTGAAAAATATACCGAAACCGCAGAACCGCTGGCCGCTGTCGCCGATGCCGACGCCCTCATCGTCCGCTCCGACAAGGTGACCGCCGAAGTCGTCGAGGCTGCCAGAAAGCTGAAGATCGTCGTCCGCGCCGGCGCCGGCTTCGACAACCTCGACCTGGCCGCCTGCACCGCCCATGGCGTCGTCGCCATGAACACCCCGGGCCAGAACTCCAACGCCGTGGCAGAACTCGCCCTCGGCCTGATGATCTACATGAACCGCAACCAGTTCACCCCGGGCACCGGCAGCGAACTCAAAGGCAAGACCCTCGGCATCCAGGCCTACGGCAACGTCGGCCGCCTCGTGGGCAAGCTCGCCATGGGATTCGGCATGAACGTCCTCGCCTTCGACCCCTATCTCCCCAATGAGAAGATCGAAGCCACCGGCGCCAAGGTCGCCCCGTCGCTCGAAGCCCTGTACGAAAACTCCGACTTCGTGTCGCTGCACATTCCCGCCACCCCGGAGACCAAAGGCTCCATCGGCCGCAAACTTGTGAGCCGTATGCCGAAAGGCGGCTGCCTGATCAACACCGCCCGCAAGGAAGTCGTCAACGAAGCTGAGCTCTTCGACCTGATGTGCGAGCGCGAAGACCTCCGCTACGTCGCCGACGTGGCCCCGGACCGCGCCGCCGAATTCGCCGAGAAATTCGGCAAACGCTATTTCGGCACCCCCAAGAAGATGGGTGCCGAGACCGCCGAAGCCAACATCAACGCCGGCCTGGCCGCCGCTACGCAGATCTGCAAATTCTTCGCTACGGGCGACCGTACCTTCCAACTCAATAAATAATCCGGAACTATGGTAAAGGTTAAACCGTTTGCAGCCATCCGTCCCCCGAAGGCCATCGCCAAGGAAGTCTCCGCACGCCCCTACGACGTGATGAACTCCGTCGAGGCCAAAGCTGAGGCCGGTGAAAAATCCCTGCTCCACATCACCAAGCCCGAGATCGACTTCGACCCGATCGCCGGCGAACACGAGCAGCGCACCTACGACAAGGCCGTCGAGAACTTCAAAAAATGGCAGGAACGCGGCTGGCTGAAGCAGGACGACAAAGAATACTACTACGTCTATGCCCAGACGATGGAAGGCCGCACCCAGTACGGCATCATCCTCTGCGCCAACACCGACGACTACGCCACGGGCGCCATCAAGAAGCATGAGCTCACCCGCAAGGAGAAGGAAGACGACCGCAT
>JAEETO010000011.1 GCA_016290385.1 Bacteroidales bacterium | reverse complement strand
GGATGGTCGGTGTATGCGAACCATCGTCGAACAGGTTCTTGATTTCGTCCAGCGAGAAGCCGAGCCGTTGCAGGTCGCGGATGTCCTTCAACTGTTGCATCTGATCGATGCTGTAGTAGCGGTAGCCAGTCCACTCGTCCACCTCGTCAGGTGCAAGCAGTCCTTTCTGTTCGTAGTGACGCAGGGTCTTTACCGTCACCTGCATCAACTGTGAGAACTCTCCGATTTTTAACCTTGTTTTCTTACTCATATCGCGCGATGTTTTTGCTAAGCGACTACAAAGTTAAGGCATGACCTTAGGGACGAGTCAAGAGAAATAAAGATTTTAACATGGATTTAACACTTCGTTGTTCTTTCTTTTACTCCCGGCCAGTAGCACCATGCGATAATGGCGGGAACGAGGGATGAGATACATTGCAGCCAGGTGAAGTTATTGATACAACTAATGCCTCCAGCCAAGGCACGAAGGCTATAGAGTACAACGATGGCGATGATAGCCATACGTGTCAGGGGCAAGCGACGGATGTCGCCTGTGGCAGAGAGGGCATAAAGTCCTGCCAGGCAGAAAGCGAGCACAAGACCGATGGTCAGGACATACAGCATCCAAACATGTCCAGATACCATCTGATGCATGATTTCCCTGATGCCATAGGCTTCGAATGCCTTGTCCAGGGCGAACAAGCAACCGATGTGGCCAATGGCTATAAGGAAGTGGAGCATCGCTCCGAGTCGTAATCTTTTCATTGTGCTAACAGTTCCCTGGCAATATCTGCTATTACCGCCTCAGATAGTGAGTGCGTGGTGAAAACGGCGACGATGACGCGGCTTCCGTCTGGCATGAGAATGATACATAAAGATCTAAGCCTTTCCGATACAAATAATCAGCAACATATAAAGCCAGCGGAAACTTCATCACACTGTGCAAAGCAAAACGCTCATTTTGGTTAATACCACTAACGGAGTCGTTACGTATCATGCATGCACCATGTTTCTCTACTCTTTGCTGTGCAAAAAGCTGGGTTGGGATAATCAGAAACAGTAGCAATAATAACTTTTCATATTAATACTTTTTCTTCTCATGTTCGAAATTTCGCTCTTTACGCAATGAGCAGCGCCGGCGTGGAGCCGATATTTTATTCAATAACCTTCATGTCTTGTTATTCGGAATGTACAGCGGTCGCTCCCCCTAAGAATTGTATTCTCAATCCGAACCTCGAAATGGCTGCCTGGTTCAAGTTGCGACAAGATATATAGAATGCTTTGTCGTGAGCACTCACACTGCTGCGGATGGTTTCTCAGCCCACATTTAACTTTAGGGCACGTACATTCCAAATAACTCAGTTCATAAATCTTTCCTGGCTCAATTACCCTACCCTTATAGGACTTGCTGTTGTACCCTTCCGTATAGATCCTGTCAAAATCCCCTTCATACCTGTCATATATTTGCATATGTATTTGGAGGACATGATCCTTAACACATTCAATTGCTTCTTCTCTATAGCGCATACCTTTGTTTCATTACTTTTCAACAAACGAACCAATCTCTATCAGATTGCCGTCTGGATCGGCCACATAGCAGGTGCGTTGTCCCCAAGGCTCTGTGATGGGAGGAAGAACGGAGGCGGCGCCATTCGCGAGCGCATGCTGGTATTCCATATCGACATCGGCGAAAGTGGGTACATCGAATGCCAGTTCTATAGTACCGTTGAACCCCTCGGGATATTGGAACTTTCTGGAAACCATCTGTTCGAAAGCATCACGAGGATAGAGGATGATACGCATACCGCCCAGCATCATCTCCACGTTGGGCTGGATGCCGTCCCAATCGGTAGTGAATCCGAATGACTTCGTGTAGAAATCGACTGTCGCTTTGTTGTTGCGGGTGAAAAGACCTACGGTGTTGAAGTTGAATCGTTTCATGGTTTTATTTTATTCGTTCTTATATAATGCCCCTCTTGAATTGCGGCAAACATGGCAATGGAAGCTGCAGTGGCGAGGGGAATGATAGACCAAAATGTCATGGGGACGGCTATGAAGAGCAGGAATCCTGTTGCCTTGTTCGCGAGTGTGTGAGGGAAGCTGTAGCGCCCGTACATCACAAGTGCTGGAAGTTGATTTACGATTTTAATCGCGACAATCACTCCAGCCCACAACCACAACCATTGCGGAGGATCGAGTATCGGCAGGAGTTTCCAGGCACAACACGCTACGAAGCAGATGTCTGCCACGCTATCCAAGACAGCCCCGGCTTTGGTTTCTGCATGGAGCTTCCGAGCCAACCATCCGTCGGCTATATCGCTGATGCCACAGAGGCCATAGATGATCCAAAACACCACACCCGCCCCATCACAAAGGAGCAGGCCCAAAGAGCCTGCAATCCTGAGTAAAGTTGTGATGTTTGGCAGATGTTTCATTTTATTTCCAATCTCAACACCCTGATGGGTCTGTCTGCACCTTGATACTGGTTTGCATCTATGCAGGTTTCGCCAGTGGGTACGAAACCACATTTCTCCATAACTCGGCCAGAGGCAGGATTGTCTACAAAGTGGCCGCTGATGAGCGATTTGATGTCTGTCGTTTGGCTGATGTGGTCTAACATCAGGCGCAAAGCCTCCGTACAGATGCCCTGATTCCAATAGGGCTTTGCCACCCAATAGCCGATGAGCGGTTCGCCATCGCGGGCTGGCAAATCACACTCGCACGAAGGGCCGTAGCCCATAGCGCCAATCGGCTCTCCTGTTTCCTTCAACTCAATAGCCCATGTGTGTAGCGCATCGTTAAACACGGTGCGGATAATCTCCAGACTCTCTTCCACACTCTTATGTGGTGCCCATCCTGCACGGGGCCCGACATCCGGGTCGGAAGCATATTTAAACAATACTTCGGCGTCACTTTCGCGCCAAGGGCGCAAAATGATTCTGTCGGTTTCCATTATTCTTCGTATCCCAATTGTCCGGGCAGGCGGAGTTTTTCTTTCGGCGGGAAGGTGGCCTCATATGCTTCGAAGGCCTCCGGATACTCATCGGCTACGAAATAGCCTTTGGGCGGGCAGTAGGTGGCCTCGGTGATGCCATTGCTTCGAAGCCAGCCGGGGATAAGTTCCTGCGCCAGGAAGAAGGGTACTTCTTCATCGTGCGGCATGTCGTGATAGTGGATACCGAGGCGGCTGGCGAGGCCAAAGCCTGCATGCTTGTAGAAGTCTATGTTGCCCTCCATGCAGAGGAAACCGACGCCTATCCCGCGGGCCTTCTCCAATGCATATTGAAGCAGCTTAAGCCCGTAGCCCTTGCGCTTGTAGTCCGGATGGATGCTGATGGGACCGAAGGTCCAGGAAGGCTTGCGGGTGCCGTCCGGCAGCGTCAATTCGGCATGTGAGAACATGATGTGACCGATGATGCGACCATCTTCTTCCATCACAAAGTCCAGCTCCGGAATGAAGTCCGGGTTGCTTCGATATTGGTTCAGTACGTAATGCTCCGTGCAGCCGGGGCGATATACATTCCAAAAAGCCTCGCGCGTTAGGTTCTCTACCTCACAGTAGTCTTTTGTTTGTTCAAAACGGATAGTCATTGTTCTCGTATTGTTACTCAATCACAAAACTTCTCGGATAGAAATCGCTGTAGAAGCGGCCGTTGGTGGCGGTGAACTTCAGGACACAGTAGTTGGGGTCGGTGACGCCACCGGGGTAGTATTCTGTGTCACCTTCTCGCCAGATCATCTTTTTGCTTTCGGCATCTGTCAGCACTTCCATCGTGCCGCGCAGCATCATGCCTTTGAAGCCTTCGGCGTCGCAGAAATAGATGCTGGCCTTGGGGTTGGCCTTATAGTGGGCCACGCGCAGCGAGAAGGTGTTGGTGGTAAAGTAGAACGTCTTGATGCCTTCGCGGACGCGGGGCGACAGCATGGCCTTCGTACAGGGATATCCCTCTTCGTCAACCGAAGATATGAAGGTGACGGGAAGATTGTCGGCCATTTTCCCGATGAGTTCTTTTACGCCCGCCAGGGCAGGATTCTCCGGCGTCGCATCCGTAATCGTCAATTCTTTGCGCCAACGCTTCAGATGCGGGAAATACATCTTCATCTGGCCGATGTATTCCTCTTTCGTGATGGGATTCGGCAGGCCTTTGTTGACCTCGTCCACAAATTGAGCACAATGTTCAATCATCTCTTCCATCGTACAATCCTGCAGGAACTTGCCGTCCTTGTAGCAGTACATACAATAATCTTCGTTCTTGCTCCCATCGGCATTGGTACCGAAGATTTCCGGGGTGAGCGGCATTCCGCAGCTTTGGCAAAATTTCATTTCCATATCGTGAGGTATTACATTCTAGCTTTCTCATCTGCGCCGGCGCCGGTGCCGCGGTACTTGCTCGGGGCGACATTGAAGTTGTAGCGCACGGAGAATTTGACTTTCTGCGTATCCATCCGGTTGGTCTGCATGATGGTGTGGCTGCCGAAATCGGAGTCCACGTCGTAGTGGGCCATGCCCAACAGATCGGCCCCTTCCAGACGGAGGACCAGCGAGCCGTCTTTCAGGAGGGTCTTCTGCACAGCGGCTGTCACGTCGACATAGGTATTGCGCAGATACAGGTTCTGAGAGTAGCCGCGGCTGTTTACCTGACCGCCCAGTTCCAGCTGCCAGCCGCCTTTGAGCGTAAAGGTATTCTGCAACTGCGCAAAGAAGAGGGGTTTGCCGTTGAAGGTGGTGACGCGCTTGCCCGATGCCTCGCGGGGATCATCCACGGTAATGCTGAGCCACTGGGGCTGGATGCCCAGCGTATAGTTCATGTTCCAGCATCCCACCGTCGGAGTGAGGTTCACGTAAGCGGCCATGAAGCGGTACGGCTCCTCGAGGTTGCGGGGCTTGACCAGCACAACGCCTTCGTCTCCATAAGGGGCGCTCCAGGTTACCATGGCATTGTTCATGCGCGTGTAATTTACCATGACGGTAAACCATTTGTACACGGCTGCTAGACTCACGTTGTGCATCAGACTGGGTTGCAGTTGGGCGTTTCCGCTCTGCCAGATATAGCGGCTGTTGTAACGGATGGCACTGGACAGGAGGGCGTAGTTGGGACGGGAGGTCTTCGCGGCATAGTTCAGCATCACCTGCACGGGGCCGAAGGCATTGGCATAGGTCGCATTGGGGAACCAGTTGCTGTACCTGCGCTCCACCCTGGCGTCAAGCCGCATGGCATCATCGTAGACGTAGTGCACGTTCTCATAACGAACACCAGCGCTCAACTGGCCCACCTTGGGGATGTAGCACCCGTAGGATGCGAAACCGGCGATATTGTCTTCCTTCACAGACGCCTGCGAGGCGGGGATGACGATGCCAGTGATGGTATAATTGTCTTTCCGGCGGGAGAAAGTCTCTTCCGTTCCCACCTGCAGCTGCCCCATCCAGATGGGATAGGAAAGCACGGCCTTGGCAGCATACAGCCGGCTGGAATTGTCGCTGGTCGTGCTGATGGTGGCATCGTGGGTCATAGCGCTGGTTTCCGTGGAGGTGGAATTGGCGCTGTCTTCCGTGCCATAGTAGTCCAGGTTGACGTCAATGCCCAGTTTCTGACCGATGGTGCCATTATAATAAAGGTTGGCGCCCAGGTTGTAGGGAACTTTGTCCCCGATTACGTCTTCAGAAGTCGTGGTGAGTTTGTCAATCAGCGTTCCGTTCTCATAGACATTGTCGTTCACCACCGTCTTTACGTTATAGGTCAGGTGACGGCCCCATTCCACCTTGCCGCCTAGGAAATGATTGTCGGCGATCTGCCAGTTCACGCCGGCGTTTCCGTAGAGGGTACTGCCGAAGTATTCGTTTAGGAGTGTGCCCTTGTTTTCAAAGAACCAGTCGGAGCCGTCGGCCTTTCTCCCGAAAGTCTGCTTTTCCAGATAGCTTTCCTGCCGCGAGGTATTGCGGGCATAATTAACCCCTGCGAAAATATCCACACCGCCTGTACGATAATTCACGTTGACGGCGCCGAAAGGATCGTTGCCCTTTGCCCAGCGCAGGGACTGCGCATCCGAGGCATTCAGGTTGAAACCGAAGCCGTCGCCCTGGCGCCGGATGGTCTTGATGCGAACCACCGACCGCACCGTGGCATCGTACTGGGCACCGGGGTTGGTAATCACCTCAATGCTTTGGATTTCATTGCTTTGCAGACGGTCCAGTTCCGAAGCGTCGGTAACGCGTCGGCCATTGATGTACACCAGCGGCGAGCCTTTGCCGATGACCTCCAGGCCGTTCTGGCCTTTGATGAGGCCGGGTGTCTTGGCCAGCACATCTTTGGCGTTGCCCACGTTTTCCAGCACCGAACCCCGCACGTTGGTCTGCAGGCCTTCGGCGGTCAGTTTGGTCTTGGGCATGACGGCCTGAATCGTGGCCCCCTCCAGCATGGCGGTATCGTCGGCCAGGGTGATGACAGCGCCATCGACCGGTGCCATATACACTGTCTTGTAGCCCAGCATGGCCACCATCATGATGCCATCGGTTTCTTTTGTCACGATATTGAAAGTTCCGTCTTCTCCGGTGACGACACCGCATACGACGGACGAATCGGCCTTTGCGAGCACGGCTACGTTGGCGTAGGCCACCGGCTCGCCTTTTTCATCCACCACTTTTCCTTTCCAATCGCCCTTTGCCTGGGCGGAAACGGCTGCCAGCAGCAGCACGCTTGCAATCATCAATCTTCTCATTTTATATTACTTCTTCTTGGGTTCAATATTGACTACTTCGCGGCCCGACTTGATCAACGTCAGCTGGGCCATGAACTGTGTGGACAGCGACAGGGAAATGCGCTCGTCCGTATATACCTCCGGATTCTTGTTGCAGAGCATGGCCAAACCGCAGGCAAAGGTCCATTCCTGATCGAAAATCTGCTCGGTCTGCGCCGGGGTCAGTTCGAAAGAGGCGGCCGTTTGCTTCAGGCAATCCTGTGCGATGGCATGGGCCACTTCACTGCTGCCGCCTTTTTCCAGGAACAGGTAATGGAACAGATTCGGCTCTTCTTTGGAGAAACGGATGAGCCGGATGCCGAATTCCTTGAAAGCGGGATCGTAGTTGACCGAATCGGCCAGATAGTCCGTGAATATTTTCTCGGCGGCCTTCCGGGCGTCTGCATGGATCTCCTCCATATTTTTATATTCCCTGAAAAGCGGGCTCACAGAGCATCCGAGTCTCTTTCCGATCGCCCGGGACGTCAGGGTTTCAGAGCCGTCTGTCCGAATGAGATCAATGACGGCTTTCGTGATTTTTTCCTTGTTGAAGAATACTGCTTTGGGCATGGCTTTACTGTTTGTGGCCGCAAAGGTAAATGGTAATTTTTAAAAAAGCAAGTGTTATGTAACAAATGTTTTTACATAAATGAAGACTTTTCGGGGATTTTATGCAATTCGTAAAATAATTTTATGTTTTTCATAAAATTGGCATTATCTTTGTCCAGCGATTCGGCAAAACGAAAAAGACAAAGTCATGAAACATTCCACCCAAAAGAGCATTCAAAGGCTCTCCATCGCCATCCTCATCATCGGCGGCCTGACACTCGCCTACACCTATGTACAGATGATTTCCCAGTTGTGGCTGAACAACTTTATTACGCCCATGACCTGGAATCCGGATATCAAGGGATGGCAGACCTTCATCCTGGCGGCCCGTTTCGTCGGCATCACACTTCTTTTCGTCATGTGCTGCATTTTCCTGTACCGCATCAACCAGGGGCTGAAAGACGGGGAACTCTTTCCAAAATCCAACATCTCCCTTATCCGCTGGGCCGCACTGGTTGCCGCGCTCCTCGCCTTCGTCCACTCCAATTACGACGCTGTGGTGAAAGGAGAATCCGCGCTGATGCTCGATTCAAATACCAT
This sequence comes from Bacteroidales bacterium, assembly GCA_016290385.1. Lineage (GTDB taxonomy): Bacteria > Bacteroidota > Bacteroidia > Bacteroidales > UBA932 > Cacconaster. The sequence continues at coordinate 32,383 of JAEETO010000011.1, read as the reverse complement.
ACTGATCCCTCTCATCGTCCTCTTGTTCGCAGGACTCTATAAAATGGCCTACCTGGCCGCAAAAGACAGCAAGCTTGCGATATGATTACCGTTAATCTTGATAAAATACTCTGGGAGCGCCACATGAAACTCTCGGAGCTGTCCGAAAAGATCGGCATCTCGATGACGAACCTTTCCCTGCTCAAGACAGGGAAAGGCCGCGCCATCCGCTTCACGACGCTCAACAAACTCTGCAAGGTGCTCGATTGCCTGCCGGGCGACATCCTGGACTACCAGCCCGATCCGGAAGGCGTTGAAATGGAGGAGGATATCTATGCGGATTAATTTCGTGTTGGCAACCTTGTTGCTGCCTGTAATGCTATTTGCACAAGATCGCGTCACCGTCAAAGGGAGGATCGTCGATGAAAAAGGCGACGCTGTCGAATACGTCCAGCTTGGCGTGCCTAAACTTCAGATAGGAACAGTTTCTACCGCCGACGGCCGCTTTGAAATCGAGATGCCCTGCGATACGCTGGAATTCTTCCACGTTTCCTATCAGCCGGCAGCGTATCCGGTCACAGGCGCTGCCGACGACGTGGTCATCGTCCTGCACGAGCAGGAGTTGCCGCCAGCCGTTCTCATCGGCGGGGATACAAAAGAGAAGTATCTCCTGCGTCCGGGGACGAAGGTGCTGGGAAACAAAGGAATCATCAGTTTTTCACTCCAGAATGGCCGTTCGGAAGGGCGGGAGTTGGGATCTGTCGCCCAGGTCAGGAAACCGTTCCTCGTGCAGGATATCCTGCTCTCTGTCCACAGCAACCATATCCCAGGCTGCGTTGCAAGCGTCAACATCTACCGTATTGAGGGCAAGAATGAATCGTTTGTCAATGTGCTCCGCAAGCCCATTTACTTTGAAGTCGCCGTATCCGACGATCCGCAGCCCTTCGACATCCAGCCGGAAGAGACCCTGCTGCTGGAGCCGGGCAAATATTTCATCGCCTTCCAGATTGTCGGGTACGATGAGCAGGCCTTGGCAGCTTTCCTGGACAAACCCGAAGAAGACAGGAAGTTCTGGGAAATGTCCATGGACTTCATCATCCATTTCAAAAGCAGTTATGTCAGAGAAGTAGCCCTGGGGGAGATGAAGTCGCTTCCCGTCAATATCGGCATTGCCGTCAAAGGACTGGAATACCAGCAGTAATCATACACCAGACAAAAGCCCGGGCAAGGCGGCCCTCATTATCCGTGAAATGATTGCCTTGTTCCCAGACGAGTGCGCAGCGCCCCGGTCCCAGTTGCTCCTGCAGCAGCACATGGTAAGCCCGGAGATTGTCGCCCACGCGAGCGATGGCCTGGTTCTTCACATGTTCTTCTTGTTCGCCCAGGCTCAGATAGACATGATCCGCCAGTATGACATGTTTTCTGGCATAAGGAAGCCAGCCGTGGATCCAGACGGAGGGAGAAGCAGCGGCAACGGCCTTGAAACTGTCGGTCTGGGTAGATGCCCAGAGACCGAAAAGCCCGCCGAGCGAATAGCCGCCCAGGATGACAGGCAGGGGGCCAAAGTTCTTGAGCATTTCCGGAATCAACGACAGCAACAAGTATTGCAGCGTTTCCTGTCCATGTTTGCCAGCCTCCGGATCACGGGAAATGTTCCCGTCCGGCCAGGGCATCAGGTCGATGATCCAGTCTTCGAGTTCGATGGTCGCCAGCGCGAACGGTATCCGGCTCAGCGCTGCGATCTGCGCCGCTTCCGCTTCCAGCGTAGCATTCTCATGCCGGGCCGAAGGCTGGACCAGCAGGCAGGCTGGTGCATCTGACCCGAACAGCCGGCATGTTCTGCCACCGATGATTAACGTTTCGGACATGATTTCATGGCGATAACCGCTGCGATTACCTCAACCAGTCCCAGAACGAAATAGATGTTGCTCAGGGCATTGAATCCCCATACCCACCATTCCAGCACGATCCAGAGCATCAGGATGATGCCGCAGGCCAGGACGGCCTGGTATGCCCGCGGGTGATTCTTGAACAGCAGGATGGCAGCGATGAACTGGGTGAAGCCGTTTATGATCAGCAGGGCGAAACCTGATGCTATGAAATCCTTGAAAAACACGTCCGGCCATGGCATCTTCGCCCGCAGCAGGTCCAGCATCGGTTCTCCGCCCCAGCTGACACCGGTAGGATCCACCCACATCATCACGGCACCACCAACGGCGCCGATGCCGATGAACAAGGTCAATATCTTCAGAAAAGTCTTCATGATCTTAAAATCTCCGCGTGCGCTTGCAATAGTCCGCATACTCCTGGCCGAAGTCCCGGCGGAGGCGCTTTTCTTCGCTGAGTACCTGCACCAGCATGATGATCAGAAATGCAGCCCAAACTACGGCAGCCGGCCAGTGCCACAGCCATATGGCCACGCCTGCCAGATAAGTAAGCGTGCCTGTGAGCATCGGGTTGCGGTTGAAGTTATAAGGTCCGTCTGTCATCAGGTGCTGCGTACGGGGCGCCACTTCGTGCCCGAAGGCATCCATCGGGTTACCCTTGCCCCGCTGCTTCATATAGACAATGGTCCAGACGGAGAGTGAGAGCCCACCCATCATCAGCAAGCCTGCGATGATGGCCCGGCCGAGCGGCACCGGCCACAGTGCGGGCATCCCGGATACCAACCACATGAGGGCAGGAATACCCACCACGAACAGCAGGAAGCCCAATATATATCCAAAAGCATTTCTCATATACTGCAAAGATACACCTCCGCCGCCATTTTCGCAACGCCCTCCCCCCTAAACTGACGGTAGCGTCCCATTCTTTGGCCCGCCACCGTCAAAAATGGCCGTTTTTGACGGTAGTCTGCCAGATTTTGGGACGGTACCGGCAGTTATCCGATGGTGGAGCGGTGATGATTGGCGCAAATTGTTTATTTTTGTCGAATATGGTACCTGTAAGTTCAATGATCGCGATGGGGGTTTGCGCCCTGGTGGGTGTGGCCGTACCCGTAGCACTGGCCTGGTGGCTGGTGAAGAAGTATAAAGCGCGCCTGTCGACCATTCTCATCGGCGCGGGTGTGTTCATTGTCTTTGCCCTGTTGCTGGAGCCTGTCGTGCACCAGATCGTCCTGAAGGGGCCGCATGGTCCGGCTATCATGGGAAACGTCTGGTTCTATGCGCTTTACGGTGGGCTTGCCGCGGGCTTCTTCGAAGAGACCGGCCGCTTCCTGGCCATGAAGTATCTGCTGAGGAAGGAACCTTCGAAAGCATTGCCGGCCATCTCCTATGGCGCCGGCCATGGCGGGGTGGAGATGATCCTGATCTTCGGGTTGACCATGATTTCCAATCTTGTCCTTTCGGTGATGATCAACAGCGGAGCGGCCGATATGCTGCTGGCCGCCGCTCCGGCCAACGCCCTGGAGAAGGTTCAAGGGCAGTTTGAGCAGTTGGAGACGGCTGCCGCTGGCAGTTTCTTCCTGGGTGTCTGGGAACGTATCTCTGCTCTTATCCTGCAACTGGGCCTGTCTATCCTGGTGTGGTCGGCCGTACGGAAAGGCGGAAGATGGCTTTGGCTTTTCCCGGCCGCCATCCTGCTTCATTTCCTGGTGGATGCTTGCGCAGTCGTTATTTCGAAGAACGCCAGCATGGTGTTCACGGAAGTGGTCATCTTTGCCATGGCCCTGGCTGTGGGCGCCATCGGCTTCTTGTTGGCTCGGAAACTCAACCAGGATACCGAGCCGGCTGCCGTCAGCAGTCGCCCTTGACGACGATGGCATAGGGACCGCCGACACGGATGTCGGGGATGCCTTTTTTTATTTGAAGCGTGGTCTGGATGAGGGAAGGGCGGCCCATGGCTTCGCCCTGCAGGAAGAAGCACCGGGCACCGTCTCCGATGATGCGGTGATGGTAGAGATAGCCCGTCAGGGCGGCGTTGGCCGTGCCCGTGGCGGATTCTTCCGGGATGCCATAGCGGGGAGCAAAGTTGCGCACGTGGGCCGTGTATGCATCGTCCGGATCGATGGCGAAAGCGTGGACGCCCACGACGTCCAGACGGTCGCTGAGCGCATGCAGCAGCGACATGTCGGGCTGGAGTGACTGTAAGGTGGCGACGTCGCGCAGGGGCAGGATAATGTCGGGAAGTCCGGTGGAGAAGGTTTCGGCTGGCCATTGGCCCAGTTGCTCCGGATTCAGGCCGCCCATGGCCGAGAGCAGATCGCCCAACTGTACCGGTTCTTCGAAGCCGCCCACCCGCTGCGGAGCCGCCATCTGCATCATCACCTGTTCGCCCACGACGACTTCCAGATCGCCGGCCCGCGTGTGGTTGAGGCAACGGGTTCCGTCCGGCACGAAGCCTTCGCGGAAAAGAACGCCGAAGGAAGCGATGGTGGCATGGCCGCACAGGTCGATCTCACCGGCCGGCGTGAAATAGCGGACGGAGAATTCCGCAGCGCCGTCACGACGTACGAAAGCAGTCTCTGAATAACGCAGTTCTGCGGCCAGAGACCGCATCCATTCTTCATCCGGAAAGACCGCACCCGGTTCGAGCAGCACGACACCGGCCGTATTGCCGCCGAAAGGCTTTTCCGTAAAAGCATCGACAATGTAGAGTTTCATGAATTCTGTATTATCTTTGCAAAGATAACTGAAAACTTTTTTTCAAATGGCCAAAGATAAAAGATTCACTATTGACGAGAAAAACGGATTGGGTATGACTACGCAGGCCGTCGTCATCGTCGACAACGAAACCGGCGTCAATTACCTTTTTGTCAAATCCGGCTATGGCGCAGGCCTCACCCCGCTCCTCGATTCCAAGGGCAACGTCATCATTACCCGGTAGTTTTTCTAGAAGCGCAGCGTCACATGGCCCAGGACGGTGATTCCCGCCACGGGGATGAAGCCGATCTGGTAGTAGCGGTGGTCATTCGGATGTCCACCGCTCGCATAGATGGCGCTGTAAACCCAGCCGCTCTGGGCGACGCGGGCATTGAACAGGTTGCTTGCGTCAGCGCCCAGGTCGATTTCCTTGATACCGAATCCTTTGGGAATCTTGAACGTATAGCCTGCCGACAGTTCTGACAGACTGTAGGCGGGCAGCGAGCGCTCGATGTTCCCGGTGTTGTCGAGATACATCCGGCTTACGAAACCCGTGTGCCACTGGGCACGGAAGCCTTTGTAATGGAAATTGACGAAGCCGTTGAGGATGACGTCGGGCGAGTAGGCAAGGGCTGCGTCGTCGTAGTGGATGACGGTCATGCCGTTGTCCCAGTCTTCCACGTATTCGTCGAAATCGAGCAGCCTGTTGCGGCTCAGCGCGGCATTGGCTTCCAGCGTCAGCCAGGCTGTCGGGTCCCATCCGGCCGTCAGTTCGATGCCTGTACGGTAGGAATCGGGAATGTTGGTGGTCAGGGCCTCGCCGATATCACTCAATTCGCCGGTCTGCACCAGCTGGTCGCGGTAACGCATGTAATAGAGATTGATACCGGCACGAGCGCTGCGTGCGGTCAGCTGGTAGCCCGCTTCAAGATCATAGAGACGCTCGGCCTTGGGAGCGGGATATTTGCCATTGTCGGTAAAATTGTTTCGTTCGGGCTCGCGGTGGCTGACGGCCACGGAGGCGTATGCCCGGTGCCTGCCCCGGGAGAAGTTGACGCCTGCCTTGGGATTGAAGAAATTGTAGCGAGCGTCGATGTCGAGCATCTGCCGGACGATGTTTCCGTCGTCTTCGACAATGAATTTGTCATTATAACCATCCGTCTTGAAACGCACGCGCCGGTATTGGATATCTCCAAAGGCGGACCAGGCATCCGAGAAATGATACGATACTTTGACAAAGGCGCTCCCGTCGAATTTGGAGGCGTTCGAATTGTAGTATTTGTAGGGATGTTTGCCTTCGTTGGTCAGTACATCGTACAGGTCCCTCAGGCTGATATAAGTCAGGTAACCATAGTGGTTGCCTCCGAATATCTGGATGGAAAGGCCGGCTACGGCATCCAGTCGTCCCCTTTGATACGAAAGATTGGCCACCAGGCCGCCGGTCCGCTGTGTGAGTCCTTTGCGGCGGACGAAATCGCAGCGTTTGTAGCTTTTTCCCGCATCGTCCACATAAACGGGAAGACCGAATTTCGACAGTTTGTTGTTGTCGCGGAATTCGTCGTACCAGCCGTGTCCGCCGGTGAAATGGGCAGTGGCCGATAGTTTCCAGGCGTTACCGAAATTGGCGGCGAAGTTGAGCAGGTTGTGGTTCTGCCAGAAGTTGTCGGTGGTGTGAGGCCACCATGAACCATCGTTCAGGTCATAGCGCTCCAAGTCATAGTCAAGCGGGTCTGCGCTGTAGATGACCAGTCTTTCGTACAGCGAATTGTATTTTCCCAGCCCGACCCGGTACATGTCTTTGTACGTCCGGATGCCCGTGCGTTCACCGTAGGTACCGTCCATCAGCGACAGGTCGTCATTGCCGGCCACCACACCGTTCCAGGCCTGTCCGGTGACCTCGAAATTCCCGATAAGCTTGTAGCTCAGTTTCCAGCTGCCACCCAGGAAGGTTACTCCGCCGTAGTAGCTGCCGGAGCGGCCGTCCGTGCCGTCCAGATAGCCGTTGGTCGTGGTCTGGTTGTAGGCGGCGTCCAGCACGAGCCGTTTCCATAACAGCCCGCTGGTGAACCGGGTGCCGATGTGCATGGTGTTGTAGGAGCCGTATGAAAAGGATACTTCGCTTCCGAGCGTCGTGGAGGGCGCCAGCGTGGCGAGGGCGATAGTGCCACCAAAGGCGCCGTCGCCGTTGGTGGAAGTGCCCACGCCGCGCTGGATCTGCACGCTGCCCAGCAGTCTGCCATAGGAGTTCATGTTGACCCAGAACACGCTTTGGTCTTCCGGGGAATTGAGGGGCACGCCGTCGAGCGTTACGTTGATGCGGGAGTCTCCGGCACCACGGATGCGCATGTACGAAGTGCCGGTGCCCAGGCCGTTTTCACTCCAGGAAATGATACCGGGTGTGCGGGCGAAGAGCATCGGAAGTTCCTTCCCGGAGCTGGAGAATTGTTGCAGTTCTCTCCGGCCGATGTTGGCCACGGCGAACGGCGCGTCCTTCGACGCCCGCACGGCGCTGACGACCACTTCCTGCAATTGCTCCGCCTTCGTCGAATCAGGTTCTTGCGCGAAAGCCGGAAATGCGGCGGCCAGGCCGAATGCGGCCAGCATCGCAAAATAAAGATTAAATTTCATGTAAAGCCTTAATTGTAAATAACTTATACAATAAAGGGGATGGGAAGATAGCGGTTTTCCTACGCGGGCATTACCCCGATCAGGTAGTGAGGGTATCATCTCAGCCTTGGCCCGCGGACGGCCTTCGCCGCCCCGGATGCCTCAGCACCCCTTCGCCTGCACCCTGCAGACTGGTCGCAAAGATAATAAAAACTAGTATTTCCTGTACTTCCAGACTTCGCGCTTGAGATCTTTCATCTCATCGAAGATGGGATCGCCGGCGTGAACCGTGACGGTCTTGTCGTTGAAGACGACCGTCGGCTTGGTCTCCGGATCGTAGGGTTCCCAGTGGAATTTCTTCACGTCAGGGTTGCCGTCCTTTGCGAAAGACACCCATACGTCGCTCATGAAATCGGCCAGCTTGTAAGCGCTCTTGTCGGCGCCGACCATGAAGCGGCCCAGCCAGATGTTGTTGAACACGAAGGGCATCTCCGTGCAGTGATTGGTGCCGAAGGTGCCGTCCATGTGCGGCGACGGCTTCGCGAAAACATAGAGATACTGCCTGGTGTCGCCCATCTCGTATCGGATGTCGGCGTTCTTCCAGACTGCCGGGAGCATGCCATATTCGGAGTAGTTGCAGCCGATGATGGTGGGAAGGCCCTTTGATATCTCCGCCACGCGCGGGTCATCCAAAGGATAGGGGATGATCTCGCCGTCCTGCAGGGGCTGGAACCACATGCCGGCGCCATAGATACGATAGAAGAAATTGTCTGGGAACTGCGCGAGGACGGCGTCAGTGGCGGCGGCGAGAAGATCCGCATACGGGATGGTCTGGATCTGGTCGATGGTCTTCTCATTGAGCCCGAGGTTCTCCACCGTCCGGCGGGCCATCGCTCCGGCGGACGCATGGTCCGCCAGTCCCAGCATGGAGCCGCTCTCGATGATTCCCTTGTTGAACAGGCCTTTGGCGGAAGGCGTCCCCAGCAGGATGTTCACCTTTCCGCCACCGCCGCTCTGGCCGAAGATCGTGACATTGTCCGGATCGCCGCCGAAGGCCGCAATGTTCTTGTGTACCCATTCCAATGCCTTGACCATGTCCATCACGCCCACTACACCGGAATACTTGTATTTCTCGCCGTAATCCGACAGGTCAAGGAAACCCAGCACGTTGAGGCGGTGATTGATGCTTACCAGCACCACATCCTTCCGGGCCAGGTTGGCACCATTATAGAACGGCAGTTCGCTGCTGGCACCCATGGCATAGCCACCGCCGTGCAGCCAAACCATCACGGGACGCTTCTTTCCGTCGTTGATGCCTTTGGTCCATACATTCAGGTATTGGCAGTCATCGCTCTGCGTGCCGTCATCCCATTGATAGAGGAAGGCTTCGCAGTCGTCCTCCCAGGTGACGCGGGGCCCCTGGTAGCACTGATGCCCATAGTAGAGCGCTGTTTGCACGCCCTCCCAAGGCTCCGGGTCTTGCGGCGGCATGAAGCGATCTGCTTTCGCGTAGCTGATGCCTTTGAAGGTATAGATACCGTCTTCGATGTACCCGCAAAGCGTTCCATAAGTGGTTTCGACCAGCGCGTCGGTACTGTTCACGACCACGCTGTGGTCAGGATATTGCTTGCATCCCGTAAGCAGGATTGCCAGGGTTGCGATGACAAGGATTCTTTTCATGACAAGAGGGGTTTCGTATGCAACTACTTGAACAACTTCTGCGCGAAGATCGTCAGATAGTCGCGCCAGTTGCGCCAGATGTGGCCGCCTTCAGATTCGTAGAAGGTGACGGGGTAGCCGTGGTCGAGGCAGTATTTCTCCAGCTTGCGGGAATTCACCATGATACCGTCGGCCTTGCCGCAGCCGATCCAGTAGAGTTTCGGATGAGCTGCGAAGACAGCATCCAGCGCCGCCTCGTTGCCTTCGGGCGTCGCCACGCCGGAGAACAGGCCGACATAGCCGAAACGTTTCGGATAGTGCATCGACAGCATGCAGGACTGGCGGCCGCCCATCGACAGGCCGGCCACGGCCGTGTTGGCGTAGCCTTTTGCCACCCGGTAGTGTTTCTCGATGTAGTTCATGATATCGGGGAAACTGTTTTCCACCTCGATGGTCGACTGCGAGCGGCTGTTCTCGAAGGTCGGCTGGAACATGTTGACGGCGGCGCCCGGAGCGGCCTGATTGAAATACACGCCGTTCGGCATCACCACGATCATCGGCTTGGCCTTGCCTTCCGCGATCAGGTTGTCGAGGATCTGTGCCGTGCGGCCCAGGTCAGACCAGGCATCCTCGTCGCCGCCGGAACCATGCAACAGATAGAGCACGGGATATTTCGCCTTGGGATTGTCCTCGTAACCGGCCGGCGTATAGACCGTCAGGCGACGCTGCGCACCTAGTGTCGGGCTGTCGTACCAGACATGCGCCACAGTGCCGTGCGGCACGTCATGCACTTCATAGTACCAGCCCTTGTCACCCTCCCGGGCGCTGAGCGTAAAGATGTTGGTCCAGGTAGCCACATCGCGGTTCTGATAGACATTGGACGGGTCCATGATCTTGCGGCCGTCTACGAGGAAACTATAGGAATACAGTTCGCCTTCCAGCGGCGCGGACGTCCAGGTCCAGACACCGTCACGGCCCTCTTTCAGGTCGACGATGCCGGGCGCGTCGTAAGTCAGTTTCTGGCCGCCCATTTCGTATTCGATGGGCCGCGTGGGCAGGAAGTCGCCCGTCAGCTGTACCATCTTGGCCTTGGGCGCAAACAGACGGAAGGTGACGGAGTGATCGGGGTTGATCTCGGGCGAAACGAGCCCGGTGCCCGGGCCCAGCGCCTGCTGGGCGAAGGCGGCCACGGTCATGCCGAGGACAGCCAACAAAGCGATAATCTTTTTCATGGGGTGATTCATTTCCCAAATTTACACAATTTTCGGATTTTTTACATATCTTGCATTTTTCTAAGAAAAATCGACTATGTACAACGGTCTGAAAGAATATATACATTTTCTGGAGGAGAAGGGGGAATTGCGCCGGATTACGGAATTCGTGGACCCGGTACTGGAGATCGCGTGCGCAACGGACATCGAGTCCAAGAAAGCATATGGCGGGAAGGCGCTGCTTTTCGAGAATACCGGCACATCCTATCCCGTACTGACCAATATGATGGGTTCCGAAGCCCGTATCTGTTACGCCTTGGGCGTCGATTCGCTCGACGGCGTTGGCACGCGCATCGACCAGTTGTTCGACCTCGTGCTGGGCGGAAAGCACGGGCTCCGCGACAAGCTGAAGATGCTGCCACTGATCAAACAAGCTGCCAAATGGAAGCCGCGCCGGCACAAGGGCCATGCACCCTGCCAGGATGCCGTTCAGTACACGGCACAGTTGAGCCAGATTCCGATTCTCAAATGCTGGCCGCAGGACGGCGGCCGTTTCATCACCCTGCCGCTCGTCAACACCATAAGCCCTGTGACCGGCGTGCGAAACGTCGGCATGTACCGCATGCAGGTGCTCGACGACGCCACCACCGGCATGCACTGGCACATGCACAAGACCGGCGCCAAGCACTTGTCCGAATGTACGCACCGCCTGCCCGTGGCCGTCTGCCTGGGCGGCGATCCCGTCTATTCCTATGCCGCCACGGCACCGCTTCCGGAAGGCATCGACGAATACATGCTGGCCGGATTCCTGCGCGGCAAGCCAGTGGAACTGGTCAAATGCTTCACACAGGACCTCATGGTCCCCGCCGACTGCGACTTTGTGCTTGAAGGCTACGTGCAGAAGAGCGAAGAGAAATTCATGGAAGGACCTTTCGGCGACCATACGGGATTCTATTCCCTGGAAGACCTCTATCCGAAATTCCATGTGACCTGCATCACCCACCGTTTCGACGCCATCTACCCTGCTACGGTGGTAGGCATCCCGCCCATGGAAGACAAATACATCCAGGAAGCCACCGAAAAGATCTTCCTCTCTCCCATCAAGCTGGCCATCGCACCGGAAATCGAAGACCTCTTCCTGCCGGAAGAAGGCGTGGGACACAACTTTGCCATTGCCAAAATCCGAAAGCAGTACGAAGGCCAGGCCTTCAAGGTCGCCCATGCGCTCTGGGGAGCCGGACAGATGATGTTCAACAAATTTCTGCTGGTGGTAGACGAAGATATCGACATCCGCGACCGGGAAGCCGTCTTCGGGACCATCTGCCGCAACGTGGATGTCACGCGCGACCTGCTTTTCAGCCGCGGCCCGCTCGACGTGCTCGACCACGCCGCCCCCACGACCGGTTTCGGCAGCAAGCTTTGCATCGATGCGACCCGGAAAGCGACGGTCTTTTCCGACCGGAAGCTCGAACGGGTGGTCCGTGTTCTCTACGACAATGACGAAAAGGATGCGTCCCGCTCCCGTAAGCTCTGGCTGCTGGGCGCCAACTGCGACCCGCTGCGCGACGGCCGCGTCGGGGACCACCTGATTCTCGACGCCCGTTCGAAGCGCGGCATGCCGGGCTTCAACCGGCCCTGGCCCGATATCCTGGCTCACAATCCGGAAATGGTCGAACGGATGACGGAACTCCTGAAAGAGTGATAGATATGAAAAATATTGCGGTCTATCTGGGCTCGGCGCCCAGTTGCAAGGACATCTATAAGGGATTAGCGTACGAGTTGGGCAACCGTCTGGCGAAGGCCGGCGTTACGCTGGTCTACGGCGGCGCGGCCGTCGGGACGATGGGCGCGCTGGCCGATGGGGCAGCGGATGCCGGTGGCAAGGTCATCGGCGTCTTTCCTAAAGGTTTCCGCGGCACGAAAGAAGTTCGCGAGAGCGGGTTGGAAGTCGTGCAGCACGGCCTGTCCGAATTTATCGAGACGGCCGACTTCTCAGAAAGAAAGCAAGTGATGGAAGACATGAGCGACGGCTGCATCGTGATGCCTGGCAGTTTCGGCACGATGGACGAACTCTTTACCTACGCCTGCAACCGCGCCATCGACAAACACACGAAGCCTATCCTCGTCTTCAATTTCGAAGGTTACTACGACCCGCTGAAACAACTCCTGGCCAACATGCAGGAAGCCGGTTTCATGAAGCCCGTCATGGCCGACGCCGTCACTTTCTGCGATACGATCGAAGAGCTTATCGCCTGCCTGTAAGGGGCAATCAGAAGTAATTCCTGCTCTGAACCTTGATGCTCGGATTGATCCGGACAAGGTGGTCGATCAGTGCGTCGGCCTGGGCAGGAAGCAACTTGACGTCGACGAAGCGGACGCCGGCTTCGTGGATGTTCAGATAGCGCAGTTTGCCCTTCTTGTTGGTCACACGGGTAATGCGGTCGATGTCGGCGATCTTGATCGGCCACTTTTTGTTCTCGGGCGTGGAAAGCGTGCGTTCCTCGTCGTCGACTATGCATCTGACGGAGGTCAGAGGAATCCATACAATGGCGGCGATGGCAATCATATACAAGACCATCCGCAGAATCTGCCAACCGGTATGATCGATACCGATCATCGCAAAGTAGGCAGCATAGCCGACGATGACGACCGAACCGAGAATCCAGGTCAGGCGTTTGGGATTCTTAACGTTGGAATACGTCGTTTTCATGCTGTAAAGGTAATTCTTTTTCTTGGACGGATGACATTTATTCCACCTGAATGTACACACCCGCCAATACTTCCCCGGCGGCCTGATTTTTGTATCATTTGGCTCACGATGAAACGCTTCTGCCTCCTGTTCCTGCTATTATCCCTATCCTTTTCATTGTCCGCCCAGCCGGATGATGACTTCACGGGTGACAGGATTCTCTGGAAAGGAGAAACGCTGACAATTCTGTGGGAGCAACCCACTGCCCGACTAGATTCTGCCCTGCGTAATCGGATAAAGGAAGTTGTTGCAGCTGGCGAGGAACACACTGCCTTTTCATTTGGCTGGTATGACCAGGAAGAATTCCAGTCCGTATGGCGGATCGTGGACGACAAACTCGTCCTGGACCGCATCGGCATCTATGGATATGACGAAGAATGGAAGAATTCACATCGCATTTGGCGAGACAGCGACTTCCTGAAAGAGCCGTTCAGCGAATACTGGCAGGACGGACAGATCGTGGCTTCCTGGTACACAGGTTCTTTCAAGGCTTTTCCCGAAGGAGTGCATCCCATCGAACTGGCAGGCGATAAATTCTATGTTTCCAGGGAAAAAGAATGGATCTTCGAGTTCCGGGAAGGACGATTGCTTTCAGCTCTGCTGGAAGACCATGTGGTTCATGCGGGAGCCTTGGGATCTTGGGAAACGGCACAAGAGACAAGAGCCTTTTTTGATGGAATTCAGCAATCCTTCCCTTATCCTGATTTCCCGGAACTGGCTGGAAAGTCCATGTATGTGACGGCGGAAAACATCGTGGTGGATGACCATTTTCATCTGGTAGATTTCAAACCGGAATTCCGGCCCCGCCCTTCGATTCTGGACGAGAACCCCCTGCTGGAAGCTAGGCTTGCCGAAGAAATCAGACGCAGGATGTGTACCGGCGACTGGACCATTTACCAGTTCGACGGAGCCTGCTCCCTGATCCGCCTGTACCACGCATTTCCGCAATTGAAGCTGGTATTTCCGTAATATCTTTACTATCTTTGCTTTCAGCATGATACACGAAGGAATTGTTTTCGAAAGCCGATATATCGTTGGGGACGATGATACGGCCATTGTTGTCGGTTCGGGGGATCTGCCGGTGCTGGCGACGCCGCGGCTGATTGCCTGGATGGAAAACGCCGCGATGCTTTCGGTCGCGAAAGCGGTCGGTGAAGGCGAAACCACGGTTGGAGGAAAGATTGAAGTTTCGCATCTGAGACCTTCGGCCGTGGGTACGGAAGTCAGTGTCGCAACGGTCCTTGACGGGGTTGAAGGAAGGAAAATGAGCTTTTCCGTCGTCGCCAAGGATGGCGAAGGCGTCATCGCTGAAGGCCGTCACGTTCGTTTCGTCGTAGATCGGGAACGATTTATGGCGAAACTCCGTCGTTGATGTCCCAAATCGGGGACATCAATATCTTTTCACGCCGTTTTTGCTGCCGGTGTCCCTGTTTGGGGGACATCGGCAGCAGTTGCATTGATCGTCAGCAATTGTAAGGATTGTCCGGAACCTCTCCCTCTTTCCGCTGCAACGGACGCAGTTGATTGTCAGCCGTTTGTGAAAAGTCCTCCCCTTACGCAGAAAGGGGAGGACTTTCCGTAAGGCGTTGATTGACTGATGTGTACATTGCAGCGGAAAAATACATATATTTGCAGCAGTAAATACATCGAAAGCCATGAAATTCAAAACCTTTATTCTGGCAGCGGCAGCGCTGCTGAGTCTGGCGTCCCTCGCTGGATGTGCCGGCAACGGGAGTGCGTCTCCCACCTTCGACGAATTGCTGGTCTCGCGCCGCAGTGTGCGCAGCTACGATGCTACGAAGACCATCTCAGAGGCTGAAGTCCGTACACTCCTGACCAAAACGCAGGAGGCTCCGTCCTGGGCCAACTTCCAGCCCAGCAAGTATTATGTGGCTATCAGCCCGGAGAAAGTGGCAGCCGTGCAAGACATGGTGGGTGGCAACAAGGAGCGCATCCAGGGCGCGCCTGTGCTCATCGTCTCGACCTTTGAGAAAGGCAAGTCCGGCTTCTTCCGCGGGGAACAGACCAATGAACTGGGTGACTTTTGGGGCGCCTACGACAACGGCCTGAGCAATGCCTACTTGATCCTGACGGCCCGCGCCATGGGCTTTGACACGCTGATCATGGGCATGCGCGACGCTTCTGCCTTGCGGACGCTTTTCCAGATTCCGGCCGAAGAAATGGTAACGGCCGTCATTGCCCTGGGCTACCGGGCCGAAGAACCGAACCAGCCTAAGCACCGCGACTTTGACGAGATCGTGAAATTCTTCTGATCAGCGTTGCAGCTGCGAGAGGAAGTGCGTGAAGATGTCGGGGCGGAGAAGGAGCGGGAAGACCAGACCGTAGACGGCACCCCAGAAGTGTGCCGAATGGCCGATGTTGTCCACGTTCTTCCGTGCCATCACGATGCAGTAGACCAGATAGACCGGGGCGAAGATGTAAGCCGGTACGGGGATGGGAATCAGGTAGATGTAGATGCCCATCTTCGGCTCGAACAGGATCGAGGCGAAGAGAATGGCCGATACCGCGCCCGATGCGCCAACCGCGCTGTAGTACGGGTCGTTCCGGAACTTGAGCAGGTCTCCGATGCTGGACACGGCCAGTGCTGTTACGTATAACACGACATAGAGGATTGGCCCGGTCGTCTCTCCGAAGGCCTCGCCGAAATAGTGTTCCACAATCCGCCCGAAGCAGAAAAGCGTAATCATGTTGAATACCAGATGCCCCCAGCCGCCATGTACCAGGCCGTAGCTCAGCATCCGGTACCACTGCCGTCGGTGCCACACCGCATACGCGCTGAATTTCATCGACGCGAACGCCGTCGGCCGTGAAAAGCAATAGATACTCACCGCTGCGGTGAGAAGGATGATGACAAGCGTGATCATAGAACAAATATACGAAAATTTGTGTTTGCGAAATTCGCCCCGGGAGCGTATCTTTGTGCCTGCTCAAAAAGAACGTTCGAGAAAAAGGATCGTGTCATGAGGAAATCATTGTTTCTGTTTATTCTGATATTTGCCCTTGTCTTCCAGGCACATGCGCAAAACCAGGAGGACATGCGGCAATCGGTGGAATATCTGGCATCGCCGGAACTGGGCGGCCGTTTCCCGGCCACTGCCGGTGACACCCTTGCGTCGGATTATCTGGCCGGCAAATTTCGCAGGATGAAGCTAAAACCAGTCGTCCGGGAAAAGAAGAACAAAGGTTTCTACCAGGACTTCACTTTTGGAAAAACAGAACAGAAGACCACCCATAACATCATCGGCGTCCTTCCTGGAAAGGACAAGCAGCTACGGAACGAATACATTGTTGTCGGGGCGCATTATGACCATCTGGGCTTGGGAGGCCAGAACTCCGGTTCGCGTCGTCCTGACACCGTGGCGGTACACCCCGGTGCCGATGACAATGCCAGCGGCGATGCCGTGATCCTTGAGTTGGCCAGGTATTTCAAAAAGCATCGGCCTTCCCGGAGCATCATCTTCGCATTCTTCGGCGCGGAAGAACAAGGGATTGTCGGCTCCAAAAGTTTTGTCGAATGGATGAAACAAGCTGACAGCCACCGCATCAACCTCCCGGCTGATATCAAAGGGATCGTCGCCATGGTGAATCTGGACATGGTAGGGCGTATGCGGGACAGCTCCCTGAGCGTTTCCGGTACGGGGACCAGCACGGAATTCAAGGCCATGGCGGAGAGGGCGGCTGAGCGGACCGGCCTGCAGATCAGTTGCACGCCGGACGGTTATGGTCCGAGCGACCAGGCGTCGTTCGTGGCAGCGGACATTCCGGTCTTCAATCTCACCACAGGCGGCCACGTGGAATACCACACTCCGGAGGATGTCCCTTCCTCCTTGAATTATGACGGCATGCAACAGGCTCTGTCTTTTGCGCAGGATCTGGTCGCTCAACTGGCGGGCATGCCTGCTGCACCCGATTTCATCAATGTGCCCGGCAGCCAGCAGATGATCCACGCCAAGTTCAAGGTTTCTTTGGGCCTTATGCCGGATGTCACGGGCGCAAGCACGGTTCCAGGACTCCGAGCCGATATCGTGGTGGCCGGAAAGCCCGCCCACAAGGCAGGCATGAAGAACGGCGACATCATCCGGGAAATCGACGGCAAGCCAGTCAAGGACATCAATGAATACATGGAACGCCTGTCGGAACTCCAGCCAGGCACCACTATCCCCGTGAAAGTGCTCCGGGGTGACGAAACGATTGTATTGCAAGTTCAACTTAATCCTGCTGAGAAATGAAAAATTGGGTCTGCTGGCTCCTTGCCGTCGTCATTACCTTGACCTTGAGCGTGTATCAGCGCATGACCGGTCCGACCAATCCCAAGCGCGTGACCGTCGAACTGAACGGGGACAGTTATCAGCTGAAATTACCCAGAAGCGGTGTACGGCAGGACCAGATGGTGACACTGAAAGGCCTGCCGTCCCATGCCGATGCGCAGCTGCATTACCGCCGCTATCCGACGACAGATGAATACACGACGGTGGATTTCAATTGGGAAGGCGATGCGTTGCAGGCGGCATTGCCGGTTCAGCCTGTCGCCGGTAAACTGCAGTATTACATTACAGTAGGGGGGAAGGACCATCCCGTCGACGGGCCGGTCGTCATCCGTTTCCGGAATGACGTCCCGGCAGGCATCCTGATTCCGCACATCCTGTTCATGTTCGCAGCTATGCTGTTTGCCGTCTATACCTTCCTGCTGGTCATTTCACGCAAGAAATACAGCACGTGGCTGATCGTCACGACCGTGACCTTGTTCATCGGCGGTTTCATCCTCGGGCCGCTCGTGCAGCATGTGGCTTTCGGCCCGTGGTGGACAGGTTTCCCCTTCGGAACGGACCTGACCGACAACAAGACGCTCCTGTCCTTCCTGTTCTTCCTGGCGGCCATCGCTACGTTGAAGTGGAAGTTCAACAAATGGGTCGTCATCCTCGCAGTGCTGTTCATGGTGCTTGTCTTCACGATTCCGCACAGCACGAGGGGCTCCGAATATGACTACGCTACGGAGCAGTTAAGCACGGAGATGCCGGGTCAAGCCCGGCATGTCGTTAATGAATGACTATTTCCTGATATCGATCCCGGCCGCATCGGCGACCAGGTAGACGATGGACTTGAAGACCAGGCCGCTGTTGCGGGAAAGGCCGATCTCGCAGGTGCGGCTCACGGCGAAGCCTTCGTCGCAGCCTTCCACCTGGCGCTTGAGGTCGCGCAGGCCGTGCTCGTTGAGTTCCGGGAAGAAGAAGCCGCGGTCGCCCGCAAAGCCGTCGCAGTTCGAATCGACAACGACCACCTCGCGTGCGCAGCGCTCCGCCACCCGTTTCAAGCAGGGATCGACGCCCATCTTCTTGGCCGAACAGACGGCGAACAAAGCTACTTTTTCGTCGACCGGTTTCAGCGTCAGATGCTCCAGTACGAATTTCTCGATAAACTCTGTCGGTTCGTACAGCGGCAGTTCGTCACCGAAATTCGCCTTCATCGTGTAGAGGCAGGGACTCATGTCACAAAGAATCGGAATCTTTCCGCCATCGGACGCTTTCGCCAGCGCTGCTTTCAGGTCGTTGGAAGCCTTCTGCCCGGCTTCCACATAGCCTTTGCTGGAGAAGAGCATGCCGCAGCAGAGCGAATCCATCTTCTCCGGGTAAATGATCTGGAACCCGGCGGCTTCCAGCAGGGCGGCCGTCACTTGCGTGACTTCCTTCTCCTTGGAATAGGCCTTTGTGGTGCCCATGCTTCGCGTGATGCAGGACGGGAAATAAACGACTTTCCGTTCGCGTTCCTGCGAAACCGCAGGAACGCGGATCTTCTTCGCTCCCGTCGGCATATATTCGTTCCAGAGCGGCAGCTTCTTGCAGGTGAGCCAGCGCAGGCCGCGGGCCAGAGCGCCGAATACCCGTTTGCCGAAGAGCAGCCGCAAGGCGTTCAGGCACTTCAGCCCGCCGCGCAGCAGGGAAGTGAGGCCTGCCATGTGCCCGGCCAGCCAGACCGCCCGCTTCTCGCCGCGCTCCGAATGGCCCTCATGCCGCAGCTCTTTGATGAGCTTGCCCGCATCGGCCTTTACGGGGCAGTGCAGGTTGCAGAGCGAATCGGTGGCGCAGGTCTGCTCGCCGGCATATCTGTAGAGTTTCTGCATTTCGGCTGCCCGGTGCGGCTCTTCGCCCGAAGCGCGCAGGCGCTCGATCTCGCGGAAGGCCGCAACGCGTTGGCGCGGCGACAGCGTCAGGCCCTCTGCCACGCAGTATCCTTCGCAGAAGCCGCATTCCATGCACTTGTCCACCAGTTGTTTCGTGGACGGACAGGGCTTGAGGTTGGAGATGTGTGCCATCGGGTCGGTATTGAGGATTACGCCCGGATTGAGGATGCCTTTCGGGTCGAACAAGCGTTTCACCCGCTGCATCAGGCCGTAGGCTTGCCGGCCCCATTCGTACTCGACGAAAGGCGCCATGTTGCGGCCCGTACCGTGCTCGGCTTTCAGCGAGCCGTCGTAACGGTCGACCACCAGCTTGACCACGTCGTCCATGAAATGCTTGTATTTCTCCACTTCGGCAGCCGTCGAGAAATCCTGGTTGAACATGAAGTGGAGGTTGCCGGCCAGCGCGTGTCCGAAAATCACGGCGTCGGCATAGCCGTCGGCCGCAAAGACTTCGCGCAGGCGCACGGTGGCCTCTGCAAGCTTTTCGATGGGGAAGCAGATATCTTCGATGATGGATGTGGTGCCGCTGCGGCGCATGCCCGCCACGGTGGGCAGCATTTCCTTGCGGAGTTTCCAGAGCGTGGCCTGCTCCCTGGCGTCGGTGGTGAAGGCCCACTCCAGTTCCGTAGGAACACCCGCGATTCCCGTGGTGATGGCAGCCACCTTTTCGGAAAGCTCCTCGGCGGAAGCCGCCCGCGTCTCGACCAGGATCACGCAACTCTCGTCACCGATGGTCTTCAGGAATTCGGGGATGCCGGGCGCGGAGTCGACGCTGCGCACGCCGGCTCGGTCGATCAGTTCCACGGCGGAGACCTTGTCCTGCGCCTTGAGGATCTGCACGGCCTCGCAGGCCAGCGCGATGTTGGTGTACGTAATCATCGCCAGTGCCTTATGCTTGTGGTCCACCACCGTGTTGTAGGTGATGTCGGAAATGAAGGCCAGGGTGCCTTCAGAGCCGATGACCAGATGCTTGACGATGTCGATGGAGTCGCTGTAATCGACGAAGGCGTTGAGCGAGTAGCCCGTCGTATTCTTGATCTTGTATTTGCGGCGGATGCGCGATTCAAGTTCCGGATCGGCAGCGATTTCGGCGGCGATCTTCGCAATGCCGTTGAGGAAATCCGCATGGGTGCGGCGGAATTCGGCGCAGGAAGCCGTATCGCCCGTGTCGAGCACCGTCCCGTCGGGAAGGATGATGCGGATGTCCGCCATGGTCTTGTAAGAGTTCTCGGAGGTGCCGCAACACATGCCGCTGGCATTGTTGGCCGCTATGCCGCCGATCATGGCCGAGTCGATGGAGGCGGGATCGGGTCCGATCTTGCGGCCGTATTTCACCAGATAGGTATTGGCCCTTCCGCCTCGGATGCCTGGTTGCAGGCGGATTTTGCGCCCTTCTTCCAGCACCTGCCAGTGCTGCCATCCGTGCGAGACAATCACGAGTACGGAGTCGCTGAGGGCCTGGCCGGAGAGGGAAGTGCCGGCCGCCCGGAACGTGACGGGAATGTTCATCACGTCGGCCTGGTGGAGGATGGCGGCGATTTCGCGCTCATCCTTGGCGCGGATCACCAGCTTGGGAATCAGGCGATAGAAAGAAGCATCCGTACCATAGGCCAGGGTGCTGAGTGCATCGTGAAACATCCGTTCCTTCGGAATCACGGGAAGGAGCGCGTCGTAAAAACGTTTGTATTCGCCGCTGATCATAAGAGCTTGAGTAAATCTTTAAGTTCGCTTGCGCGTATATCTTTCGCCACGACGATACCGTTCTGGTCGAGCAGGTAGAGGTGGGGGACATAATCGAGGTCGTAGAGCATCCGCATGTTGCTGGTGCCTTTGAAATCGTTGAGGAAGGTCCAGCGGCTGGGCAGCTGCCTGCGGACGAATTTCTTCCAGTTATCCTGGTCCTGGCCCACATAGACCAGCACGGGCTGGATGTCGAGATCATAGAACTCCGCACTCATCTCCTTGAGTTCGGCGAGTTCTTTCTGGCATTGCTGGCAGTCGATCAGGTGGAAGAAAACCAGGGTGTACCAGTGCTTGTCGTTGTACATGGGCACGGTCTTGCCGCATTTCTTCTGCAGATAGAGCTGGGTGGCTCTCTCGCCGGCAGGATTGAGCCGGGCCTTGGCCAGGGCATAGACGGTGCGCTCGAGGAATTCGGGCGACCACATGTCAGGCTCGGAAACGATGTATTTCTCGGCAACATAGAGCGCGCCTTGCTGCTGGGCGAAATTGTCGCTGCTCCGGAGATAGTTGAACAATTTGAGCATGGTCTCGGCGTACATCTGCCTGTCGTTGCGCACCCGGTCGGCGAGGGCATCGGCGATCCGTTCCACGTTTTCGATCGTCAGGGGGTTGAATGCGCCGAAGATGTTGTCGAAGAGATTCTTGTATTGCAGGACCAGGGTATTTTCCATCCCCAGCATCTGGGCCAGCGCTTCGCTGTCGAGGCCCCGCCCGGTTATCACGTTCTGCTCGTCAAGCAGGAAGAGCATCGGGGTAGACAGCACGCCGTATTTCTTGTGAAAGCCGGTCTCGGCTTCCGGGTCCCAGAGGTGGATGAGCCGGACGTCGGGGTTGTCGATGCCGCCGAACCATTCCTGGACATAATTTTCCCATGCAGTCCGGTCGCTCTGGGTATAGATGGCGACCATGGTGACGGGCTCTCCATGGTAGTTGCGGGCCAGGTCAGCCAGTAACGGGGTCTCCTTGCGGCAGGTGCTGCACTCCGTGTCATAGAAAAACAGCACTTTGAGCGGCGTGGTGATGTCGCGGATCTCCACGGGGAGGCTGTCGATGCTTTGCATCAGCAGGGACGGTGCATCCTTGCCAACCAGGGAGCTGCGGTTGAATTCCGCAAAGGTGTAGATGAGCGGATAGAGGTTTTCATTCTCCAGCTTGAGCCGCTTGTTGAGAAACCATTCATCCGCGATGTGGACGGCCACGGCTTCGTGTCCCATGACCGGCGAAGTGGAGAAATAGTCGAAAGCGATGCCGGCTACCTTGGACTGCAGTTCGGGCTGCTGGCGGCCGACCGAGTCGATGAGCCGGTCGACATGCAGATTAATGCTGTCGACCGGCTCTTCGAGCAGGGTCTGGAGATAGGAGGTGACGGAGGCGTGGGGCGTGGATTCCTGCGCGGCGGCGGATCCCAGACCCAGCATGAGCACCAGTATGGCAAGAATCCGTCTCATCGCCTAGTCCTCCTCTTTACGCAATTTCAGGTATTTGTCGATGTCGACGCTCCTCGGGAGGAAGCACTTGGCGCTGCCACCGTTGTTCAGGACGTCGCGGACGACCGTCGAGGAAATGAAGGAGTATTCATGCCCGGCGGGAATGAAGATGCTCTGGATGTCAGGCGCCATCGTGCGGTTGGCCTGGGCGATGACGCTTTCCATCTCGAAGTCGGTGGTCGTACGCAGGCCGCGGATGATGCAGCTGACGCCTTTCTTCTTGCAGAAATCGACGGTCAGGCCGCGGTAGGAGCAGACTTCCACGTTGTCCAGTCCGGCGACGGCATCTTCAATGATACGGACCCGGAGGTCCGGGCGGAAGAATCCGCTCTTGGCGCTGTTGTAGCCGACGGCCACGATCACCTTGTCGAACAGCGTGAGCGCCGAGCGGAGGATGTCCATGTGACCCAGGGTAAAGGGGTCGAAGGATCCGGGGAAGAGGGCGGTTCTCATGGCTTATCCGACGGCAGGAAGTTTGGCATAGATACCGGCGACGGTCGTTCCGATCGGGAAGAAATCGTTGGGATTGCCACGGAGGATGGTGATGATGGCAAAGCCGTCGAAGAAGCGGATGGAATACTGCAGGCTGTTGTCGATGCCGTCATCCCACTTGTAAATGTAGAATTCCGTATTGTCGCCGAAATATTCAGTTTGCTCGTCCGAGGCGACCTTGGGGAAGTCGCCGTTCCATTCGTTGTCAATCTGGAAATGGACGTTTTCCCAGTTCTCGCCGCAGCGCGAGACATCCAGTTGGCCCGAAGTGGAGCCGTCCTTGAACGCGTAGCAGTAAAGGCCGGGGATTTCGGAGCCGGTCGTGGAGAACTGATATGTCCTCAGGTCCTTGCGTGTGGGATTGAGCGTGATCCCGACCGGCTCGGGGTCCATGTCCCGCATGTCGTACAGGCTGGCGTTGCG
The DNA here is from genome assembly GCA_016290385.1 of Bacteroidales bacterium. Classification (GTDB taxonomy): domain Bacteria; phylum Bacteroidota; class Bacteroidia; order Bacteroidales; family UBA932; genus Cacconaster. The sequence goes on along the minus strand of JAEETO010000011.1, from coordinate 9,251 downwards.
CTTGCCGTTCCCGGCGGGAATGGAGAGCGACCACGGAATCTCGCCTTCTTCTTCCAGTGCGACGAAGTACAGATTGTCCTCCTTGTCGCGCTTGCCGACGGCCCGCCATTCGTTGCCGTCGATGTTCAGTCGGCCGAAGAAGACGCCGTTGTCTTCCGTACAGATGAGGAGCACATCAACGTTCCCGGCTTTTCCCTCAAAGCCGTAGTTCTGGCCCTGGTCTTCACCGCGATATTTGATTTTACGGATCGTTTCCGGCATCATTTCATCGATGTTGTCGAAATTGGTATACTGAAGGTCAGGCAGATAGGGAATGCCACAGGTGCGGCGGGTCCAGTTGCCGAAAGTGTCGTAGCGGGGGGCGAAATTCCGGGTCCGGGTGTTCTTTACCGTACCCAGTGACAATTCTTTCCATTCCATGTCCCGGAGGGTGACGCCGTCTTTCTCGTAATTGAAATCCAGGATGTATTTGGGGTTGTTCGCCTGCCCTTCGAAGAACTCGTAGTGGATCAGGTTGTCCTGCTTGTTGAAGACGCCTTCATAGCTGTGGGGATCGTCGCCGTAGTTGTTGTAGATGTGCTGGTGGCGGAGCCCCTTGCTGTCGGTGAAAGTGCTGTCGCTGTATTCGAGGCGGTAGCCTTTCTCATCGTTGACGTAGTTCCGGTTGGCGACGAACTCTCCTTTTTCATCGTAGTTGCTGTAGTATTCGTTGACCTTGTTCAGCTGATGGTAGGTCTCTTTGCGGAAAACGGTGTTTCCTTTCTCGTCAAAAGTGTTTTCGGAAGTGGAGTAGAGCTTGCCGTTGGAATAGAAAGTCATCTTGACCATGCGGCCCTGGTCGTCGTATTCGTAGGTATTCGAGTTTTCGCCGTAAGGAGAACTATAGGATGCCATGATCATATGGCCATCGGCGTCGTAGCGGTTGCGGGTCGTGCTCTGCCAGCTGCCGTCAGCACTCTTGGCTTCGCTCATCGTGATGTCGCCCTTGTCGTTGTATTCGAAAAGGATCGTCTGCTCGGGCTGGCCGTCGCTGCCGTACACTTCCTTGGTATAGCGGCCCTGTTCATCTTTTTCGCACAGACTTTCAATCCGTCCGTAGTCGTCCTCGAAGGCTTCGTCCCACTCTTCTTTCTCTCCGGTCACCTCTCCTTTTTCGTTGTAACTGTAGACAGTCGTGCCCGGTTCACCCTCGCCGTAATAGGTCGTTACCCAGACGGTCTCGACCGGTCCCTTGACAGTAGAAAAGTCGACACCCGCCGGGGTGTCGACTTTTCCATCGGTGTTGCTGCCGCCGGAACATCCGGCCAGGCTGACCATAAGGGCGATGGCCAGCAGCGCTGCAACATTATTCAGTTTTTTTTTTCGTGAACGGCTCACGAGCCAGAATATCAGGAGTGCTGCCAGCACCAGCAATGAGATGGCGAGTGCAGGGCGGTAGGCTACCCAGGCCAGTGCGATCACTACGAGGCTCCATACCAGGCCGACCAGCGTCGTAACTACGCCGATGCCTGCACCGATGATCTTCTGGACGAACGGTACCACGGCGAAGACCGTGCTGATGAAGCCCAGCAGGCTCTTGAATCCACCAACCACGAGGAGGATGCCCAGGATGCGGAGCAGCCAGAGTGTCACCTTGTTGGCGCTCTTCTGGTGCTCGATCATGTTCGTGGCGCTGACGGTGCCCATTTCAACTTTCGAGAAAGATTTGCCGTTCTTGGCAATATAGCTTTCGAAAGTTCCGTTGACCACTTTCTGCAGGATGGAAATCGTCTTGGGCGAAGTCACCTGATTGAAAGTGATGCGTACGTCGCCGATGTGCGGGAAATCCGGGTCGGCGCCGATATATACCTGATTGCCGCGGACGGTCACTACGACGGTCGTGTCCGTTACCTTGGCCAGCAGTTGTTTCGTCTGCTCTTCGGTGAGGCTGGGCTCGACCGGTTCTTCGCCCGAAATGCTGCCAATGATGGAAGGCGTGAGCCTGTAGGCGCCGAACGTGGCGGTGGATGCCGTCTGGTCGAGGTCTTCAACGACGCGCCAGACAAAGTTCTTGCCCTTGTAGTCCGGATCTTTGAACTCGGCTGAATTGACCGGTTCGCTGCACCATTCGGGTTCGTAGGTATAGGTGGTCGTCGTTTCCGTGCTGCCGCCGAGCTTGTCCTTGCTCTCGGAACTGCTCTGCTGCGTCCACTGGTAGTATTCCACGTCACGCGTCAGATGGAAGGCGTTGACGGCGATGCCGAAAGCGGCATCGCGCAGGATTTCATCGGTGGTGGCAACGCCGGTGGCATGGATGGCCTTGCCCTCAAACTCAGGATCGATCGAGTTGATGTCGGACATTTCCACATAGTTCTTCTGGAAATCCTTCAGGGCGTTGGCGGATTTCACGGCCCGGCCTTCGTTCCACCAGAGGAGGATGGTACCGGCAATGATGAGGATGATGCCTCCGAGGATACCCTGGAAGGAGTTTTTAACTTTGCTCCCGTAGCTGGTACGGGTTGTTTCTTGATATGCCATAGTCGTCAGGTTCAGTTAAGGTCGAGTCCGATCAGTTGGCGCTGGCCTGGGCTTCAGCGTCCTTGATCATCTTTTCATTGGCGGTGAGATAGATCTCGACGCGGCGGTTCTGCAGGCGGCCCTCCACGGTGGAGTTGTCGGCAATCGGCTCGCGGAACGAACGGCCTTCGATGGTCATGCGGTCTTTCTTGATGCCGCAGCTCTGGAGATAGTTGGCCACGGATTCGGCACGGTCGACAGCCAGCTTCTCATTGTATTCGGGCGTACCGGTGTTGTCGGTGTGGCCGAGGATGGTGAGGTCGGTATCCGGCATGTCGGCGATGTCCTTGGCAAATTTGGTAAGCTGGGCCTTAGAGGCATCGCTCAGGGCAAAGCTGCTGGTCTTGAAGAGAATGCCGCTTTCGAAGGTGACCTTTACGGCCTTCAGGTCGTTGGCGTCGGTCACGACTTCCACGTTGGCGTCTTCGAGCTGGGCTGCCAGTTCGGCGGCTTTCTTGTCCATCCTGTTGCCGATCAGGACACCGACACCGGCGCCGACGGCCGTGCCGATCGCAGCACCGATCGCTGCGCCTTTTCCGTCCTTGCCGATCAGGGCACCGACGCCGGCGCCGACAGCTGCACCAGAGCCGCCGCCGATGACGCCGCCCTTGGCCGTGTTAGACATGGTGCCGCATCCCGAAAGCACGAGTGCTGCACAAAGCATGGCTGCTAAAACTTTTTTCATGATAAAACTATTTTTTGGTTGTAATAATCTTGTTAGCGTCATTTCCGGTTTGACCGGGAATCTCATCATACAAATATATAAAAAAGAGAGATAGGGTGGGACGATAAATGAAAAAAAGTACCCGAAGGTACTTTTTCATTTTGTCCAATCTATTGGTGCAAGCCCTTCTGAGATAAGGACTTGATTGGTTTTTGAAAAATGCCTGCAACCAAAGAAGGCACCGCGGGCAAGCGGAGAGGGGTGGGGCGCTTCGAGCACGGTGTGCCGGCTTGTGTCGATGAGTTCCCGCTTCGAGCGGGCGAAATTGCCCCAGAGCAGGAAGACCAGGCCCTGGCGCTGCTCCGACAGGGTTCGGATCACGGCGTCGGTGAATTCCGCCCAGCCGATGCGGCTGTGGGATGTGGGCTGTCCGGCCCGTACTGTCAGGATGGCGTTGAGGAGGAAAACGCCCTGCTCCGCCCAGCCGCGCAGCGAACCGTCCTTGTGCAACTGCACGCCGAGGTCTGTTTCAATCTCCTTGTAGATGTTGACCAGAGAAGGTGGCAGGGGAATGCCGTGCGGCACGGAGAAGGAGAGTCCTTCGGCCTGCCCGGGACCGTGATAGGGGTCCTGACCGAGGATGACGACCTTGACTTTGTCGAAGGGCGTCAGGTTGAAGGCATTGAAAATCAGCGGGCCGGGCGGATAGATCATCCGGCCGGCACGCTTCTCTCCGTGGAGCTGGCGCGCCAGTTCCTGAAAATAGGGTTTTTCAAATTCCGGCGCGAGCACGCGCTTCCAGCTCTCTTCGATCTTGACGTCCATGGCTGTTTATTCGGTGGCAAAGACGAAGGTGAGTACTTCGTCGATGGTGTTGACATAGTGGAATTCAAGCCCTTCCACATAGAGCGGCTTGATGTCCAGGATGTCTTTTTCGTTTTCCTTCGACAGGACGATGGTTTTCACACCGGCCCGTTTGGCGGCAAGGATCTTCTCCTTGATGCCGCCGACCGGCAGTACCTTGCCGCGCAGGGTGATTTCTCCTGTCATGGCGATGTGGCTGCGGACGGCCTGTCCCTTGAGGGCGGAGGCCATGGCGCTGACCATCGTGATGCCGGCGGATGGCCCGTCCTTCGGGATGGCGCCTTCCGGCACGTGGATGTGGATGTCCTTCTTGGCCAGTTCCTTCGCCGTTGTGCCTGCCAGTTGCGGATGGGCTTTCAGGTACTGGTAGGCGATGGTTACGGATTCTTTCATCACGTCGCCCAGGCTGCCGGTGGTCGAGAGCACGCCCTTGCCTTCGCTCAGGCTGCATTCCACGAAGAGGATCTCGCCGCCCATCTGGGTCCAGGCCAGGCCTGTCACCACGCCCGGGGCCTCGTTGCCTTCCTGCAGGTCATGGAAGTTGGTGGGCAGTCCCAGATAGGATTTCACTTCATCGGGACCGATCACTTCCGGCAGGGGTTCTTCCAGCGCGATTTTCTTGGCCGTCATGCGGGCTACCTTGGCGATCTGCTTGTCGAGACCGCGCACGCCGGACTCGCGGGTGTAACTGTCGATAATTGTCTCAACAGCTTCCTTGGAGAGCTGGAACTGTTCTTTTGCCAGGCCGTGTGCTTGCTGTTGCTTGGGGATGAGATAGCCTTCTGCAATGGCGACTTTCTCTTCTGCCAGGTAGCCCGACACGTTGATCATCTCCATCCTGTCCTTCAGGGCGGGATGGATGCCGCTCACGTCGTTGGCCGTAGTGATGAACAGCACTTTGGACAGGTCGTAGTCGATGTCGAGATAATTGTCGTGGAAAGTGGTGTTCTGCTCAGGGTCAAGTACTTCCAGCAAGGCGGAAGCGGGATCGCCGTGGAAATCTTCCGTCACTTTGTCGATCTCGTCGAGCACGATCACGGGGTTCGATGTGCCTGCACGCTTGATGGTCTGGATGATGCGGCCCGGCATGGCGCCGATGTAGGTCTTGCGGTGACCGCGGATCTCGGATTCGTCGTGCAGGCCGCCCAGGGAAATGCGTCCGTACTGGCGTCCCAGCGCCCGGGCGATGGATTTGCCGAGGGAGGTCTTGCCGACGCCCGGAGGGCCGTAGAGGCAGAGGATGGGCGATTTCATGTCACCCTTGAGTTTCAGTACGGCCAGGTATTCCACGATGCGCTCTTTCACCTTTTCCAGTCCGAAGTGGTCCTCGTCGAGTACCTGCTGGGCGTTCTTCATGTCGAGATTGTCTTCCGACACATTGTCCCAGGGCAGTTCCAGCAGGAAATCCACGTAGGCATACTGTACGTTGTAGTCAGCAGAGTTGGGGTTGGTGTGCTCCAGCTTCCGGAGTTCCTTCTCGAAGATCTCGGCCACTTTGGCAGACCATTTCTTCTCCTTCGCGCGGGTGCGGAATTCATTCAGCTCTTCCTGCTCGTCGTTGATGCCGAGTTCTTCCTGGATGGTTTTCAGCTGGTTGTTCAGGTAGTATTCGCGCTGTTGCTGGTCGATTTCCGACTTAACCTTCTTCTGCAGGTCATCCTTGATCTTGAGCAGCTCGATGTGCTTGTTGAGCAGGACCAGGAGTTTCCGGGCCCGCTCTTTCAGGTCGTCGACTTCGAGCAGCGGCACCTTTTCGGTGGGCGGGTCGATTTCTGCGCTGGAGGCGATGAAGTTGACGATGAACTCGTAACCTTCTATATTCTTGATGGCATAGCCTGCTTCCTGGGGGATGTGGGGTGTCAGTTTGACAATCTGGATGGCCGCATCCTTGATGGATCCTGTCAGTGCATCCATGTCGGCATCGCCGGCGGCGGGAATGCTGTCGCGGCGGTAGCTGACTTCTGCCATCATGTAGGGAGCCGTGATATTGATCTGGTCGATGTCGAAGCGGCGTACGCCCTGGATAATGGCCGTGATGGTGTCGTCGGGCATCTCGATGGTCTTGACGATGCGTCCCAGCGTACCGATGCGGTAGATGTCGGCGGGCGTGGGCTCTTCGACCTTGGCGTCGAGTTGGGTGACAGCGCCCAGCAGGCGTCCGGACCGGAACGTGTCGTTGATCAGCTGGATCGACTTGGGCCTGCCCACCGTGACAGGGATCACCGTGTTGGGGAAGAGGATGGCGTTGCGGAGCGGCAGAATCGGCAGCAGTGCAGGGAGTTCCATCTCCTTCAGGTCCTGGGATGCGTTCTCCAGGTTGACGGGGATGATGTTGACTTCCGGGCCGGAACCGCCGAGCAGTTCTTTCAATATATCGTTGTTGTTCATGTTCAGTGTGTCAAAATGTCAGTTTTTCCGGATAAAAAAGCCGGCAGGGTATATGGTCAATAGTTATGCCAAACAAAAAACGAGAAAAAATGCTCACTTGTTTTTGAAAATAAAAAAATTAGCTATAATTTTGCCTCCCCAAAAATAGCAATTAACCGAATATAAATCTATTAATATCATGACAAAAGCTGAAATCGTAAACGAAATCGCAAAGAGCACTGGTGTTGAAAAGATCAAAGTGCAGAGCGTGGTTGAGAGCTTCATGGAAAGCGTGAAGAATTCGTTGGCAAATGATGAGAACGTGTACCTCCGTGGTTTTGGTAGCTTTACCGTAAAGACTCGCGCCAAGAAGACCGCCCGTAACATCTCGAAGAACACGACCATCGTGATCCCCGCCCACAAGGTGCCCGCCTTCAAGCCCGCCAAGACTTTCATCGCCAAGGTCAGCAAGGAAAACCTTTAAAAATATTATATTATGCCTAACGGAAAGAAGCATAAGAGACATAAAATGGCTACGCACAAGCGTAAGAAACGCCTGCGCAAGAACAGACACAAGAAGAAATAATTTGTCTCCGAAATTCTAATCTACGATTAATCTAAAGCAGACCGCGTCTGCTTTAGATTATTTTTGTTTTGTACAAGTATGGACAAAGATCTGATCATTGACGTAGGACCGTCCGACATATCCATCGCGCTGCTGGAGAACAAGCGGCTCATCGAGCTGAACCAGGAGAAGACGGAAGGGCGGGGCTACAGTGTGGGAGATGTCTATCTTGGAAAAGTCAAAAAGATCCTTCCCTCGCTCAATGCCGCTTTCGTTGACATTGGGGACGAGAAGGACGCTTTCGTCCATTATCTCGACCTGGGCCTGAATTTCAAGGCCTTCGATCATTTTATCCGCAACATCAACCCCAACGTCGATGCCACCCAGCTCTATCGGAGCGAGCGGATCGATGACATCCTGGAAAAAGAAGGCAAGATCGAGCGCTTCCTGTCGCCCGGCCAGCCCATCGCCGTCCAGATCGTCAAGGAGCCTATTTCCACCAAGGGGTCGCGCCTGACCGCCGAAATATCGATTGCGGGGCGTAATCTGGTGTTGCTTCCTTTTGCCGACAAGGTCAGCATTTCGCAGAAAATCTCCTCGCGCGAAGAGAAGAAGCGTCTGGAGCGCCTGGTTTACAGCATCCTTCCGCCCAATTACGGTGTCATCATCCGCACGGCTGCCGAGGGCAAGCGGGCTGCCGTACTCGATGCGGAGCTCAAGAGCCTCATTAAGAAATGGGAAGATTCCTGGCCCAAGATAGCCCGGAACAAGGGTGTCCAGCTGCTCTTTACCGAAAACAGCCGTACGACCACCATCCTGCGCGACCTGCTCAACGATTCCTTCACCAATATCTACGTCAACGACGAGGCGGTTTACAAGGAAGTCGACGATTATGTGTCGATGATCTCTCCCGAGCAGGAGAAAATCGTCAAGCTCTACAAGGGCCATGAGCCCATCCTCGACCACTTCGAGGTGAGCCGCCAGATCAAAGGCTCGTTCGGCAAGATCGTTTCGATCAAGTCCGGAGCCTATCTCGTGATCGAGCATACCGAGGCCTTGCATGTAATCGATGTCAACAGCGGCATCCGTGCCAAGCAGAAGGACCAGGAAAACAATGCGTTCGAAGTCAACAAGAACGCTGCAGAAGAAATAGCCCGCCAGCTTCGCCTCCGCGATATGGGCGGCATCGTAATCATCGATTTCATCGATATGGACGACAGCGCTCACCGTCTCCAGCTCTACAAGCACATGCAGGAGCTCATGGAAGGTGACCGCGCCAAGCATACCATTCTCCCGCTCACCAAATTCGGACTCATGCAGATTACCCGGCAGCGGGTCCGCCCGGCGACGGAAATCAATACGACCGAAGTGTGCCCCACCTGCAATGGTACGGGCAAAGTGGGACCGACCATCCTGTTTGACGAAGCAGTCGAACGCCAGCTTGCCTATTTTGTAAAGGAGCGCAAGATCAGTTCGTTCCTGCTCAAGGTCAGCCCGATATTCGAGGCATATCTGACCAGGGGCTTCAACAGCATCCGCAGGAAGTGGTGCCGCAAGTACGGTTGCAAGATCAAGATAGAAGGTGACACCGACTACTCGCTGCTCAAGGCGACCTGGTGCAACGCCGACGGAGAACCGATTGAATAAATCCATTACTATATAATAGGTATGGCCCGGAAGAAGAAATCCAAGAAACACAATCTTGCGCCTGGTTTCAGGAGTGAGCGTCAGAGCCATCTGGTGCGCCGTTACCGCAAGACCATCCTTTTCAACGAGAAGGAACTTTCGCTGATCAACCAGTTCTGTGAAAAGTATTCTGTCCGGAATAAATCGGCATTTATCCGTAACATCGTGATTTCTCACATCTTAGAGCAGATGGACGATAATTACCCCCGTCTGTTCTGATAAAAATTTTCAAAAAAATCTTAAAAAAAGTTTGTTTTGTCGAATTAATGTGTACCTTTGCAGTCCCGTTCGGGAAACGATAGGGAACGATTAAGTGAGTTGACATAGTGCTGCAGAAGTTGCTGAGAGAGGCAAGACAAAAATTCAAATTTTTTTGAAAATAATTTTGCGGATTAAAAAAATTCGCATACCTTTGCAGCCCGTTTCGGAAAGAACGGCAAGTTCATTGAAAGAATAGGAAGAACAAGTACAAGCAAGTACCGATTTTAACACGATTAAAATCAGAAGAGCAAAGCGTTGATTTCTTTAAGGAAATTGAAAGTTGCAGGG
>JAEETO010000151.1 GCA_016290385.1 Bacteroidales bacterium | reverse complement strand
AGCATCAAGGACCGTCCGTTGGTTATCTATACCGACGGTCTGAACGAGGCCGAGAATCCCGCCAAAGAGCAGTATGGCGATGAACGCATGCTCAGTTTCCTCAGAAACTGCAGCTATGAGTCAGCCAGGCAGGTGATAAAGACCATCTCTGCTGATGTGGAGCAGCACAGGCAAGGGGCCGAGCCCAACGACGACCTCACCATGATGTGCATCTGCATCAGGAATACCAAAGAATAAGTTTAATTTAGGAGATATGATAATGAAAGCAGATCAGATCATTAAGAACGCCAGAATCTTCACGGCCGAATGAATATGAGCAGCTGGACGGCCGATGGCATCTATTCGCTTTGTGTCTGGATACAGGGCCGCCGTATATATCCACAGGAAAAAGTGGCGCAACAAAACTATTTGATCAAGCAGGTATAATGAAACGTGATTACTTTGAAGGAGCCGACGTGGCCGTCACCATCTGTGATAAGGATGGTACCATCCTGGACATGAATGCCAAATCCCGCAGGACGTTCCTAAAACCCGGTGCGGAAGAACTGGTCGGGAAGAATGTACTGGACTGCCATCCGGAACCGGCCCGCTCGCTGCTGGCCGACATGCTGGAAAACCCCCGTACGAATGTCTATACCGTCGAGAAGGAGGGCGTCAAAAAACTCATCTTCCAATGTCCGTGGTACGACGGCGCCGAGTATGCCGGCTTCATGGAACTTTCAATGGTCCTCCCGGAAGGGATGCCCAACCGGGTAAGGAAGCCGAAACCATGACCTCCCGGTATTAAAGCAGGAAGAACAGCGCCACGCCGGTGATACTCACGGCCAGGCCGATGATTTCCTTGAGGCGCAGCTTTTTCTTGTTGATCAGGACTTCAGGAATGAGGATGATGACGGGTGTCAGCGCCATCAGGGTGGAAGCGATGCCGGCGTTGGCGTAGCGGACTGCCATCAGCGAGAGGGACACACCGAGCGCCGGACCGAAGAAAGTGATGATCGACGCATATTTCATGGCCACGGGATCTTTGATGGCATCTCTCAGTTTGCCAACATTCTTCTGCAGTCCCAGGATGAGCAGGAAGCCCAGCCCGCCAACGATGGCTCGGAGCATCGTGGATGCAAAGGGGAGCATGCCCTCCATCATGGTGGGTGCATCTGCAGGAAGCGCCGCTTCATAATACTGCATGCCCACCTTGCTGAGGACCAGGCCCACGCCCTGTCCGACACCGGCACCTATGCCCAGCAGGATCCCGATGAGGGGCAGGTCCAGCTTGAGATGTTTCCCGGAATCGCGGCTCAAGATGGAAATGGCGATACCGCAGAGCGTGACAGCCATCGCCAGGATCGATTTCCAAGTGAGGGTTTCGCCAAGCAGTATCCATCCCGCAATGGCCGCCATGGGCGGAGCCAGCGTCATAAAGAGTTGTCCGAAACGGGGACCGATATGGATGTAGCTGTTGAACAGGCAGAAATCTCCGAACACATAACCCACCAGGGCCGAAAGGCCCAGCCAGATCCATGTGTTCTTATCGGCATAGACAGGATAAGGGTGGCCGACCGTAAACCAGAGCAGGACGCCCAGAAATAGCGTGGCAAGCATCAGGCGTAGCACATTTGTGACCATGGCGCCCACCCGCCGGCTTGCCTTGTCGGCAAACCAGGCCGTAAACGTCCATGATATGGCAACGCCGATGGATATGAGTTCTCCGAGGTGGTTCATCAATCAGGAAAAAGATATTTCGCTTTTCTCAGGTACAAGGCGCTTTCACGGAGCCCTTTCAGGATATTGGGGGTTGAAGCCTGCTCCAGCTCCACCACAAAGGCCTTGGTGCCGGCACGAGGAAAGGCCTTGAAGATGGCGTCGAAGCCCACCATCCCGCTCTGGCCGATCTCATGCTGGTCCTTGATGTGCAGGAGTTCGTACCGGCCGGGATATTTCAGCAGGTATTCCACCGGACTCACGCCTGCCATGACGGCCCAGTACACGTCCATCTGGAGAAAGACGTTTTCAGGCCGCGTCTGCGTAGCGAAGACATCCAGCATGGTGGTTCCGTCGACCGTTTGGAATTCATGGCTATGGCTGTGGTAGCCGAAACGGA
>JAEETO010000010.1 GCA_016290385.1 Bacteroidales bacterium | reverse complement strand
AATCTAAACGTCCTCGTCGGTATGATTCAGTGCATGTGCGAGTCCGTTTCCAGCCGCCGAAGTGCATCCCGAAGGACCACATCATGGTCGAAGGCCAGGGGCGGCAGGGCCGAGACAGGGAGCCACCGGGCGTCACGGGCGTCGTCGCTGCCCTTGACTTCGGCCTTGTCGACGATCGCGTAGAATGCGATGGTGATGACGCGGCCTCGCGGATCTCGGTCTACCTTCGAGTAGCAACCCAGTTGCTTGAGACGGCCGTCATCCAGCGAAAGGATCAGGCCCGTTTCCTCTTGCAACTCACGTACAGCTCCCTCTTCCACGGTTTCATCCATTTCCAGAAATCCACCCGGGAAGGCCCAGCAGCCTTTGTAAGGTTCGCCGCCCCGCTCGATGAGCAGGACCGAAAGCCCTTCCTCATGGTCCTGGCAGAAGAGTACACAGTCCGTCGTCACGGCAGGACGGGGATATTCGTAGGTATATGTTCCTTGTATAACCATCATTCAACCCAATTTCACAGTTGTTTATAAATCCTCACCCTGCGCCTGGTTATGAATGTTGTCGTAATAAAGGCCTATGTAGTACCGACCATGATTTTCCTGGATCATGAACCAAACGGTACCGTCCTCCAGAGATTTCAGGCCCTCCATGAATGTGGCCAGGAACTTCATGGCTTTATCCGCATCCGGCTCAGAGCCGGGGGTACCTCCGAAAGCCATAATCCGCATCGCTGCAAACATCTTATCCTTGACTGCTGACTTTTGATCATCCGGTGCCGCTGCTGCTTCCGCGACATATCCCTTGAGTTTTTCCAGCTGTTCAGGCGTATAGAAGTCCGTAAACTTATCGAGAAGGGCATTCATCATTTCGACCGGATCCCTGTCGGCGTCGTAGTAACTGAAGCTGGCCTTATATCGCTTGTTATTTACGGACATTTCGTGTGGGATATCATCCTTATCCGGTATTTCTTCGTTCAGGCTAAAATCGACATATTTTGCATCATTCCTGAACTGCCTGAGCAGCTTGTTATACTCGCCCTTGATTTCCTCCTTTTTCGTGTACGGAAATGCTACATACACACGATCGACAATATCGTGGTTCGTATGAATGGTGACGTCGACGGTCTTCTCGTTGAACTGTCCCCTGTAGCTTTCGCTAACAGCGTCGTAGGTAAAGCCTTTGCTTATAAGCTGATTTGCGAACTCAGCCTCCGGCCCATCGATAGGAATGCCCAGGAACTTGATCACTCCACCGTCTTGACCAAAACACACCACTGAAAGCAGTGTAAGGATGGCTATAAAAAAGAACTTTCTCATAATTATCATTCCCCCTCCCTTCCGCGCACCCAGACGTGCTCGATTTCACCAATGTAGACGGAATGGACACCCATGCCGCGGGAAGCGTAGAATGACGCAGGGACATCGCCGAAGCCTTCCGCCGTAAACGGAGCGCCGTAGATCTTCCGTGCCTCGATGACCATGTCGGCCTCGGCGAAAGAAGGCTGGCCGCTGGCGAGGAACTCCAGCGTAAGCCCAGACTCGGCAATTTTGTCGGAGTCACGGCCGGAATGGGTACCCAGATAGGTAAGCGCCGGACGATACTGCTCAGGGAAAAATGCGACAGTGAAACGGTCCTCGCGTTCCATGAACGCGTGCGTGTAGCGGTCGCTGGACACATACACCGTGACGACGGGTTTGTTCCAGAGCTCGCCCAGCGAGCCCCATGAGATGGTCATGGTATTGAGGTCGCCGGCGTGGCCTGCCGTCAGCAGCGCCCAGCTCTGGTCAAACAACTGGATGGGATTCTCCTTGATCTCGGTAGGTAGGATTTCAGTCATGGCGTTGTTTAAAATATGATTGTCCTTGTTCTTGCAGCCAGTCATGGAAAGAATGACGGCCAGGATTATCAGTAATCGTTTCATATTTCAGGAGAAAGTGTCATCTACAAAGTTAACAAGAAATCTTCAATTGTTTTTTTGTAATTTTATCGCATGAAACACTTCCCGTTTGTCTTTCCCTGTTTGATTCTGCTGCTGGCCCTGACGGCCTGCACGAAAGTTTCTCCGGTCGAATCCGGCGTAAGCCGCAATCTGGCCCGGGATCGGGTGGCGCGGATCTCGGACCTGCGCTATGACCTGACCTTCAGCATCCCGGCGTCCCAGGAAGAGCCCTGCTCCGGAGAAGTCACGCTCCGCTTCAACCTCGGGGGCAAGGGTCCGCTGCAGCTGGATTTCCGGCCCGGTGCCGAAGCTGTGTACGGCCTTGTCGTCAACGGTCGCGAATGGCCGGCAGACGTGCGGGATGAGCACATCGTCATTCCGGGCAAAGCCCTGCAGAAGGGACCGAACGAGATAGCCGTCTCCTTCACGCCGGATGACGCCCCGCTCAACCGACGGCCGGAGTTCCTGTATTCCCTCCTGGTGCCGGACCGTGCCCGGACGCTCTTCCCCTGCTTCGACCAGCCGGACCTGAAGGCAAGGTTCACTCTCACACTGGACCTTCCTGCAGATTGGGCAGCCGTCTCCAACGGAGCCGTGAAGGAAGAAAGCCTTTCGGGCGGCAGGAAGCACATCCGCTTCGAGGAAAGCGCTCCCCTGCCCACCTATCTCTTCTCATTCGCGACTGGGAAATGGGATATCGCTTCTTTCGACCGCGACGGACAGCCCGTCCACATCTACCACCGGGAAACTGACCCTGCGAAACTGGCGCAGCTGCCCGAGATCTTCCGGCAGATTGACTGTGCCCTTGACTGGATGGAAGACTACACGGGCATCCCCATGCCCTTCCCGAAATATGACTGCGTCATCGTGCCGGGCTTCCAGTTCGGCGGCATGGAGCACCCGGGCGCCATCCTCTTCAACGAATCCAGAATGTTTCTGGGCGAGGCGCCGACGGACGTGGAGAAGCTTTCGCGCACGGACTTGATCTCCCATGAGACAGCGCATCTCTGGTTCGGGGACGCTGTCACGATGGAATGGTTCGACGACGTCTGGACCAAGGAAGTCTTCGCGGGACATTTCGCTGCCCAGATCACGCGGCCGCTGTTCCCGGAGATCGACTTCCGCACCATGGATTTCCGAAATTTCAACATCCGCGCCTACGAGGAAGACCGGACCGCGGGTACGACACCGATCCGGCAGCGGCTTGACAACCTGCAGGACGCAGGTCTTATCTACGGCAACATTGTCTACGACAAGTCCCCCGTGGTGATGCGCATGCTGGCCGATACGCTGGGAGCGGATGCCTTCCGCAAGGGCTTGCAGGAATACCTGCACCGATATCTGTACGGCAACGCCACCTGGCCGGCGCTGATCGACATCCTGGACAAATACACCGAGGCCAACCTCAAGGCTTGGAGCCATCAATGGGTGGAGGAGAAAGGCATGCCGGCGTATCCGGAATCCGACGCCCTGCCCAACCTGTCAGCGCTGGGTTATGGCTATTACCCTATGTCCAGCAACGCCATCGCGATTGCACTGGCTTCCGTCACGTCCCTGGAGAAGCCGTACGAGCGACTGTCGACGCTGGCCAACCTGTACGAGAATATGCTGCACGGACGCCTGACGCCGGAACAGATGTCCCCCTGCCTGGAGGAAGTCCTCCGGAAAGAGAAAGATCCGCTCGTCGCCTCTTCCGCATTGGGCTACTTGGGAGAAGTCTGGCGTCATTGTCCTGCCGAGGTGGAAGCGCTGCTGCATGGCCTGGCCAAGAGCGGGGACATCCCCGCGCAGGTGCGGCTGTCGGCTTTCCGGAGCCTGGTGCATCTGCACCGCGATGCCACTGTTGACGAGGAGCTCTGGCAGGTCTGGCTCCGGCAGCAGCCCTTGCCCGGGCTGCAGTTGTCGGCTGAAGACTACAACACGCTCGCCTGCGAACTGGCACTGCGGCGTCCTGCCGACAGAGAACGGATCCGCCAGGTCCAACGAAGCCGGATTTCCAACGCCGACCGGCTGGCCCGCTTCGACTATGTGTGGCCGTCCCTTTCCCCGGACAAGGCCGTGCGGGATTCCGTGTTTTTGTCGCTGCTTGAGCCCGGGAACCGCGCCACGGAGCCCTGGGCGCTGGAAAGCCTGCGCCTGCTGAACCATCCGCTCCGGCAGCAAGAAGCGCTGGGATACATCGTGCCTGCGCTCGATGAGATGCAGGAGATCCAGCGCACCGGTGACATCTTCTTCCCCAAGAATTGGATTACGGCCACGCTCTCCGGCCATGACAGCCCAGAGGCAGCAACCCTTGTGCGGGACTGGCTCGACGCCCATCCGGACTACCCAACCCTGCTCCTGAACAAGATTCTCCAGGCTGCCGACCCGCTACTCTTCGATAGCTTTCCTATAGGGGGCCGACCATGCCGACGATGACAAGTATTCTCATTGTTCTATATGCTTGATCAAAGGTCGAAATCGACGATGATGGGCCTGTGGTCCGACGGGTGCCAGAAGTTCGAGATTTTCTGGGGATTCCGGACGGGGGTGGTATATTCGTCGGAGACGATGCGGTCGGAGACGATGCAATCGTAGAGCGGCCGCGTGCAGTAGACGTAGTCGATGCGGGCCCGGCCGCCGGTAGTGGTGTAGAAGTCATTAGGGTGGCGCTCGTGAACGACGTCGATGTAAGGCGTCGCAGCATGAATGTAGTCATGCACCAGCAGTCGCGAATCATCCTCCGGGTAATGGTACACCCAGTTGTCCACGCGCGAGCGGCTGTTGAAGTCGCCCATCATCATCCAGAACTGGCGGGAGACCTCTTCGGCAGGTACCGTCCCGATTGTATGCCGGCAGATGTATTCCATCTCCGTCCGACGGTAGTAGTCGCCCTCACGAGCGGCCTTGCTACGTTCCCGGTCCTCCTTCGGCACGCGGAAGCCATACGCCTGCGGCCAGGTGTGCAGCGTCACGATGTTCAATTCCTTGCCATGCACGCGCAATCTCGCCCACCCCGCCCCGTGGCAGACCAGCGTGTCTTCGTTGCCCGTGATGCGGGCCACCTCCTCGATGGGATAGCGCGAGGTGATGACCTGCGGATAGTCATCCCGCCATCCGCCCAGAAACACGTACTTGTGCCCGTAGCGGCGAGCCAACTCTTTCCAATGCTCCGGCAAGTAGTGGTCCTCCTCCGGCATGTATTCGTCGGTTCCGTCCTTGAAAATCGTCGCCGCCTCGCAGAACACACAGACGTCGGGCCTCTTAGCCTTGACCCAGGCGACAAAGCGGTCGTAGTTGTCAGGCTGCCCGTCCCACATCCCGTTCTGGATGTTCCAATAGAGGAGCCTGAAGTTCCCTGAAGAGCGTGATGAAGATGCCGTCAAGATGATGGCGAAGATGGCCAATACGACGCAGAAAAGAACTGTTTTTCTATTCATAAGCACTTTAGATACAGAAATATTCCCACCCAGTCGGTTTCGGGATCGAAACCGAACTTGTCGTCGATGCCGACATTGAAATAGAGTTTCTTGTCAAAGTTCTGGAAGGATGAGTTCCCGACCTCCGGGTTCTCGTTCAGGTAGTCGAAGTGGATGCCGTCCCGGGCGAAACGCTGACGATAGGCCTCCAGCCGTTCCGGGTGGCAGCCGCTCCAGAGGATCAGGCAGATGTCGTCGCGGCTGGACAGCAGCTGCAGGGCGGACTTGGCGTAAGGCAGATAGTCATAGGTTTCCTCCTCCTGGTAGCAGGCCCGCAGGATCGTGTCGTGGATGTCCACGACGACATAGATCTTATCCCACCCCTTCTCTCGCTTGCGGCGGAAGGCAGATTCAAAGGCTTTGGCGATACTCATATCCTGGTGTCTCCGGTCAGGACCTCTTCCAGGAACCCGGCGGCGTCGGCAACGCAGTCAGGACATTCCCGAAGGACGTGCCCCGTGTCGACGCCCTTGATCTGGCGGCACTGTGTCGCGCCATTGCGCGCCTTGAATTTGTCCATGATGATCTTCATGCGCTTGCGGGCCAGGTCGCGGTCTTTCGTCATCAGGCCCAGGATCATCCCGGCACCGACAAGCGAGCCGCAAGTTCCCTCCATGTTACCCATCCCCAGGCCGAAGGACCCGGCGATATCTTCCGCCACCTTCGGGTCCAGGCCACAAAGGTCACAGTAGGTACAGGCTACGGCCTGGGCGCAGTTATGTGTCTTCTGACGGTTTTTCTCCGCAGCTAGATGTTTTCTTGTTTCCATTGTGTGGTTTTGAATTATTCTTTTGTAAAGATAAAAAAGAAAACTTGAACATCCTCGTTTTTCATAACTTTGCAGTATGCTCAACGAAAGACGTATGAAAGCCATCTTCACAACCCTTGCGCTCCTTCTCATCCTGACCATAAACCTGCAGGGCCAGGAAAACAATTCCAACTTCGCCACCCAGACCGTCGACCGGAAAGTCGAGACGCTGCTGCTGATGGAGCGGCTGGACGACATCGCATATGTGGACGTGGTGCGACTGGCCGGACCGGCCCCGGCCTATCAGAAGGAAACAGGTACCGCATTCAAAGACTCCCTGCTCGGCAACCAGCTGAAGTTCTATGCCTACGTGTTCATTCCCCGGGAGACGAAGCAGAACAAGAAATATCCGCTGCTGGTGTTCCCGCACGGCGGCGTACACAGCAACTTCACCTCGGGATCGGTGCACATCCTGCGAGAAATGCTGGCGCAGGGCTATATCATCGTGGCACCGGATTACCGCGGCAGCACGGGGTACGGGCGGGGCTTTTATGAAAACATCGACTACGGAGGGCTGGAAAACGAGGATGTGATGGCTGCGCGCGACTACATGGTGGAGAGCTACGACATCGTGGACCCGGATCGCGTGGGCATCATCGGCTGGAGCCACGGCGGCATGATTACGCTGATGAACATCCTGCGTTACCCGGATCAATTTGCCTGCGGCTATGCCGGCGTACCCGTGAGTGACGTTGGCTACCGGTTGAGCTACCAGCAGCCCGACTACAGCAAGAACTTTACTGTGGAGTATCACATCGGCGCCACGCCTCAGGAGAAGCCGGAGGAATATGCCCGCCGCTCCCCTGTCACCTACGCCAGGCAGCTTTCACGTCCGCTGCGCATCGTCACCTGCACCAACGATGACGACGTCAGCGTCACGGAAGTGCAGCGGATGATCGACTCACTGACTTTCTACAATAAGGACTTTGAATACAAGGTGTTCCCGAAGATGCCCGGAGCCCATGCCTTCGAGCGCATCGACTCTATGGAAGCCTGCGAGATTCGTCTGGACACTTACGCCTTCCTGGCCCGATACCTCAATCCGCCCAAGCCCTTCAAGAACTTGAAAGACTTGCGAAAAGCCGGCTACCTGTATCATTGACGGCGTACGCGTCGATCCTTGTCAGCAGCAGTTGCTGACCGGGTTGTCGCAGACCATCTCGCTGCGGACCCAGCCTTCGAGCTGGCCCCAGCGGACCTTGACCCATTCGAGATCTTTCGTCACGTCGAGGGGCGTGACACTCGCTGCCTCTTCGGTAACCGTGCCGGCTACCGGCGCATCGTCGCGCGGCTCGGTGCGCAAGTCGACCGGCTCGCCGCCATAGTTGCGCAGGCCCAGTCCCAGCAGTGACGCGCTGATCCAGTATGGGCCGCCCGGCAGGAAGAAGTTCTCCCCTTCCACTGCCCAGATCATCCGGCCCGTAATCCGCCACCAGCCATCCGTCGGCTCCGCCACGGTAAGATAATAGATCTCCGGCGGAACTTGTACCACGACGTCACCACCGGGCGCGTCGCGCAGGTTCATCTTCGACTTGCCCGAGATCAGGTAGACGCCCAGTGCCGGCTCTACGGGACCGGGCTTGAGATACTCCGGGCCTTCGTAGCGGAAGCCATCCAGGCCGGCATAGGCATATCGGGCCGGATCATCCGTATAATAGCAGGCTATCTCGATGTCCTTTCCCACACGCGGCAACGAATAGTTGCAGAGCGCAGGGTCTAGCTGCACGTCAACCGGCGGCGGGTTCAGCGCCACCAGCTCGTTGCGCTCCGCATCGTAGTCATAGAAGCGGAGGAACGGATTGGGATCGGGGTCGTAAGCGTCCTGCAGCCTGACAGCGACACGCTTTCTGCCGTCGGGTAGGTTCCAGTAGCACATCTCCATGGCCTGAGTGCCGTCGGATACCATCTGCAGCGCCAGGTACCCGGCCTTGCGGTCGAGGGTGAACTCAGCCACGTCCTCGTTAACGTAATTCTCGCGGGTCATCAGCCGGATGAGTTCGTCGGTCAGCACCATGCCCTGGTGGCCGTAGGCGAAGGCCAGGGCAAAGTCGGCAATGCCGGGCTTCGCGGGACGCGTCTGGAGGCCGATGGCCTCATTGGCCCACTCCGTGCGGAGTTCGTCGATGGTGAAAGTGTCCTGTGCCCGCAGGGACAGCGAACAAAGCAGGACCAGAATTGTCAGAATCAAGTGTCTCATAGCCATAGATCATCAGCCGATTTCTGTAATGGTATAGACGTCGCGGCCGGAAATAACCGGGTAGGAATGGCCTTCCAGATAGATGGTGCCATCGTCGTTGACACGTTCGACGCGGGCTTCCACGCCGGTAAGGTCGGAGGCGGCCGCCTCGCGGCCGTCGGAGCTATCAATGCTGATAACCAGGAGTTTGTCGCCAGGATTCATAGTATGTTCTTTTATTGTTCTTGCTCTTCTTCGCTTTCCTTGAAACTGTCCAGCAACTCTTTGTAGCCCGGAATGACCAGGCCCGTGGCCTTGTGCATGTCACGCTGGTCCGACACGCAGGTCAGCACGCGGTAGTCAGGCGTCACTGTCGCAAAGGCCTGTTGCGCCGGAATGCGGGTCTTCCCCACCTTGCCGCTGTAGGTGTACGAATAGTCGTAATAGGCCACATTCAGGGTATCGTCACCCATCATCTCCTTCATCGTGATGAGCTCATTGTAGATCTTCGTGTCTTTCTGCAGGGACTCGAACATCAGGGAAGCATTCTTCTTCATGCCCTGCTTCATGTATTTCTCCAAACGGGCCGTGTTCTGGTCGAGCCGCGTATTGTAGATTCCGATGCGGCGTTGGAACTCCGTGGAGAAGGTCGTGGAGTCCAACAACTTCAAATCCGTGATTTGCAGCTGATAAGGCTGGTCGACATCTTTCATCATCTCAGCTACGATGGCATCGGCCACGGGATCGGCCTGCTTCTTCGTGCAGGAAGCCAGCGCCAGCAGCGCCAGCGCGATTACGAAATAACGTTTCATCTTATTCTGTTTCCTTTGTATAAACAACCTCCGATATTGTCATGCGAGGCCCCCGTCACAGAAGCCAGGCAGTTGGGCCGGTCGGCCATATAGAGCGCACCCAGCAGCGCAAAGATCAGCGCCTCCTTGAAATCGATCGTCAAAGCGTCGGGCACTACGTACTGCACCTGCGGCGCGAGCGCCTGCATCCGCCCGACCAGAAAGCGGTTGCGCGCACCGCCGCCGGTCACCAGCACCCGTCCACTGCGGACGTGCCGTCCGACCTGGACGGCCACATGCTCGACAAATGTCGCCAGCACATCCGCCACGGGAAGGCCGTAACCCTCGATCAGCGGATAGACCTCCGCCTCCACCCATTCGCGTCCCAGCGACTTGGGGCCGGCCTGCGTATAGAAAGGCAGCGCATTCAAGGCATCCAGCAACGCAGTGCACACCTGTCCGCTCCGCGCCGTCTCCCCGTCGCGGTCGTACGCCATGCCCAGCCGGCCGGCATAATGATTGAGCACATAGTTGACCGGCGAGATGTCGTAGGCCAGCCGCTTGCCGCCCTCCGCATACGAGATATTCGAAAAACCGCCCAGGTTCAGGCAGTAGTCGTAATCGCCGAACAAGACCGCATCACCGATCGGAACCAGCGGAGCACCCTGCCCGCCCAGCGCCACGTCGGTCGTCCGGAAATCGCACACCGTATCGATGCCCGTCATCGCAGCAATGCCCGCCCCGGAGCCGATCTGGCCCGTAAAGCGCACGGATGGCTGATGGAAGATCGTCTGGCCGTGCGAAGCGACCAGGTCGACCTTCAGGCCGTTGCGAGCGATGAAATCACGCACCTTCTCACCCAGATACAGGCCGTAGTCCGAGTGGAGCCGCGCATAGTCGAGCGCCGACATCGTCTGGGCCGTAGCCAGCCGCTGTCGCAATCCTTCCGGATAGTCAACGCTTTCAGCCTTGACAATGTGATAATTCCAGCTGCCGTCATAGTCAAAATGGACGCAGCACAGGTCGAGCCCGTCGAGCGACGTGCCCGACATCAGGCCCACCACGTCAATATGAAAAGTCCCGGGTTTCATGGCTTTCATTTCCACAGATATCTGTAACGATCACTTTGATTGCATGTTTGCCGCGGCGCAGGCGCTCCGGTTTGAGTTCCAGCGATACAACGCCGTTGCGAAGCATCGACAGATACCATTTCCCGTCAATCTCCACCCGCGCTGCTTCGATGCCGGAACCGTCATCGCGCACGCGGATGCGGATGCGGCTGCCGTCAACGATATTCTTCTTGCGTTCCACGAACTGGATCGCGGGCGCCACCGTGTCGATGGCCACGCAATAGGTTCCGAAACGGACATTGACGCCCGAATAGCTCAATGTCCGGCCATAGTTGGCCATATAGGCCTTGTCCTCGAGTTCCGGGGGTACGTCAGCAGCGATCTCCAACGCCCCGGCCCGCATCAGCGGAATGTCGGGCGAGCCGATCTGCCAAACGTCGGACACGATGCCTCGGGCCGGATCGGGACCGGCCACTTTCTTCCATGTGAAATAGATGTTGTCGCAGAGCGCACCGGCAGGCAGATAATAGCTCATCGTGCTGTCGGTCACACTGTTCTGCATATACCAGAGCCAGGGAAGCGCTTGCAGCGTACTGTCGCGCACGGGAGCCTGGAAGCGTTCGTCCCCGTGCCGCACGCGGTAACGCAGCGCAGCCCGGTTGCCATGTTCGTCGATAGCTTCGAGCATCAGGGTATGGACGGCTTCGTCGTCAAGCTCGATCACCCCGCGATGGCGGCTTTCAATGCGGTCGTCGAGCCGGTTGCCGGGCTCCACGAGGCTCTTCACCAGGTCGCGGCCGCCCCGGCGGCTTTCGTCGTACTGGATGAGCGAGCGGATATAGCGTCCGCGGTCCGTGGGCACGTCACCCACCTTGAAGGCAAAGAGCAAGGTATCGTCAAGGCTGACGCGATATTGTTCCACGGCCAGCTTGGCACCTGTCCCTTCTTGGCGGTCCGTGGCATCAATGGCCACGTAGCTGCGCCAGGGCAGCACAAGCGTGTCGCGCACGGCCTCGGGCTTCGTCAGGTTGTGGATGCGCCAGCTCCCGGCCAGCGGCAGCGTGTCGAGGGCATAGAAGCACACCCGGTGGAACTGGGGGCTCGTCTTGTCAATGGGCTTGTAAACGCCCCGGGAGATGTAATTCAGGCTCAGGTCCTGCTCCGTGTCTCGGATTTCCATGTGGAGGTGCGGGCCGGCGGAAGAGCCGGTATTTCCCACCTGTCCAATGACATCGCCCTGTTTTACAGGAAATTCATCGGGAGCAAAGCGGAGGTTCACGCTGAAGCTTTCCGTCGCGTACTGTTCTTTCTCCACGCGCCGGGCCACGGGCTCGCAGAAACGGAGCAAATGGCCGTAGACCGAGGTCGTTCCGTCGGGATGCGTCACGTAGATGCCATTGCCGTAGCCCCAGGGAGACACGCTCACGCGGGAGATATACCCGCTTTTGATCACATGGATGTCATCGCCCACCTTGCCGCCCACGCGCCAGTCCACCCCGCTGTGGAAGTGGTCGTGCCGGAGCTCGCCATAGGTGCCGGCAAACGACATGGGCACATCGAGCGGCCGTATGGCCTGCTCCTGTGCCCATGCATTCAAGCTGAGAACCAGCGCGAAAACCAGCGGGAAGAATCGCTTCATGACTTGGGTTTGAAGGAAGATGAATCGCGCCAGCTTTCCATGATTTCTTTTTCTTTGCGGTCCAGTTTCTTCGGCACATAGACCTGCACGTAGATCAGGTAGTCGCCGCTTCCGTAACCGTTGACATCGGGGATGCCTTTTCCGCGGAGTTTCAGGATCTTTCCGGGCTGCGTGCCGGGATCGACCTTGATCTTGAGTTTGCTGTCGATGTACGGAATCTCGACCGAACAGCCGAGGACGGCGTCCGGGATCGACAGGTTCAGGTTGTAGATCAAGTCGTTGCCATCGCGCTGGAGGCCGCCTTCCTTGGGCCCCTCCTCCTCGATGACGACCAGCAGGTTGCCCGGGACGCCGTTGTTGCGGGCGGCGTTGCCCTTGCCCTGGATGGTCAGCTGCATGCCCTCCTGCACGCCGGCCGGGATCTTGAAGGTAATCTCCTCGGCGCTCTTCACCAGGCCGGAGCCGCTGCATTTGCGGCAGGGATTGGTGATCTTCTTGCCTTCGCCGCCGCAGTACGGGCAGGGTGAAGAGGTCTGCATCTGGCCCAGGATGGTGTTGGCGATCTTGGTCACCACACCGGTTCCGTGGCAATGGTCGCAGGTCTTGATATCGGCCTCGCTCACGGCGCCTCTGCCATGGCAGTCGGGGCAGGTCACCATCTTGTTGATCTTGACGGTTTTCTCGACGCCTTTCATCACCTCGGCCAGGCTCAGTTTCACTTTGATGCGGATATCGGTGCCGCGGGCCACGCGACGGCCGCCGCTGCTGCGGGAACCGCCGAAGCCGCTGAACGCACCGCCGAAAGCGCCGCCGAAGATATCGCCGAACTGCGAGAAGATGTCTTCCATCGAGAAGCCACCGCCGCTGAATCCGCCCTGGCCGCTCATGCCGGCGTGGCCGAACTGGTCGTAGCGGGCGCGTTTCTGCGGATCGCTCAGGACGTCATAGGCTTCCGCTGCTTCCTTGAACTTCTCCTCTGCCTCCTTGTCACCGGGATTCTTGTCGGGATGGTATTGGATGGCCTTCTTGCGATAGGCTTTCTTGATGTCTTCTGCCGAGGCGCCCTTGTCGACGCCCAGCACTTCGTAGTAATCTCTTTTTTCTGCCATTGTTCGTTCCTCCTGTCAGGCTCAGATGCCCACCACGACTTTTGCGTAGCGGATCACGTTGCCGTTAAGCGTGTACCCTTCCTGGGTCACGTCAATCACCGTATTCTTCTTCTCAGGGTCTTCGACCGGGAACTTGGCCACGGCCTCATGGAAATCGGTATCGAATGCGGCGCCGCGGGCAGGGATCGGCTCCACGCCGCGCTGCTTCAGGAAATTCATCAGTTTGTTGTAGATCAGTTCCGTGCCTTCGATGGCGGCCGGGTCGGCGCCGGATTCGCGCAGGACTTGCAGGGCGCGCTGGCAGTCGTCCACCACGGGCAGGAAGCCCGTCAGGATGTCCTTGCCGGCGCTGTCGATGAGTTCGAGGCGTTCCTTGGCGGTACGGCGGCGGTAGTTGTCCCATTCGGCCTGCAGGCGCAGGTGCTGGTCCCTTGTTTCCGCCACTTCTTCGCGGGCCTTTTCGAGTTCTTCGGTCAGAGCTTTGATCTGTTCGGCCTGTTCGGCGATTTTCTTTTTCTTACGGTCTTTCTCCGATACGGGCTTCTCTTCTTTCTGTTCTGTGTTTTCTATGTTTTTGATTTCTTCTTCCATATCTTTATCGGGCTTATTTTCCGGTCACAAAGATAATCAAAATACCTGCCATCGTAAAATGACAGACATTTTGGCAGTTCAAAACAGTTTCTTGGATTTTTTTTTGGAAAATCAAAAGTTTGGCGTACATTTGCAGTCCCAAACCCCATGGCGCTATCGAATAAGGGTTTAGTTCGCGGCCCTCTCAAGGCTGAAATCCGGGTTCGAATCCCGGTAGCGCTACAAAATAAAAGAGAAGCTCTCGGAGCTTCTCTTTTATTTTGTAGCGCGGAGGCTGCGAGCAGCCTCCTTTTCCACTGGGGCACATCCCCAGACCCCTCGGCCGTTCCGGCCGGCGCTTCGCTTTTGTAGCGCGGCAGTTGCAAAGCAACTGCCTTTTTCCTTTTATTTTACTTTGATGAAGCGGACGCCGTGGGTGGGAATGGTGTAGACGGCGTCCACAGGGATGTCTTGCTGGCGCCAGAGGTCTCGGACGGTCGAGAGGCCGGTCAGGCCGATCTTGGCCAGAGCGCCGGCGAGATTCACGGGGACATCGTCGTCATTCAGATTGAAGATACCGATGGCCGTGCCGCCGTCGGCCAGGGGACGGCTCCAGATCTGCATGCCGTCTTCGTTGACGTCACGATGCGCCTGCCGGCCCAGGATGTCCTGGTTGACGGCATTTACTTCGTTATTACACAGCAGATTGAAGGTAAAGTCGTCGATCTGGGCGATGTCGCAGCCGATAAGCATGTTGGCGGCCAGCAGCGACCACAACGTGATGTGGGTGTACTGCTCGTCGGGCGTGAGCCTGCTGTCGCGGAGATGGTCGCTCCAACCCACCTTCCCTACCACCAGCATGTCCGGGTCGTTCCAGTGTCCGGGGCCCGCGTAGGGATAGAGTTCCGTCTGACGCTGGAAGCCAATGTTGTACAAGGATTTCCAAGTGTCTGTAATATCGCCGGTCGTCCGCCAGGAATTGGCGTCCACGGCGTGGCCCCAGGTCCAGACATCCGCCATGCCGTACTGGCAGAGCGAATAGAAGATGTCGCGAGGCTGCTGCCGGAGATATTCCTGCATCTTCAGGTACGGGCGCACATAAGAAGCCGTCGACTTGTCGGACTGCGCCCTGAATACTTTCGAATAGCCGCACCAGTCGTATTTCAGATAGTCCACGCCCCAACTGTTCCAAGTCTCGGCATCCTGCTTTTCATGATCCAGCGTGCCCAGGTAGCCGCCACAAGTGCGATCGCCAGGACTGGAATAGATGCCCAGTTTCAGGCCGTTTCCGTGCAGCCAGTCGCCCAGGCCTTTCATGTCCGGGAATTTTTCGTTGCAGACGATGCTGCCGTCGGCAGCCCTTTCCTCCGCCTCCCATGCGTCATCGACATTGATATATGCATAGCCATAATCGGCAAGGCCCCGGTTGATGAGCGCGGCAGCCGAAGCCATCACTTTTTCCTGCGAGACGCTCAAGCCCCAGCAGTTCCAGGAATTCCAGCCCATGGGCGGCGTCAGGGCGATCTGGTCGCCTACTTTCAAGGTGAAGGCCTGACGGGCTTCGCCGTGCGCATTTCTCGCTACCAGTACCAGCGGATAATCGCCTTTTTCCGCGACGCTGCCGCTGAGCACGCCTTTGGACGGGTTGAGCACGACGCCTTCGGGAAGACCCTCGACGTCATAGACCATGGGCTTTTCGCCCGAGAAGGCCAGGCGGAAGATCACCGGCGATCCGGGGCGCACACCGAACACCAGAGGGCCGTTGTAACGCGGCGTGGCAGGTGCGGGCGGCGTGAGGATATACGGCGCAGCATAACGGGCCGACAGCATGCCGTCGAAGCGGTCGTCGCGATAGGTCACTTTGATGCGGCCCTGCTCCGGAACCGGCCAGGAAAGCACGGTTTCCTTGCCCGGAGAGAGCTTGACTTTCTGTACGACGGGCGCCTTTTCTTCCAGCTTGCCGGAAACATCCCCGACAACGGGTTCACTGATACACACTTCGAGTGTGCCGGAGGTCTTCATGGCACTACGGAGTTTCATGCGGCAGGCGTCCTTTTCCCCGGTCAGTGACAGCGTTACGACATCGGACAGGCCGGGCTTAGCGATACGCACCGGCCGTTCGAAAAAGCCACCCGGGTCTCCCCCGTTATACACGCGCACGGCGATCACATTGTCCTTGTCCCAACGGACCTTACCGGCATCCACGATATACCGGCGGGGCGTGCTCCACTGGCTCGAATAGCCGTCCGGATCATCAGGCATCGAACCCGTCTTTCCCACGAGCTGGCCGTTGAACCAGGTTTGGTCGGCATCGTCAATGGGACCGAGGTCCAGCAGGACCAGGCCGGAAGCTCCATTTTTCAAAACGGAAGGAATGACGACATGGATGCGGTACCATCCGTAGTCCTCCGTAATCCTGACACCCTGGTCATCCCAGTTTTTCTCCAGGGAGAGCACAGGCCAGGCACTGTCATCGAAACCAGCCGCACTCCAGGCGGCATTGTCGCCCTTGCAGAAACGGGCGTCAGACACTTTCACCTCCTGGGCCAGCGCCAAGGAGAGGCAGCAGAAAAACAGGTAACAAGCAATGACGAACTTTTTCATAGTGATTTGTTTTGCGCGTGTTGACAAAGATACTCTATTTTTCCCTTAGGCAGCGATGAAGCATATTATTTCGTACCTTTGCGGCCGGTATGCGAAAAAGGATACTGATCGTTCTGTTGCTGGCGCTGGGAGTGCTGTCTTCCTGCGGGGTGTTTCGCAATCGGAGCGAGGCCTATTATTATGCCGGCGAACCCGTTGACGAATCAGGCTACCAGCCTGTCGGCAATGTGGTTGAAGCATGGTATCCCTGTTCCGTGAAGGGACCGACGCAGCGGCGCATGATCGTCTATCTCCCGCCCGACTACGAGGAAGGCGACCAGCGCTATCCCGTCGTTTACCTGCTGCACGGCGCCCGTGGCCATGAGACCGCGTGGATCCAGCGCGGACATGTGTTCCAGGTCACCGACAGCATTTACAGCCAGGGACATGCCGTCCCGGCCATCATTGTACTGCCCAATGTCAACCAGTACAACGACGACGAGGACTTTGAAAATTCCCGCTACAAAGATGCCCTGGAGTCGCTCTTCGAGATCGATGGAACAGTGGAAAGCGCGTTCGTGCACGACGTCGTAGGCTATGTCGACAACCACTTCCGCACCATCCCTGACAAGGCGCACCGGGCCATCTGCGGACTATCGGTCGGCGCGCTGCAGAGTCTGTACATCTCCGCCGATTCCCCGCAGACCTTCGACTACATCGGCCTCTTCTCCCCGTTCTGGAAAGTTATCCCCAAGCCCAGCCAGCATATCCTGTTCTATTCCGGCATAAAAAAGAAGTGGAAAACGCAATTCGTTCCCACTCCTCCCAAAGGCTACTACGTCTGTACCAGCGACCAGGATTATTTCTATCTCCACGTCCAAAACCTGCGCCGCCACTTCGACCGCCACGGCTATCCGTACACCTACATCTGCACCGAAGGCATCCACGACTGGTACAACTGGATCTACTATTACAGCTACCTGCTGGAGCATGCCTTCCGGCCGGAAGACTAGAACGAAAACTTGTACCCGATACAGATATTCGTGTTGAACGCCCGCTCATAGGCGATCGACTTGAGTTTCGTTCCTTCAGCGTTCGTATCCACCACTTTGTCATAGCAGTAATCGCCCAGCAGGGTGAAATCGAGCGCATGTTGCTTGCTCAGCTTCCACTCCAGGCCGAGCGCCCCGCGCAAGCGGTTGACGTATGCATCGGTATAGCCCGTAAAGACATAGTCGCTGAACGAGGAACCATCATATTTCGCCGTGCAGGCGGGATCATTGAACACATTGCGCAGTTCGATATAGGCGTAGGGACTAACGCTTCGCCCCTTGTACTGCGCCTTGATGCGACTCTTGAGCGCCAGGGAATTGGGATTCGCCTGGAAGACATTCATATCATCGGCGTTGCGGTGCGTCAACTGCAGCCTTTCCCTGAGGGAAAAGCGCCAGTCGCCCACCCGGATGCCGCCTGTGGCATCGACATAGAACCGGTGGCGCGAAGACCAGTCCCCGCTGGATTTCAGCTTGTCGATGAAGATGTAGCCGCCGCCCAGTTTCAGGTAGGAATTCACCTTGTAGCTCAGGTCTGCGCCGACTTGCCAGCGGCCGACAGTGGAAAAGTTGTCCTTCAAGCGCAGTTCGCCGCCGATTGACAAGTGCAGGCCCTTGGACAGCTTCTTGTCCACGCCCAGCGAGAAACGGCCGCCCAGGTCAGTTTCCATGACCCCGACCGGGATGGTATAGGAAGTCTGCCCGCGCCCCGGCAGCGCAAGTATCAGTAACAGGCAGACGGTCAGAATCTTTCTCATGGCTTACTGTTCTATAAAATCCTTGGCCTTGGTCAATGTGTCGATCGAGGCGGCCTGCCCTTTCGACAGCGTGTAATAGACCTTGATAAAGGCGGCATCCTTGAGGAAATCGACGTGGCCGATTTCCAGGTTGTCCACTTTCAGGCCCGTACGTTTCTCCAAATCGGCGACCAGTTCGGCGCGGCGTTCCGGCACGATGAGTTCGATGCGGTCGTAGAGCACGAGCTTGGCCGAAGTATGCTTTAGCAGCCGCTCACTCTCGAGCACCCAGACCAGCACAATCACCAACAGATTGGCTAGTGCGGTCACCGCAACAGAGCCGGCATTGAGCACATAGTGAGGATTCGGACCCGTGGCGCCAGTAAGCTTGTAGACGGGCGCGAGGCCGTTGACGGCCGCCAGCGCGATGATTACGAACAGATAGGTCATCTCCCGGATAGGTACTGTCTCTGTACGGTAGCGGATCACGCCGAAAATGGCGAACAGGCCCAGGGTCAACCCCACCCCCACCTCGACGTTGCCCATCATGTAGAGCAGCATCAGCATTGCGGAGGAGAAGACCATGAAGGTGAAATAGTAGTCGCGGCGCCGGCTCTTCCGGTAGTAGAAAAACTGCACCAGAATCCAGCAGACCGCCAGATTCAGGAAGAAGCGGATGGCCAGTTCGGCCAGGCTCTGCGAGGTGGTCATCATCGCATCGGTAATGGTCTGCACGTCGAAGAGCTCCTCGTCGGCGAGGGTGTACTCGCCCAGGTCTTGCAAGGGTATCATTGTATGTCGATTTTATGGTTTATCGTCTTTTCTATCTGCCGTACCTTGGCCTTGAAGCGGCCCGAACGTGCAGCAGGTTCCGTCAGGGTGACGGCAATACAGTATTTGCTGATCCGTACCGGCTTGACCCGGTGATCGAGCAGGATGCGTTTCATGGGACTGTCGGCATGGCCGTCCTGCTTGAGCTCGATGATGACCGCGTCCCGCAGCGAAGCCGAAAGTCCGGTTCGGAAATTCTTGAATTGCAGGCACGTATCGATGGTCAGACGCTCCGTCCTGGCCGGATTGACGAGCGTAATCCGCGTAAAGCGGGTCTCGAGTACCGGAGACAGTTCCGGGGCCGTGAACCAAGACTTGCGGGCCAGGTAGGCGCACGCTTCAGGGTTGCCGCTGAAATCCATCAGTTGACCCGGGGGAATGGCCGTGCGCTTTTTGCTGGTGCGACCCTTGTTGTTCTTGCGCTTGATCTCCAGAAAGCTCAAGCCACTGCCCAGATAGCTGCGTGTGCGCACCTTCTGCCGTACCAGGCGCCGGTTGTGATGGTCGAGGAACATGCGCAGGCCTGCCGTGTCATAGTACACGGAATTGTAGGGACTGCGCTTCTCCCCTTCCGTCTCGAACGCCCGGTAGCCAGCCGCTGCCGCATCGGCCAGTACCTGCACCAACGTAGTTTCGTTGGTGAGATACTTGGTATCGATACGGTTCATCAACTTAATGGCATCCATCTCCGCCAGGGTGATGGGAGCGATGGCCGTGAGGGATTCCGCCAGGGATCGATGTTGGAAATCAGCCATAGCGCAGATCCGATCAATGCCAGCCGGGGCCGCCGCCCGGACCACCGCCCGGACCACTTCCACCACCGGAATAGGTACTCAGGGAGACAGACGAACCACCGGAAATGCCGGAAGTAGCCCATACAACGTTGCAGTAAGTCGTACTGCCTACGGATACGCCCTTGTAGCCATTCTTGAGCGACGGGGCCGAAACGGCCACAGACGAGATGCCCGACGGCGCCTTGAACGCAGCAATATAAGAACTGCCGTTGTGAAGGGCATTCCAGCTGCCGCCCGTGCAACTCATGGTATAAACGCTCTGGGATGCGGAATAGCCGCTCTCAAGGCCGCCGTAGGCCACGACGACACCGCCGGTAATGTACAATTTGTAGCGTTCCTCGGTATTGGCATCGATAGCCACCTCCGGGGAGCCCTTGGTCGTGATGGCGAAGACGTAACCGCCCGAGATCTTCAGGTCATGGTTGGCGTCCATGGCGTCGTTGGCCGTGGAATAGGCATAGACATAGCCGCCGGTGACATTCATTTCAGCCTGACAGTTGATGGCATCGTCGCCCGTGGAGTACACATAGGTCTCACCGCCCTTGAATGTCAGGTTGCCTTTGGCTTCGAAGCCCTCGGATTTCGCGCAGTTGATGACAATCGAGCCGCCGCTCACCGTCATGTTGCCCGCATAGCCGGTGACCTTGTTGCCGCTCTTGGTGACCCAGCCGATCTTGATGCCCTTGCAGGACACGTCGTTCGATTCGCTGCCGCTCGTAGTGATCTTGAGCGTCCCGCCGGAGATGTAGCTGTCCGCCACAGCATGCGTCGTACTGTCGTAATCATAGCTGCCGGCACTGATGCCCTTGCCGCCATTGCCGCTGTTGGTAATGGTCACCGTACCACCGGTCATGGCGAAGTAGTTGTCGGCCTTGATGCCGGCCGAACCTTTGTATTCGCTATCGTCACTGTCGTAGGCCACGCCGCCGGTCACCTGGATCGTCGTGACGCCGCCCTCGACCAGGACGTAGTCGTCGGAGGTAATGCCTTTTTTCATGGCAGCAGCGGTAGAGATGTTCAGCGTTCCGTTGGAGAGCTGGATGTAATCGTTGCCCTTGACGCCGTGGCCCGCGCTGCTGCCGGCCGTTACCGTAACAGTGGGGCTGGCCATCATGCGCACATAGTCGTCGGAGACGATGCCGCTCTTGCCCTGCTTGTTGTTGGCCGTCACGCTCAGCGAGCCGCTGCCGCTGAAGATGAGCTGGCCTTCGGAGAAGATCACGCCCTTCATGTCTTCGTCGCTGCTGGTCGAATAGGCCGCGGAAGCACCATCGGCCAGTTTGTTGGTACCCTCCACGTAGACGAAGGTACGTTTGCCACTTTGGTTGTTGATGGCTGCGCCGGCGCTGTTTGTAAGGCTGACGCCGCTCAACCAGATTGCCTGTTTCTTGGAACTGTATAGTTTGAAGAAGCCGTCGGACGCCGTGCCGGTCAGTTTGTAGGCCACGTTCTCGCTTCCAGTATAGGTAATGGTCACCTGATTGCCGCTCACCACGACATTCATGACGTCCGCGACGGCATTGTAGCCCGTGACGGTGGCACCGCCCGAAGCGTAGGTCACGGTCACCAGCCGGGTGAAAGTCGTATTGGAGATGTCGTCGTCGGATGAACTGTCACCCGCCGACGTGAAAGTCGTGGTCACGGCGCCCGTATCGGTACCGGTCGTATCCGTCGAAGTCGTCTGGGATGCAGGCGGAGTCGTGGTATCGACCGGGGTGACGATGTTCCAGCTCGCTTCTTCGCCGCCATCGACGACGGAAATGATGTCGTCGCCGATGCAATTGCACACGACGATTGCGATCAATACCAGCATCATGCTCATAAATAAACGTTTCATATCATTCTTCCTCCATTAAATATTCATAATACTTGGTCGCGGTGAGTTTTCCTTTCGCATCATAGGTATAGGTCACCTTTTTCCGCCCGAACTCGTTGTATTCGAACTTCTTCATATTGACCAGCCTGTTGCGCTCATCGTAGACCAGTTCCATGACCTGCTTGCCGGCGGCATCGTATTCATAGCGCTTGCGCCATTTCTGCGCCTTTCCGGTATACTCGATCTCTTCGATTTTCTTGCCGTCGGCATTGTAGGTGGTAACGTGGTCAAGTACCTTGGCGTTGGTTTTTACGTCCGCGTTCCATTCCTTGATGACAAGGTTTTTCTTGTTGATCTTCTTGTCCTGGGCTTGAAGCGAAGGCAGGACGGCCGTCAGCAGGAAAGCGGTCGTCAGCATATATCGCAGGAATTTCATCATGGTGTGGATGTTTTTTATAAAGTTATTCAATTACTCAGCCAAATTCAGGATCCTTCAACGAACGCCCTGTTTTCTTCAACGAAGCGGCGGGGGCATTGAAGAATTATCTGTAAATTTGCAATATGAACGTGATTCTGAAGATACTCCCCTTCCTGGCCCTGGTATTGATACACCACTTCCTGCTGGAGCCTTTGTCACGGAGAAAGAACAAGCTCTGGTATCTGCTGTTCACGCTCCTCCTGCTCGCGGCATTCGGCATTTTCTGTTTCTACCCGGACCGAAGGTCCGACTGGCAAGATGAGGGTTTTCCTGGGCCGCCACCCGACGAATGGCGGATGGACCGCCCCGGACTGCCGCCCGCCGACGGACGGGGCCCGATCCGTCCGGAAACACAGGAACTGATCATCGGCATCCTGCTGGTGGCCGGCGATTTGGGACTGACCGCCCTCTACCGCTCGCGGAAACATGAAGCCGAACTGAAGGAACTCCAGGCCGCCAACGTGAGCCGGCAGCTGGAAGCCCTCCGCTACCAAATCAATCCGCATTTCTTCATGAACACGCTCAACAACATCCAGTCGCTCATCTACACCGATCCGGACAAGGCCACGGAGGCTGTGAGCGAGTTCTCGAAGCTGATGCGCATTGTACTCTACGAAGGAGAGGCGCCCACCATTCCCCTATCCCATGAACTGGATTATCTCCGCCACTACCTGTCCCTGATGCGGCTTCGCTATCCGGAATCCGTCCGGATCGAGGACGCGTTGCCCTTCGACGCTGGAAGTGCTGTAGTCCCTCCGCTGCTGATGGCCTCGTTCGTGGAGAACGCTTTCAAGCATGGCATCAGTTATGAAGCCCCCTCTTTCGTACGGCTCTCCGTGGAGCTGACCCAGCGCCGCATTCTCTTTTCCTGCGCCAACTCCCTCCACCCCGCCAGGCAGACAGAACCGCATGGTCTAGGAATGGACAACATCCGCAAGCGCCTGGACCTGCTCTACGGCAGCGATTACGCTTTGCATATCGACGAACAGCCCGACAGCTACCGCGTGTTGCTCGATATTCCTCTCACTCCTAAAAGCGAACAGGCATGATCAGGATTCTGGCCATCGATGACGAACCGCTTGCCCTGCAACTCCTGGAAATCTATATCAAAAAGATTCCCGGACTCCAGCTGCTGGCCGCCTGTGCAAGCCCACGCGAGGCGCAACCCTGGCTCGAACAGGCCGACGCCCTGCTGGTCGACATCAACATGCCCGATATCAATGGGATGGACTTCGTCCGCTCGCTCGAGCATCCACCGTTGGTAATCTTTACGACGGCATATTCGGAATATGCCGTGGAGGGTTTCCGTGTCAATGCGGTTGACTATCTGTTGAAGCCTTTCAGCTTCAACGAGTTTCTGGATTCGGTCAAAAAACTGGAAGACAGGCTTTCTATGAAACGCGCCCTGGACGAATCAAAAGGAAACTTTCTCAGTTTCAACACGGCCAACCATGGGATCCGCATCGAAACGCAACGTATCCGCTACATCGAAGGCATGGGCGAATACCTGAAGATCCATCTGGACGGGGAAGATGCCCCGGCCATCGTTTTCTATCGCATGAAGAATATCCTGGATGAACTGCCACAGGACCGGTTCCTGCGCATCCACCGCTCCTACATCATCGCGCTCGACCGGGTGCGGGAAGCCCGGCGCAACGAAGTGACGCTCGATGATAAGACAAGACTCCCGGTGGGAGAATCCTACCGGGAGTCTTACTGGAAAATGATTTCTAGCGACTGAACCAGTCGAGGCATTTCGTGCAGAGACCGGCGATTCCCTGCCAGTCACCCGCAGCCAGTTTCTCTTTCGGGAAGAGTTTCGAGCCCATGCCGACGGCCGTGACGCCGGAGGCGGCCCAGGCCTTGAGGTTCTCTTCGGTGGGCTCCACCGCGCCCGTGGCCATGACCATGGCCCAGGGCAGCGGGGCGAGGATGTTCTTGACGAAAGCAGGACCGCCGACCGTTCCGGCCGGGAACACTTTCACCAGGTCACAACCCAGCTCCATTGCTCGGACGATCTCGGTCACCGTGCCGCAGCCCGGCGAATACGGAACGCCGCGGCGGTTGGCCACCGTGACGACTTCTTCGGACAGACAGGGGGACACCAGGAAATCGGCGCCCAGCTGCATGTAGATGACTGCCGTCGGCGCGTCGAGGATTGTTCCGGTGCCGAACGCCATGTCCGGACATTCCTTCCGGACATATGCGATGACGTCCTTGAACACCCGGTGGGCGCCGTCACCGCGGTTTGTAAACTCAAAAGCCCGGATTCCGCCGTCGTAACAGGCCTTCACGACCTGCTTCGTCAGCTCCACGTCGCTGTTGTAGAACACCGGGACGATGCCGGTGCTGCGGATGATGTTGATCGTATCGATCTTCTTGAACTTTGCCATATTCTTCGGTTTGAGATTCCGGGGCAAGCCCGGAATGACGTTACTTATCGGGAGACCCGGCCACTGCCGCCACCGTTCATGAGACCTTCGACTTCGGCGACCGTGACGCGGTTGTAGTCGCCGATAATCGTGTGTTTGAGAGCCGATGCCGCAGCAGCGAATTCAATCGCCTGCTGATCGGTATCGTAGGTCAGAAGACCATAGAGCAGGCCGCCCATGAACGAGTCGCCGCCACCCACGCGGTCCACGATGTGCGTGATGTCGTAACGACGCGACTGCCAGAGCGTCTTGCCGTCGTAGAGCACGCCGCCCCAGGTGTTGTGGTTCGCATTGATCGAACCGCGAAGGGTGACCGCCACCTTCTTGCAGCGCGGAAATTTCTCCATGAGCTGGCGGCAGACGCTGACGAAAGCGGTCTGGTCGATCTCGCCGCCCGTCTTCTCCGCATCAAATCCTTCCGGCTTGATGCCGAATTCCTTCTCCGCATCCTCCTCGTTGCCCAGGATCAGGTCGCAGCCCTCCACGAGCGCCGGCATCACCTCCGAAGCAGATTTGCCGTATTTCCAGAGTTTCTTGCGGTAGTTCAGGTCACAGGATACCTTGACTCCCATCTCGTTGGCCACCTTGATCGCCTCCAGGCAGGCATCGGCCGCTCCCTGGCTCAGGGCCGGCGTAATGCCCGTCCAGTGAAACCAGTCGGCACCCTGCAGCACCTTGTGCCAGTCCACCATGCCGGGCTTGATCTCGGCGATCGCGGAATTCGCACGGTCGTAAACCACCTTGCTGCCGCGGGCCACGGCTCCCGTCTCCAGATAATAGATACCCACGCGGTCACCGCCATACACCACACCGTCGAGTTGCACGCCCATTCCGCGAAGTTCAGCCAGGCACATGTCGGCGATATCGTTTTTGGGCATGCGCGTCACGAAATGCGCATCCACGCCATAGTTGGCCAGCGAGACGGCCACGTTGGCCTCTCCACCGCCGAAAGTGGCATCGAACTGCCGGGCCTGGGCGAAACGCAGGAATCCCGGTGTCGAAAGGCGAAGCATCACTTCGCCGAATGTTACTACTTTTGCCATATAGTCATGCTTGTTTTGTTTTACCTTAAATCTTTCGTGGCGCACCAGTCCATGTCGTTGTAGTCATCGTTCTCACCGCACATGCCCCAGATGAAGGTGTAGTTGCGGGTGGCGCAGGCGCTGTGGATGCTCCACTGCGGCGAGATGACAGCCTGCTCGTTGTGCATCCAGATGTGCCGGGTCTCCTGCGGTTCTCCCATGAAGTGGCAGACAGCGGCGTCTTCGGGTACTTCAAAGTAGAAATATACCTCCATGCGACGGTCGTGCGTATGAGCCGGCATCGTGTTCCAGGTGCTGCCGGGTGCCAGCTCGGTCATGCCCATCTGCAACTGGCAGCAGGGCACAACTTCCTTGACCAGCAGACGGTTGATGGTGCGTTCGTTGGACTCCTCCAGCGAGCCGAGGTGCATCACCACGGCATCTTTTTTCGACACCTGCTTCACGCCCGTCTCGCGATGGGCCGTAGCCGAGCAGAAATAGAAATGGGCCGGATGCTGCGGATCCACGCTCTTGAAAGTGACGTGGCGGTTGCCCCGCCCTACATACAGGGCCTCCTTGAACGGAATCGTGTATTCCTCGTCCCCTACCCGGACGACACCAGTGCCGCCGACATTGATGATGCCCAGTTCACGGCGCTGGGTAAAATAGTCCGCGCGCAGGATTTCGGGCGCGCTGAGCAGCAGGTCCTCCTGCACAGGGACAGCTCCGCCCGCGATGATACGGTCGAACATCGAATAGACCATGTTGATCTCATCGGGAAGCATGAGGTTCTCCACCAGATATTCCTGACGGATCCGGGCCGTGTCGTAATGCCTGGCGTCCAAATGGCTGGATGCCTGGCGTACTTGGCAATTGATTTTCATAAGACGGTCATTCTGAACGTATCGGGGAATCTATTCCGGTTGCTTGCCGATATAGGCCAGGATGCCGCCATCCACGTAAAGCACGTGGCCGTTCACGGCGTCGGAGGCGTGGGATGCCAGGAATACGGCGGGTCCGCCCAGTTCGCTCGGGTCCAGCCAGCGGCCGGCCGGGGTCTTGGCCACGATGAAGCTGTCGAACGGGTGACGACTCCCGTCGGGCTGCCGTTCGCGCAGCGGTGCCGTCTGTGGCGTAGCGATGTAGCCGGGGCCGATGCCGTTGCACTGGATATTGTAGGAGCCGTACTCCGAACAAATGTTGCGGGTAAGCATCTTCAGGCCACCCTTGGCCGCTGCATAAGCGCTCACGGTCTCGCGGCCCAGTTCACTCATCATCGAACAGATGTTGATGATCTTACCTTCATGACGGGCCATCATCTCGGGCAGGACGGCGGCGGAGACGATATAAGGGGCCACGAGGTCCACGTCGATCACGGCCTGGAACTCGGCGCGTTTCATCTCGTGCATGGGGATGCGCTTGATGATGCCGGCGTTGTTGACCAGGATGTCGATCGGACCGACCTCGGCATGGATCTTCTCCACGAGGGCCTTCACTTCGTCCTCCTTGGTCACGTCGCAGACGTAACCTTTCACGTTCGTGATGCCGGCTTCTTTGTAATTGGCCAGGCCGCGTTCCAGCGCCGCCTCGTTGATGTCGTTGAAAATGATATTCTTGATGCCTGCGCCAACAAAAGCCTTGGCAATGTTGAAGCCAATGCCATAGGAAGCGCCGGTGATCCAGGCATTCTTGCCTTCCAGGGAAAAAGGATTGTTCATGGGTTTATTGTTTTTTAACGATTTCATACCAGTTTTCAGCTGTCTTCACCTCCCCTTTCGACCAGCAGGAGCCGAACAGGTAGCGGAAGGGCTCCCCGCTGCGGACCTCAAGGGTGCAGATGCCATGGACGCCGTCATCGGTGATACGGGCGGTTTCCGCGTCCGGGACGACGACGGCCACGCCGAGCATGCCGTCTTCCGGCTCGATGCTCTGGTCGGAGGCATGCTCCCAGAGAGCATAACGGCCCGGAATGATGAGTTCATCGACCAGCGTGCCCAGCGCCGGATGGCGGTTGACGCCGGCGGCGATGGTCAGGGTCTCCGCACCTGTGAACGTATACGTATCCTCCACGATGCAGAAATAGCTGTCCGGCAAGACCGTAACCTGCTTGTCGAGCGAAACGGCCACGTCGTCGGAAGCCTGCCAGGCGGGATAATGGAGCACGAAGACCACTTTGTCGGGACGCTCTTCCAGCATGTCGTAGGAACGGTAGTTCGTGGACGGATAACGCAGTGTCCCGTCGATCAGCGGAGCGGAAGCGCCGCCGCCCAGGGAGACCGCCACCTTGTAGCAGTCTTTTCCGCCATGGTCGTGATGGTAATAGTCCGGATCCTCCATCGCCCCCTTGTACCAGTCGTCAGCGACCAGTTTTCCGGGCAGTTTCACCCATACGTCGATGCCGGGGGATGTGGGATTGCCTTCAAGGGCCTCGCCGTAGAAACGGCCGGCCACCAGATTGTTTTCATACACGAAGTCGTCGGCGCGCTCCGGAACATAGCGGGCCATTACGGTCGCTTCGGGCGACTTGCAGCCCGTCAGGGCCAGCAGCGCCAGGGTCAGCATCCAGATCTTCCTCATATTACAGCTCAATGGGTTTATACTTGGGAACCAGGATCTTCATGATGGTCCAGGCAATCAGGTAGGCCAGGCCGCAGAAGCAGAACATGATGAAATAACCGGCCGGCTTGCCCGTGAAGCCGAGGAAACTGAAGGCTTCGCCGGCATGCTCCGCATACGTGAAGAGGTGGCCCGCCACCTTCTGGATAATCATCGAGCCGATACCGCCGGCCATGGCACCGATGCCGGTGATGGTCGCGATGGTACTCTTGGGGAACATGTCGCCGATGGTGGAGAACAGGTTGGCGCTCCAGGCCTGGTGTCCTGCACCGGCCAGGCCGATGAGGATGGCCGGCCACCAGGGAGAACCGAGGTTCACGCCCAGCGGCTGTGCGAAGAGCGCGGCAATCGGGAAGAAAGCGAAAATGAGCATGGCGAGCATGCGGCCCGAATACGGATTCATGCCTTTCTTCTCCACAAAGACCTTCGGGAGATAGCCGCCGAAGATGGAGATCACGGTCACGATGAGATAGAGCGTGAAGATCAGCCACTGTCCCAGCGTCGATGTGGCCGGCGCATGGAACTGGTTGCTGAAATAGGACGGTGCCCAGAACAGGAAGAACCACCATACACCGTCGGTGAAGAACTTGCCGACGATGAAAGACCAGGTCTGCTTGTAGGTGAAGCACTTCAGGAAGGGGATCGCCTTCTCCTGGGCGGCAGCCTCGGCCGCGGCGGCCTTCTCGGCAGCCTCTTCGGCATCGTCCTGGCGGATGTATTCCAGTTCGGCTGCGTTCACGTGCCTGCTCTTCTCCGGTTTGTCATACATGAAGGCCCAGAAGAACATCCAGAGGAAGCCCAGGCCGCCGATAATGATGAAGGCCATCTCCCAGCCGTATTTCACCGCCAGAGGCGGGATCAGCAGCGGAGCGGCGAGTGCGCCGACCGAAGCGCCGGCGTTGAAGATGGAGGTCGCGAACGCACGGTCCTTCTTCGGGAAATACTCCGCCGTCACCTTGATGGCAGCCGGGAAGTTGCCCGCCTCGCCGAGCGCAAGGATACCGCGACAGAGCATAAACAGGAATACAGAGGTAGTGGATACAGCCAGGGCGATCTGGGAACCTCTCTGCACGGCACGCAGGGCCTCCACGGTGCCGAGGCCTTCAAGATGGGCGGTAGCCCAGCCGCAGCCGGCGTGCAGGCACGCACCGGCCGACCAGACGCCGATGGCGATCAGATAACCTTTCTTCGTACCCATCCAGTCCACGAATTTGCCGGCGAAAAGGCAGCAGATGGCGTAGAAGATGGAGAAGAAACTGGTGATGGTGCCGTAATTGGCATCGGTCCAATGGAATTCGGGCTTGATGAATTCCTCGTAGGTCAGGGAGAGCACCTGACGGTCGAGATAGTTGACCGTGGTCGCAACGAAGAGCAGCGAGCAGATCCACCAGCGCCAGTTGGACATGAGTTTCTGTTGGGTAGTCATAGACAGCGTTGTTACAGGATATTCTGAACGGCGGCACGCATGCCGGCTTCATGAATCATGGTCAGGTAGGTCTTCAGCAACGCGGTCAGGCCCGGAATCTGGTTGAGGTCCTCACCCCAGATGAAATCGTCGGCCAGGACACCCTTGGCCACAGCGGCGATGTCGCCCGTGGCCCAGAGACGTTGCAGCAGGGCGATGATCTTCGGATCGTCGTTCGGGACAATCTCGTCTTCTCCCCGCTTCCCACCTTTATAGTAGGTACAGATGGCGGCCAGGCCCAGCACGATGCCTTTCGGCAGCTCGCCCTTGCGGGCCAGGTAGGTTTTCAGGCC
The DNA here is from genome assembly GCA_016290385.1 of Bacteroidales bacterium. Lineage (GTDB taxonomy): Bacteria > Bacteroidota > Bacteroidia > Bacteroidales > UBA932 > Cacconaster. Next base: position 10,882 of record JAEETO010000010.1, on the reverse strand, counting down.
CGGCAGGTCGCGCGTCTTGAATTTCGGGAAGGAGTTGAGCATGATGCTGGTGACGAAGTGTTTCACGAAAGGATTGCGGAAACGTTCCATCACGGCGTCGGCGAACTGCACAAGTTCTTCCTTCGGCAGGTTGAGCGTCGGAAGCAGTTCCTCGTACATGACTTTGCGCACATAAGGACCGACCAGCTCGTCTTCGCAGCATTCCTTTACGGTATTGAGACCGCTCAGGTAGCCCACGGGCGACAGCACGGTATGCGGGCCGTTAAGCAAGGTGACCTTGCGCTCGTGGTACGGTGCCTCGGAGGGCACGAAGAGCACGTTGAGCCCGGCCTTGTCAGCGGGGAACTCCCTGGCTACTTCGGCGGGTGCCTCGATGACCCAGAGATGGAAGATCTCGGCTTTGTCGAGCAGGTTGTCCTGATAGCCGGCACGGGCACAGAGCTGCTCGGCGGTATCCCGGGGATAGCCCGGCACGATACGGTCGACCAGCGTGCTGTAAACGCCGCAGGCCGTCTCGAACCACTCGCGGAAGCCTTCTCCCAGTTTCCACAGGTCGATGTACTGGCGGATGCATTCTTTCAGGTGCTTGCCGTTTTCGAAGATCAGTTCGCACGGGAAGATGATCAGGCCTTTGGCCTTGTCGCCCTTGACGTACTGATAACGGTGATAGAGCAACTGCGTGAGCTTGCCGGGATACGAAGAGGCCGGTTTGTCATCCAGCTTGCAGGAAGGGTCGAAGGCGATGCCAGCCTCGGTCGTGTTGGAGATGACGAAGCGGATCTCGGGCTGTTCGGCCAGTTTCAGGTATGCATCGAAATCCTCGTAGGGATTCAGGCCGCGGGAGATGACGTCGATCAGGTCGACGCTGTCGACGGGCTGGCCGTCGAGCAGGCCCTGCAGGTTGAGGTGATAAAGACCGTCCTGCTCGTTGAGCCAGCTGACCATGCCTTTCTCGATGGGCTGGACGACGACTACGGAGCCGTTGAAGTCCGTCTTCTGGTTGGTTTTCCAAATGATCCATTCGATGAACGCCCGGAGGAAGTTGCCTTCCCCGAACTGGATCACCTTCTCGGTGTACGTTTTCGCCTGAGGCGCCGTCGTACGATTTAATCTTTCCATATAGCGTATTTAATGAATATTCAATTTATAAGGTTACACCCGTCTTGAAAATGGCGATCTCGCGGATGCCATGTTTCTCGTTGTTGACGGGTTCGCCGGAGGCGACGGAGAGCACGTAGTCCGTGAAACGGGCGGCGACGGCTTCCATCTCCTCGTCTTGCGCCAGCACGCCTGCGTTGAAGTCGATCCAGGCGGGCTTGCGCTCCGCCAGCGGCGTGTTGGTCGAAATTTTCATGGTAGGAACGAAACTGCCGAAGGGCGTACCGCGTCCCGTGGTGAAAAGGACGACCTGGCAGCCCGCAGCCGCCAGCGCCGTCGATGCCACCAGGTCGTTGCCCGGAGCGCTCAGCAGGTTGAGTCCCCTGACAGAGAGCCGTTCTCCGTAACGGAGCACGTCACGGACGAGGCTCGATCCGCACTTCTGTGTGCAGCCCAGCGATTTCTCTTCCAGCGTGGAGATGCCGCCCGCCTTGTTGCCCGGCGAGGGATTCTCGTACACGGGCTGGTCGTTGCGCATGAAGTACGCCTTGAAATCGTTGATCAGGCTGACCGTCTTGTCGAAGGTCGCCCTGTCCTGGCACCGGTTCATCAAGATGGTCTCCGCCCCGAACATCTCCGGTACCTCGGTCAGCACCGTCGTGCCGCCACGGGCCACCAGCCAGTCGGAGAAGACACCCAGCAGCGGATTGGCCGTGATGCCGGACAGGCCGTCCGACCCGCCGCACTTGAGGCCCACGCGAAGTTCGCTGACGGGCACTTCGGTGCGACGGTCCTGAGAGCAGACCGCGTAAATCTCGCGGAGCTGTTGCAAGCCATATTCGACCTCATCTTCCACCTGCTGGCAGACGAACATCCGTACGCGGGATTCGTCCACTTTACCAACGATCTCCCTGAATGCATCCAGCTGGTTGTTTTCACAACCGAGCGATACGACCAGCACGCCGCCCGCATTGGGATGGTGTACCATGTCGGCCAGGATGGTCCGGGTGTTCCGATGGTCGTCGCCCAGCTGGGAACAGCCATAGTTGTGCGGAAAACAGACAACGGCGTCGACACCGGATTCCCAGTCTTGCCGGACCTGATCCGGCATCTCATCCTTGAAACGGGCGACAATCTGCTCGCAAATGCCGTTCACGCAGCCCACGGTGGGAATCACCCATATCTGGTTGCGGATGCCCACCTGGCCGTCGGCGCGGCGGTAACCCCGGAATGATTCCTCGGCGTCGCTCGAAATGACATCCCCGCCATTCCCACCGAGCGCATCCTTGTCATTTCGACCGAGCGGAGCGAGTGGAGAAATCTTCGGTTCATATTTGTAATCCAGCAGCCCTTCCAGGTTGGTCTTGATGCAACTGTGGTCGACCATCGTGCCGGCCGCGGCATCGCGGGTCACATGGCCGATCGGGAAGCCGTATTTGATGACGTTCTCCCCTGCCCTGAGATCCTGCAGGACGATCTTGTGTCCGCGCGGGACGTCGCACTGGAGCGTAACGCCGCACACGGCCTCACCGGCCCGAAGGTCGGTGAGCGCCACGGCGACATTGTCAGAAGGATTGATCTTGATGTAATCCATGGTATATGCCCGGTCAGGCCGGGCATGACGTTAGAAGTTAAAATACCTTTTTGCGTTGTTGTAACTGATGTCTTCGACCATCTGGCCGATGAAATCGAGTTCGGATGCCGGCAGCCTGCCAGTCTCGACATCGCGTCCCACCACGTCGCAGAGGATGCGGCGGAAATACTCGTGCCTGGGATAGCTGATGAAGCTGCGGGAATCCGTCAGCATGCCCACGAAGCGGCTGAAGAGGCCGAGGGCGGACAGGGAGTCCATCTGGCGGCGCATGCCGACCTCCTGGTCGAGGAACCACCAGCCGGAACCGAACTGCATCTTGCCCGGGACCGTACCGTCATTGTAGGTATAGGCCATAGTCATCATCACGGCGTTGTCCTTGGGATTGAGGCAGTACAAGATGGTCTTGGTGAGCTTGCCGGCCGCTGTCAGGCGGTCGAAGAAGCGATGGCCGGGGACGGCGACGTCCACGTCGTGTATGGCGTCGTAGCCCGTGTCCGGACCGATCCGTTCATACATCTTCGAGTTGTTGTTGCGGATGGCGCCGATGTGGAACTGCTGGGTCCAGCCGGCATCCGCATCCATGATGGCCTGGTCGTAGAGGAAGGCACTGCGGAACTTCTCCAGCTCGGTCGCGTTCGGGGTGATCCCGAGCAATACTTTCTGGAAAATGAGTTCGATCTCAGGTCCCGTGTAACTCGTGGCGTAGAAGTTCTCCAGCCCATGGTCGGAGAGCTTGCAGCCGTTGGCGGCGAAGAAGTCGTGCCGTTTCTGCAGGGCTTCCTGCAGATCGCGGTAGGAACGGATCTCCATGCCGGCGGCCTCGCCCAGCTGTATCAGATAAGCCTTGTAGGCCTTCGGGTTCTCGATGGCCATGGCCTTGTCGGGACGCCAGGCCGGAATCACCTTCGTGCCGAAAGGATGCTCTGCGATCATCTTGTGCCAGCGCAGGTCGTCGGCCGGATCGTCGGTCGTGCAGACCACTTCCACGTTGAACTTGCGGATCAGCGCCTGGCCGCGGAATTCCGGCGTGGCGAGCTTCGCGTTGCATTCCTCGAAGATCTCGCGCGCCGTCTTGGGCGACAGGAGCTTGTCGATGCCGAACACGCGGCTCAGCTCCAGGTGCGTCCAGTGGTACAGCGGGTTGCGCATCGTATAGGGTACGGTCTCAGCCCATTTTTCGAAGGTCTCCCAGGCGGATTTGGTTCCGCCTGTGAGATACTCCTCAGAAACACCGTTGGCCCGCATCGCCCGCCACTTGTAGTGGTCTCCGTAGTGGCCGTCCACCAGCCAGAGCTGCGTGATGTCGCGGAACTGGATGTTCTCGGCAATCTGCTGCGGCACCAGATGGCAGTGGTAGTCGATGATGGGCATCTTCGCTGCATGGGAGTGATACAGCGCACGCGCCGTATCACTCTGCAGCATGAAGTTATCGTTGATAAAACTCATATCCGGTCGATTAGCGGGTTTTCAATCCGTTCTGCGGTTTGACCTGGTAATAGGCCGAAGAGCCAGGATTCCAGCGCGGATCGCCGATGTCGGCCCTGCGCAGGCTTTCGCTGACGAGACGGAAGTTGAATTCTGCGGAGTTCACGCAAGGATCTCCCTCCAGGACACCGCCGTCCGTCGTTGCGACCGTAGCGTCGATGGCACCGGTGAAGAAGGCCTCACCCACGTTGAAGAAGTAGTTCTCCGACATGGTCGGGACCGTAGCGCCACTCTTGGCCAGGATGGTCTTCTCCCCGGTCAGGTTGACGAACAGGTTCTTCGACACGACGTAGTCCTCCGGATTGGCGGCGCAGGAACGGATCCACAGCAGGCCGTTGCCCGCATCGATCGAGCAAGCGCCGAAAGTGTTGCGGGTGATAGCGATGCTGCCGGCAATCTCCTTGTCGCAACGGATGAAGTCGCGGCCACCGTCATAGAAGGTATTGAACGAGACATCGATGGAGCCATAGACGCCCTTGCGGATGTCGAGCATGCCCTGGCCCGTGCCGAAGCCGTGAACCAGGTTCTTGCGGAATTCGAACACCTTCACCTGGGAATCGGCACCGTTGCCATAGAGGAGGCTCTTGTTGTAGGCGCGGAATTCACAGCCGGTGATCCGGATCAGGCTCAGCTCGGTCGCCTCAGCAATTTCAAGGGCATTGCCCATCGCCTTCTCCGCTCCGTCGAAGATGATATCGTCGGCCATGAACGCACCGGTGCCGAGACCCAGATTGAAGCCACCGACGATGACCACCTGGCCCTTGCCCATGAGGCTGACCGGGTTGATCAGGTTGATGACGCCGCCTTCGGCAGCCTCACGCAGGTCATAGGTACCCGCATTCAGGGTAATACCCTGCTTGCCGGCATCCAGTGCATTCACCAGTTCCAGCACGTCATTGACCGTAATCTCCGACGTAATCTTGCCCTTGTTCACATTCCACATGCCGGCACCGACATTCGAAGCCAGGCAGAGCGGATTGACCAGTATGTAGTTGTGGACAGAAGCATCCTCCACCGGATCCTTGGCCAGGATGACGCCGCCGTTCGCCAGGGCGACTTCCTGGTTGATCAGGCCGGTCCAGAAGGCTTCGGCCACGCAATTGTAGAAGAAGTTGGAGGCCACCTCGTTCGGAACCGTGATTCCGCTGTCCTTCGACAGCTTGTTGTTGTCACCGTTCTCATTCAGGAACAGGTTGTTCTTGAACACATAGCTTTCCGGCGTGGAACGCACGTAGAGGATGCCGTTGCCATTGTTCAGCGTGACACCGTCGAAGGTGTTGTTCACGATGTTCACGGCGCCGGTCACCTTGCCGGCATCGGCGCGGATGAAGTCGCGTCCGCCGACGACCGTACAGTTCTCGATGGTCACGACGCCATAGGCACCCTTGCGGATGTCGATGGTGCCCTGTCCGCCGCCCAGTTCGCCCATGTAGGTGTCTTCAAAGACCAGGGCATCGAAAGCGGAACCTTCCGCACTGCCATAGAACACGCTCTTGCCGATGTGCTCGATCCAGCAGTTCCTGACCGTCAGGTTGCGGACCACCGAAGCGTCCGACACACTGATGAAGTTGTTGGAACCGTCACCTTCGAAGCGGATGCCCTCGATGACGATGGTGCCCAGCTCGCCTTCGGCCAAGTTGAACTGGCTGACCTTCACGATGGCGGAGCCATCCGAACTCAGGTGCATGCCGGCGCCCAGCGTGATGGCGGAAGCGCTCAGGTCATATTCACCGGCTTCGAAACGGATATCCGTCTTGCCGGCTTCGAGCGCCGCCGTGAACTCTTCCACGGAACTGACCGTAAAGGAATTGCTGTCGTCAACCGTCGCGATGGCAGGATTCCAGCGGGAAGCACCGGAGCCCAGGCTCATCACTACGGCATTGGTCAGGGTGTAGTCGCCCGTCGCAGCATCCTTGAACGGATCGGCGCTCAGGTTCACGCCCTGTCCGTCGAGTGCCAGCTCGGCATCGATGCAGCCGGTGTAGAACGTCTCACCGATGTTGTACCAGACGTTACGGATCATCTTCGGTTTCATGGCAGCGGTACGGCCGCTGATGGAATTGGTGACGTTGGCTACGATGTTGTTGCTGACCTCGTACTTGGACGGGGTTGCCCGCACGCAGAACACACCACCGGCGTTGCCGCTGTTGTTCAGGTTGTCGAGCGTATTCTTCGTCACCAGTACGCTGTAGATGGAGCAAGGCGCGTCGATACGCAGGAAGTCGCGGCCGCCGGTGACGGTGCTTTCCTTAAGCGTGAACGTGCCGTACGCACCGTTGCGGAGGTCGAAGACGCCCTGTCCGGAGCCATGGTTGCGCACCAGGATATTGTCGAAGACGATATCGCGGATCTCGAACTTGTCGGCCGTGTTGGAAGCGTAGATGACGCTCTTCGTGAAGCCGTCGATCACCGTGTTGCGGATGCTCAGTTCGTCGGCCTTGACACCGGCTTCGTTGTCGAGGTTCACGAAGATGTCGGCGCCGTTGGCTTCGACCGTCAGGTTATTGATGGAGAAGCTGCCGACTTCGCCGCTGAGCTTGAAGCCGCCCATGACAACCGCGCCATCCTGGCCCTTGAGGGCGAGCGGTGCAGTAACCGTCAGGCTGCCGCCCAGATCGTAGAGGCCGGGCGCCAGGGTGATAGCGGCCTTGCCTGCGTCGATGGCGGCCAGGAGCTCGGTGACATCCTTGACCACGAACTCGTCGTCACCGCCGCCACCGCCCTTCGGGAGGACGGCGAAGGTAGCCACGCCAGCAGCCGACTCGGTATTGTAGATGTCTTCAGGACCGGGGTTCGCAAAGACTTCAACCTTGTAGCTGCCCGCATCGAGCATGCCCGTCGTGGTGCCGCCGATCACGAATTCAGTGCCTTCGTTCACGACGCTGGTCTTGCCGTTGAACACGACGGAATAGCTGCCCGCATTGTCGACAGGATCCCAGGAGATGGTGATGTCAGCTGCGTCACCCTGCGTGATGGAGGCAGGATCCGCCTTCGGCTCCGGCGTCGGGAGCGCCGTGTTGATCGGCGTCACGTCGGTCGACCAGGCCAGTTTCTCCAGGCTGATCGGGCCGGAAGGATAGATGTAGACCATCGACTCTTCCGTGATGGAAGTGATGAGGATCTTCGTCGGCGTGTCGGAATCGGCCATGGCCGAGACACCACCCTTGAGGGCGATCTCACCGCCGGCGACAGGGCCGACACCCACTACGAAGTGGTTGCCCTTCGCATCGGGATCCTGGGCCTTGATGACCACGGAACCCGGCTGGTTCACCTTGAACTGCAGCACATTGTTCACAGGAACGCCCTTGCGGTCGGTCACCGCTGCAGCCTGGAAGTTCAGCATGCCGCCGTCCACCACGATCGGGAAGCCGTCGGTGGTATTGATGAACAGCTGGTCGCGGACCATCTGTTTCTTGATCGTGCCAGAGAAGAACTTGGCGTTGGCGAAGTTCCAGGTGTGATTGCCCTCGATCACGTTGAGCGTGAGGTCTTCGGGAGCTTCCACATACGGGGTCCACCACTTCGAAGCACCAACTTCCTTGCCGGCGATTTCAGAATCGGGCAGGATGTTGAACAGGCCGGCCGGCGCGTTGTAGCAGGGATCGGCCTCGAGGATGGTACCGCTGGCGTCGGCCAGGGTGAAGTTGTCGGTAAAGTAGGTGATGGAACCGTCGTCCCCCTTCGGCAGGTTATAGAACCAGTTGTTGGAGGCGGCCACACCCATCGACGAAGCCGGCACGTACTTGGCGTTGGAACCAGCCAGGACGGCCTTGCCGGTCATGTTGACGATGAGGTTGTTCTTGAACGAGAACGAACCCGGCGTGATCTGGAGACCGAAGACACCCGCGTTGTTGGCGTTGTCCACGAAGTTCAGGTTGTGGAGCGTGTTGTTCTCAAACACCAGTTCGCCGACGGAACCCGCGTCGAAGCGGACGAAGGTACGCATGCCCTGATAGACCGTATTGTCGATGAACGCAAGTTTCGAAACGGTGGTCGCCTGGCGGATGTCGAACACGTCGCCGCCGACCGTACCGTCGTAGTTGATGTTGCTGATCTCGCAGCTCTCATACGTCACGTCACCCAGCTTCATGTCGTTGCCCCATTCGTAGATCAGGCCCTTCGTATAGTTGGTGATGACGCAGTTCTTGTAGGTGAGGTTGCCGATGTCCTTGCCCTTCACGGTGCCGCCGTTCTTGTTCTGGATGGCGAAGCCGAAACCTGAAGGAGCGGTAGCCGTGGGGCCGCCGTTGAATTCGACATCCTCGAAATAGAGTTCGTTGCCGGATGCCCAGGCATCGGAGATGTGGAATTCGCCCTGGATCACGGGCTTGCTGCCGTCGGCGGAGCTGACGCCCACAATGGTGAAGCCGTTGGTGATGTCGAGTGATTCGATGTCATACGGAGAACCGTCCATCTGCAAGGCGATCTTGGCGCCCGGTGTCTTGACGGCGTTCAGCAGTTCGTCCAGCGTGCGGACTTGCGTGAAATTCTCCGTGTCGGCACGTGTCCACGCCGTCACCTGGCCGCGGCTGGCGCTCAGGTACCAGAGGGTGAAGACATATTCGGTCGTAGCGCTGAGACCATCGACCAGGAGGGACGCGGTTTCCTTGTCCCCCGCCGTCAGTTCGATGGTCTTCACCGGATCGTCCGAACCGGGAAGAGAGACGGTGACATGGGTCACGTCGAGATAGTCTTCCACATCGGTCGACCACACAAGGAGTGCGCCGTCGACGTAACGCTCCTGGACAGTCAGGTAGAGATTGTCCTTTACGGCGTAGGTCTTGATGGCAAGGTCGTATGCGGCGACCTTGGACGACTGCTTCCGGCCGGATGTCGCCTGTACGGTGAAATAGTAGGTCCTGTCGGCGTCCAGTTTCTTGATGTACGGGACGTTCGACGGGGAAACCGTCTCGGTGAGATAGGTCTGCGTCATGTTCGCGTCCGTATAGACGGTGAAGATGTAGCTTTCTGCATCCTTGGACACATCCCAGCTGAACGTGACCACGTCACCGAGCGCGGAGTTGACCCTCGCATTGAGGTTCATCGGCTCCAGGCAGCGGTTCAGGTCGAGCGACGTGATCTCGTCGAACGGTTTGTCACAGGCACTCAGGCCCAGCGCAACCACGAATGCTGCCAGTGCATATTTCAGTAATTTGATCTTTTTCATAAGTAACCTGCGATTAGATGCTGTCGTAGCCATAGTCGTTCTTGATGGAACCCTGGCTGTTGGTCATGGTGTCGTTGAAGATAGGCCAGAACATGTACTGTTCGGGGTTGCGGTAGTAGATACCCTTGATCCGGTCGTAGTAGAAGCCCGTTTTCTTGCCGTCATCATATTTGTTGACATAGCCCGTGGTAATTTCATATCCGCCGGGGATTTCCTCACCCGCTTTCAGGAAGAGGATGTCCAGTGCTTTTTCGTCGGGCGTCAGGGCGTAGCAGATGTCGCCGGTCAGTCCGCTGTACGAACCCTGGAGGTCGCGCAGTTCGAGCATGTCGCCGGCCGCCTCGTCGAGCTTGGTCTTGAGCAGGTTCCAGCGGATCAGGTCAGCCTTGCGGAGGAATTCGCCGCAGAACTCGAGGGCACGTTCGTCCACGATGGCATTGAACATGGCATCCTTGCCGGCTATACCGTTGACATAGGCCTCTGCTTCCTCTTCATGACCGGTATAGGCGCGTCCGCGGACTTCCAGCAGGCAGCTCTTCGCATAATTGAGGTCACCCTCTTCGTTGGCGATCTCGGCGGCCATCAGCAGGATATCGGCATAGCGCATGACCACCGGCTTGATGCCGTCGTCGTTGCCGCCCGAATAAGGCTGGGCATCCATCCATTCGAAGCGGTATTTGCCGAAATACCATTTGGCAATGCCGGCAGGCTCGATCGAATTGTCCTTGTTCCATTTGTAATTGACGCAGCTGACATCGCGACGCTGGTCGTTCGCACCATATTTGAAATACATGGTCGGGACCGGGCCGGCATCGCCACCGCGGGTCACCCCGTTCGAGATGCTGGCGCCTTCCGAAGAAATGGCGAAGGTGAAGTTCCAGCGGCCGCGGCCGGCGCCGAACGGAATCACGTACAAAGTCTCATAGGCAGGGCCTGCAGCGAGGTTGTCCATGTTGTTCTGCTTGTACCAGTAATGCTCGAAATCGTTCTCGAGGCTGGCGGAGCCGGAATTGATAGCGTCTTTCAGATACGAAAGGGCCTTCGGATAAAGCACGCTCTTCTGGAGGTTGGCATCGCTCGAGAGACGGACGGTGCCCAGGTCGCCGGTGCCCACCATGCCGTCGTCAGGACGGATGGCATAGCCCGAAGCCAGCAGCGCGATGCGCGCATAGAGGCCTTCCGCGAAAACCTTGTTGACGCGGTCGGTGCGGGAGGTGGCGTCGGTCTTGCCCGGATAAGGCAGGTACGGGATGGCTTCCTCCAGGTCGCCGAGGATCTGGTTGAAGATCACGTCGCGGCTTTCCTTGGGCATGTAGATGGTCGAGCTCTGCAGCGACTCGAAACGGGCCGGGACATCGCCCCAGGCCTTGACCAGGTCGTAGTAGATCATGGCGCGGAGCGTCAGCGCCTCGCCGAGCAGATAAGCCATATCGGCATTCTCCTCGGGCTTGCCGTATTCACGGATACCCTCGATCACAAGGTTCGCGCGCTCGATGCCCATGTACATCAACGGGAAAGGACCGTTGGAGAGGTTCAGC
>JAEETO010000150.1 GCA_016290385.1 Bacteroidales bacterium | reverse complement strand
TCATCGTGTTGGTGGTGGCCGCCATCTGGGGCTGGCTGCTCCGGCGCCTGTTCCCCGCAGACCCGCAGCCTTATCTCGATTCCTGCGTCACCGTCCTGATCCTCGTGGCTCAGTTCCTCAGCGCCCAGAAGAAATGGGACTGCTGGGTGGCCTGGATCATCGTCAATATCACCCAACTCATCCTGCACCTGTCGGTCGGCAACATCTTCATGCCGATCGTCAGTGCCCTGTATCTTGTCAACGGCATCGTCTCCCTGGTCAACTGGGAGAAAATGTATAGGAGGAAAGCCTGATGAACACCCTGCTCAAAATAGAAAACCTGCACGCCTCAGTCGGAGAAAAAGAGATTCTCCGCGGCATCAACCTGGAAATCAAGGCTGGCGAGGTCCATGCCATCATGGGGCCCAACGGCTCGGGCAAGAGCACCCTCTCCGCTGTGCTGGCCGGTCGTGAAACCTTCACGGTGACAGAGGGCTCCGTCACCTACGACGGTCGCGACCTGCTCGCGCTCTCTCCGGAAGAGCGTTCCTGGGCCGGCTTGTTCCTCGGCTTCCAGTATCCGGTCGAGATTCCGGGCGTGAGCAATGTCAATTTCATGAAAGCCGCCGTGAACGAGCAACGCAAGCAACGCGGGCTGGAGCCGCTCAGCGCCGCCCAGTTCCTGAAGCTGATGCGCGAGAAGATGGCTTATGTGGAAATGGACAGCAGTTTTTCGGGCCGCGGGGTGAATGTGGGCTTCTCGGGCGGTGAGAAGAAACGCAACGAGATATTCCAGATGGCAATGCTCGAGCCGCGCCTGGCTATCCTCGACGAGACTGACTCCGGCCTCGACGTCGACGCCCTGCGCATCGTGGCCGGCGGTGTCAACAAACTCAGGCGTCCCGACAACGCCTTCATCGTCATCACCCACTACCAGCGACTGCTCGATTACATCGTTCCCGACGTGATCCACGTACTCTACAAGGGCCGCATCATCAAGACCGCCGGCAAGGAGCTGGCGCTCGAAATCGAGCAGAAAGGCTACGACTGGCTCATCCAAGACAGTGAATAGGTATGGATTCCCAGTTCATTACCAATCCGGAAAGCAGGTTGCGCATCGCGCTGGAAGCAGGTGCTTCCGCCGAATATGTCGTGCTGCAAGACGCAGCCGCGCCTGAAGGCGGGACGGCGTATGATATCTCGCTGGCCGAAGGCGCCTCGCTGAAAATGGTATTCCTGTCGCTCGGCGGCAGCTTGCTTCGCGACCGCCTGTGCGTGACGCTGCAGGGCCGCCATGCCGCCTGCGACCTGGCCGGCATCTGCCTGGCGGACGACCGGCAGGAGATGGAATACGATATCTTGCTGACGCATGAAGTCCCGCAGTGCAAGAGCACCCAGTTGTTCAAGAACATCGTGGGCGGTCATGCCGTGACCCGCTTCAACGGGCTGATCAAAGTCGTCCCCGACGCGCAGCAGACCGAAGCCTATCAGGCCAACCACAATCTGCTGGCCAGTGAGACGGCCAAGGCTTATACGCAGCCGCAACTCGAGATCTATGCCGACGACGTAAAGTGCAGCCACGGCGCGACGATCGGCCGTCTCAACCCTGACGAACTCTTCTATCTGCGTTCGCGCGGCATTCCGCAGGCGGAGGCCCGTCTGCTGCAGCAGATGGCCTTCTGCAACGAAGTGCTCGATAAGATTTCCTCGTCTGAAATCCGGGAGAAAATGCAGGTGCTTGTCGAAAAACGGCTGCGTCAATTGGGAAACTTTTGTTAAAAAGTCGCTAATTGTTGTCAAAAGGTAGAATTTTCGTTTTTTTCAACGCAACATTTCGACCCCCATCCGCATCTATCATGTGGTTTAGGTTTTAGTATATTATCATCAGAAAAGGTAGCCTTTGTGTGAGAGAGGCTGCCTTTTTTGTTGAGATTGTGCTCGCTTTGCTGCGCATTCCCTTCGGGATTCCGGGTCAAGCCCGGAATGACGGCGGTGGGTTAATAACCCTGCGCGTGAATGGGAAGTTCGGCGCCTTCGGGGGTGACCAGGACGGGGCCGACGTCGGGACGGGCGGTGTGTCCGATGATTTCGAAATCCTGGAAATCCTTGCGGATGACGTCGTGCTTCTCG
>JAEETO010000079.1 GCA_016290385.1 Bacteroidales bacterium | reverse complement strand
CCTACCGTGGCCGAATCCATCTCCATCCTGCGAGGCCTCAAGGAGAAGTACGAGAACCACCACAAGGTGCGGATCGAAGACGACGCCATCATCGCGGCCGTCGAACTCTCGCACCGCTACATCACCAACCGTTTCCTGCCCGACAAGGCCATCGACCTGGTCGACGAGGCCGCTTCGAAGCTGCGGCTCGAGATGAACTCCGTGCCCGAGTGCATCGACGAACTCAACCGCCGCATCAAGCAGCTCGAGATCGAGAAAGAGGCCGTCAAGCGGGAAGGGGAGTCCCCGAAGCTGAATGGCATCATGGAAGACCTGGAGAAGGCCCGCGTGGAGCGCGATAAGCTCAACAAGCAGTGGGACAGCGAGAAAGGCATCCTCAAGGCCATCCAGGAAAACCGCCAGGCCATCGAGGACTACCGCATCGAGGCCGACGCGGCAGAACGTCGCGGCGATTACGGCAAGGTAGCCGAACTGCGCTACGGCAAGATCGCCGACGCGCAGAAGCAGATCGACGAACTCGAGAAGCAGAAGGCCGCCAATCCCGACCCGATCATGAACGAGGCCGTCACCGACGAAGACATCGCCGAGGTCGTTGCCAAGTGGACGGGCATCCCGGTCAACAAGATGCTCCAGAGCGAGCGCGAGAAGCTGCTGCATATCGAGGAGGTGCTCCATCAGCGCGTCATCGGCCAGAATGAGGCCATCGAGGCCGTGTCGAACGCCGTACGGCGCAGCCGGGCGGGGCTCCAGAACGAAAAGCGGCCGATCGGCAGCTTCCTCTTCCTGGGCTCCACGGGCGTGGGCAAGACGGAGTTGGCCAAAGCCCTGGCCGAGTATCTGTTCAACGACGAGAACATGATCACGCGTATCGACATGAGCGAATACCAGGAGCGGCATACCGTGTCGCGGCTCGTGGGCGCGCCTCCGGGATACGTGGGGTACGATGAAGGCGGCCAGCTGACGGAGGCCGTGCGGCGCAAACCGTACTCGGTCATCCTGCTCGACGAGATCGAAAAGGCGCATCCCGACGTGTTCAACGTCCTGCTGCAGGTGCTCGATGACGGTCGTCTGACCGACAACAAGGGCCGGACGGTCGACTTCAAGAACACCATCCTGATCATGACTTCGAACCTGAAACCCGAGCTGGTGAAGGAAAGCTTCCGTCCGGAGTTCATCAACCGAATCGACGAGATCATCGTCTTCCACGAGCTGACGCCGTCCGACATCCGGCAGATCGTCGAACTGCAGATCGGCCAGCTGAAAGAGAAGATGGCTGCGATGGGCATCACGCTCAACTTCACCGAAGAGTTCATCGACTACCTGAGTGTCAAGGGTTACGACCCGGCCTACGGTGCCCGCCCCGTCAAGCGTGTCCTCCAGAAAGAACTCATCGACGAGCTCGCCAAGAAACTCCTCGACGGCTCCCTCTCCCGCGACCAGGTCATCACCGCCACCTTCAAGGATGGCCAGCTGGAATTGAGTTAACTGGGGCGCTGCCCCAAACCCTGCCGCTCCGACCTGCTATCACACGGGCTCCGCAATGGTCTCCGCTAGCGCCTGATGGCGCGGGAAAAATAATATCGTGGCAGATACCTCGCTGATAATCAGCATTTTAACCGAAATCGGTTGCGTCAAAATGCGCAACCGATTTTGTTTATGTCGCTGGATGTCAGGCATATACGTGCCACGCTCGAAAGCCGGAAAACATCAAAAATCGTTAGCTTGGAATTGAAATCGTTTTTGTAACTTCGCGGCGCAAAACGAAATACGCAGGAACATGGCGATTGAAATACTTTTGTTGCTGGCCGGACTGGCGCTCGTGCTCATCGGAGCGGAGGCCATCGTCGAGGGTGCCTCCGGACTGGCCCGCCGCTGGGGCATCAGCGAATTCATCATCGGCCTGACCATCGTGGCCATCGGCACGTCCGCGCCCGAGATGGTCGTCAGCTTCATCTCCTCGGCTGAGAAAAACTCCGACATGGCCGTCGGCAACATCATCGGCTCCAACATCTTCAATACGGCACTGATCCTCGGCCTGTCGGCTATCATCGCGCCCGTGGCCATCACCCGCGGCAACCTGCGGCGCGACATCCCGGTCAACATCGCCATCACCGCGCTGCTCATCCTGCTGGGACTCAAGAAAACGCTCTTCGGCATCGGCGAGGACGGCCTCAGCCGGGTGGAAGGCATCGTGTTCCTGGCGCTTTTCGTCTGGTACATGGTTTCGTCGTTTGTCCATGATAAAGACAACCAGCTGGAAATCTACGATGCAAGCAACGAAGAAGGCGCCGCGGCCAAACCCGTCCCGCTCTTCCGGGCGTTGCTCTTCGTCGTCGGTGGCTTGGCGGCACTGATCTTCGGCGGCCGCCTGTTCGTCAACCACGCGCAGGTCATCGCCAGGATGGCCGGCCTGAGCGACAAGTTCATCGCCATCACGGTCCTGGCGGCCGGAACCTCGTTGCCGGAACTGGCCACGAGCTGCATCGCCGCCGCCAAGGGCAAGGGCCAGCTGGCCCTCGGCAACGTGCTGGGCTCCAACACCTTCAATATCCTGCTGATCCTCGGTGGCGCGGCGGTCATCCATCCGTTGAGCATGGCGAACATCACCTATATCGATTATACGGCCGTGTTCATGTGCGCCATGAGCCTCGTGCTCTTCTCCTGGACGGGCAAGCGCAACAGCATCGACCGCCTGGAAGGCGTCGTCCTGGTGCTCCTCCAGGTCCTGTATTTCGGCTATCTATTCATGCTGAAATAACCTATGTCATTCTGGGAGATCCTTTTGCTGGCCATCGGCGTGTCGATGGACGCCTTTGCGGTGTCGATCGGCAAGGGGCTTTCGGCCCAGCGGGCCTCCTGGCGCGAGGCGCTGACGGTCGGCCTCTGGTTCGGCGGCTTCCAGGCGCTGATGCCGGTGATCGGCTACTACCTGGGCATCAGTTTCGCCGAGCTGGTGACGAAGGTCGATCACTGGATCGCCTTCGGCCTGCTGCTGCTGATCGGCGGCAACATGATCCGCGAGGCGTTGCAGCCGGAAGATGAAAAGCCGGCGGACACGTCGTTCGGCTTCAGGACGATGCTGGTGCTGGCCATCGCCACGAGCATCGACGCCCTCGCCCTCGGCATCTCCTTCGCCTTCCTGGGCACGAATCTGTGGAGCGCCATCCTGGTCATCGGCCTGACGACCTTCGCCTTTTCGGCCGTCGGCCTGCTCATCGGAAAAAAAGTCGGCACCCGCTTCCACGCAGGTGCCGAAATCCTTGGCGGCGTCATCCTGATCCTAATCGGTGTTAAAATCCTGATCGAGCATCTGTCCGCGTTCTAGTGCGTCGACCAGCGCGCATTTGAGCGAGCGGTCAATCCAGTACATGAAGCGGGTGGCCTGGAAACGAGCTTCGTACTGGCGCGCGCGGACAAAAAGGTCAAGGCCGTCGGCGATATCGTGCCAGATGTCCATGAAGACAAAGTCGGGGGATGCGGCGCTCATGTCCTGCTTGAGATAATCGAATGCATCAGCCTGGATGACAGTAATTTTATCTCTACATGGAAACTGCGGAAACAGCTGCTCACGGAAGAGTTGGATGACGGAAGGGTCGCGCTCGACGACCGTCACCGAAAGGACCTCCGGCTTGCGCGCTGCCATGAAGGCGAAGTAGCCGAGACCGAGGCCGAAGGTCACGACGTGACCGAAGGCCGCGTCGATGGCGGCCTGCGAACTTTCGATCTCGCTCGGCTTGATCGACATCCATTCCCGGCCGTCCTGCATCACCGACGGATAGGAGAAGGCCTCGGCGAAGTAGCCGAGGGCCGGGATCTGCCGCAGATCTTCCGTCAGGATCAGGTCGTCACGCAGGAACAACTCGTACGGTGCATACGCCTGGTGCGTCAGCTGCCATTGCCCGACCGACCGCTCCGGAATCCGGACCGTCTGATAATAAGGATTTTCGCGATAGACCGCCGCGTCCAGGCGCCGCAGCCCCGGGCGCAAATACCGCTCTTCGATGAAACGATCTTCCGCCGAAGCTTCCGGATCCAATCCCCAGAAACCACATAGTAGCGCCCCGTAAACCCGCTCCTCTGTCGCCGTATCCGCGCCTTCCGGCAGTAGCTCCGCCATCAGTTCCGGCGTCACGGCGCAGGGCGTCTCGTTCAGATAATCGGCCACCAGCCAGCCGACACGATAATTAAGCTTCCGGATTTCCATTGACCAGCACCATCTTTTCGCATTCCACCCGCTCACCGGCCAGCCAGACGAAATCGCCCGCCTCGAACACGAAATCCGGCTTCGGGCTCATGAGCGACATGCCGTTGCGCTCGACACCCACCACCATGCAGCCATGCTGCCGCATGTTCGTGTCCCTGAGCATCTTGCCGTCGAGATAGCAGCCCTTCTGGAGTTCGAAAGCATCGAGCACGAAATCGTCCGTCTCGTAGGAAATGTTTTGCACGTCTTCTTCCGCATTGATCTCCTCCACGAAACGCTTCACTTCCTCGTTGGTGCCGATGGCCAGCACCTCGTCGTAGGGATAGATGTGCTCCTCGGGAGAGGGGATGAGGATGCGCTTGCTGCCGCGGATCACCTTGGCGATGTTGATGCCGTATTTCTGCCGGAACGGTATGTCTTTCAGCTTCTTGCCCGCGTATTCCGAGTTTGGCGAGATGGTCACGCTTTCGGCCGCTACGTCGTGCCCCTTCATCTTCGAGCGCACGCCCGAGGCGATGGGCGTCCGCATGCGCTCGTATTCCTCTTTCTGGTTGAGATTGGTGATGAAACGCTCCTCCAGCGCGTTGAACTGGTGGACGGAGCGCCGTGCCACGATGAAGAAAGCGACGCCCGCCAGCACGATCAGCAGCAGGCTCCAGTAGGAGAGCTGGTAGTGCAGCAGGATGGCAGCGATCACAAACGCGATGGCGATGAAGATGCGCAGGAACACCAGCGCCAGGACGGGCCATTTGTTGCTGTCTTTCTCCTTCATCAGCTGCACGGCCGCGTGCTTGATGTCGCGCCCGTTGACAGCCAGGCCATAGAGGAACGGCGCCATCACCACCAGCGTCACCCCCAGGCTGACCGCGTTGCGCAGCGTGTCGGTGGCATCGGGCAGCAGCCGCACCAGTAATTTGTCCAGATAGAGTTTCGATCCCAGGAAAATGGCCAGCAGGATCACGCTGTAGAGCAGCACGCGCAGGAAATAACTCCGGAGGAGCGACTTCCACAGGCTCTGCTCCTTTGCACTCGCGCGGCCCGAGTCGGGCGTCGGGTCGAGCTTGGCCAATAGCTTGACCGGCAGCTTCTTATAGAGAAAATTGCAAAACGGCGTGGCAGCCTTGATCATATAGGGCGTGGTGAAGGTCGTGATGACCGACACCGCGATGATGACCGGATAGATGAAGCCCCGCATCACGCCCAGGCTCACGCCCAGGCCCGCGATGATGAAGGAAAATTCGCCCAGCTGCGCCAGGCTGAATCCCGTGTGGACCGCCGTGTTCAGGCCGCGGCCCGAGACCAGGGCGCCCAGCGAGCCGAAGATTGTCATGCCGATGATCGTTACGATTGTAAGGATCAGGATCGGGAGCCAGTGCGCCGCAATCACGGCCGGATCGACCATCATGCCCACCGACACGAAGAAGATCGCGCCGAACAGGTCCTTGATGTTCACCACCAGCTTGCTGATGTGCTCGCCCTCAATGGTTTCCGACAGGATCGAGCCCATCACGAATGCGCCCAGCGCCGCCGAGAAGCCCGCATAGACGGCCAGCGAAACCATGCCGAAGCACAGGCCGATCGCCACCAGCAGCAGGATCTCGTCGTTCAGGTACTTGCGGGCCCATTTCAGGAAAGAGGGGATTACATAGATGCCCACCAGGAACCATAAGATCAAGAAAAACAGCAGTTTCGCCATGCCCATCAGCATCTCTCCGCCCGCAAACTGGTTGGCCGTGGCAATGGTCGTCAGCAGCACCATCAGCACCACCGCGATCAAATCTTCCACCACCAGCGTGCCGAACACCAGCGTCGCGTAGCTCTTGTTCTTCAGGCCCAGGTCCGTGAAGGCCTTGATGATGATCGTCGTCGACGACATCGACATCAGGCCGCCCAGGAAAACGCCCTCCATATGGGTCCAGCCCAGTGCATGTCCCACGATGTTGCCCGTTACGAACATGCCCACGCACACGCAGCCCGCCGTGATCAGCGCGCTACTGCCGACTTTCAGCAACTTCTTGAAACTGAACTCCAGACCCAGGGCGAACAGCAGGAAGATGATGCCGATCTCGGACCATTGCTCCACCGATTCGGCGCTCGTGATGCCGAACAGGCCCAGGTGCGGCCCCACGATGAAGCCGGCCACGATGTATCCCAGGATGAGCGGTTGCTTGAGGGCTTTGGAAATGATGGTGAAGATGCCTGCGGCGATCAGGATGAGGGCCAGGTCTTTCACCAGATTCAGTTCTTCGGACATATATCGGGCACTTTCGTTCAGTTAATTTGTAAAGATAGGAATAATCTGAAAAATATGCTAAATTTGTCAGTACAAAACATGGCTATGAAGAAATCGTTCCTTCTCTGCATCCTGCTGCTTGCCTGCACTGCGCTGGGCGCACAGACTTTCACCGAATGGCAGGACCCCCACATCAATTCCATCAACCGCCTCCCCATGCACAGCAGCTTCCTGGCCGCTGAATCCCAGATCATTCCGCTCACCGGAGACTGGAGCTTCCGCTGGGTCCGGAGCGCTGACCAGCGTCCCGTGGAATTCTGGTCCCTCAAATACCAGGAGACGGGCTGGACCAAGATGAGCCTCCCGGCCGTCTGGGAAATGAACGGCTACGGCGACCCCGTGTACGTCAACATGGGCTATGCCTGGTACGGACGCTACAAGAGCGCGCCGCCCGTGCCGCCCACCGAAAACAACCACGTGGGCAGCTACCGCAAGTACATCCAGATTCCCGCCGAGTGGAAAGGGGAGCAGGTGATCATCCATTTCGGGTCCGTCACCTCGAACCTCTATCTCTGGGTCAACGGCAAGTTCGTGGGTTACAGCGAGGACAGCAAGCTGGAGTGCGAGTTCGACGTCACGGACTTCCTCTTGCCCGGCAAGCGCAACCTCATCGCTTTCCAGGTGTTCCGCTGGTGCGACGGCACCTATCTGGAGGACCAGGATTTCTTCCGCTTCGCCGGCGTGGCGCGCGACTGCTATCTTTTCACGCGCCCGACCAAACACTTTGAAGACGTGCAGATTACGCCCGATCTCGATGCGGGCTACCGCGACGGCACGCTCACCGTCAACCTGTCGGTATCGAACTATGCCCGCAGCAGCGTGGAGATGCAACTCTATGACGCGGAAGGGCAGGCCGTGGGCGAGCCCATCCAGACTTCGGGCAGTTTCATGAGCGGGCGCATCTACGTGCAGAACCCGCGCAAATGGAGCGCCGAGGACCCGTATCTCTACAAGCTGGAGCTGCGGCTGCTCGAAGGAAAGCGCGTGCTCCAGACCCTGCGCTTCGACGTCGGTTTCCGCAAGGTCGAGATCAAGGGTTCCGACCTGCTGGTCAACGGCCAGCGCGTGCTGATCAAGGGCGTCAACCGCCACGAGCTCGACCCGGAGGGCGGCTACGTGGTCTCGCGCGAGCGCATGGAACAGGACATCAAGCTGATGAAGCAATTCAATATCAACGCGGTACGCACCTGTCACTATCCCGACGACCCGTACTGGTACGAGCTCTGCGACCGCTACGGTATCTATATGGTGGCCGAGGCGAACGTCGAATCGCACGGCATGGGCTACGGAGAGCGCACGCTGGCCCGCGATACGGCCTACCGCCAGGCGCACATCGAGCGCAACGAGCGCAACGTGCTGCGCAACTTCAACCATCCGTCCGTCATCATCTGGTCGCTGGGCAACGAGGGCGGCTACGGCCCGAACTTCGATGCGGCCTACGACCGCGTCCGGGCCCTCGACCCGAGCCGCCCCATCCAGTACGAGCGGGCGCTCTACGACGGCATGACCGACATCTTCTGCCCCATGTACGCCAGCCACGAGTACCTGCAGCGATACGCGAAGAATCCGGAGCGCACGAAGCCGCTGATCCAGTGTGAGTACGGCCATGCGATGGGCAATTCGGAGGGTGGTTTCAAGGAATACTGGGACATCTACCGTTCGCTGCCGAAGCTGCAGGGCGGCTTCATCTGGGACTTCGTGGACCAGTCGATCCACTGGAAGAACAAGAGCGGCAAGAAGATTTATGCGTACGGCGGCGATTTCAATTCGACGGATCCGTCGGACCAGAATTTCTGTGACAACGGCCTGCTTAGCCCCGACCGGATCCCGAACCCGCACATGTACGAGGTGGGCTGGTGCTATCAGGACATCTGGTCATCAATGGTGGAACCGCAGAAAGTCGAAGTGTACAATGAGTTCTTTTTCAGGGATTTGTCAGCCTATACGCTGCAGTGGGAGCTGCTGCGCAACGGTGAGGTGCAGGGCAAGGGCGTCGTGGAAGACGTGAACGTGGCGCCGCACGGCCGCCGGGTCCTGGACATCCCGTACGGGGATATCGATTCGTCCGGCGAGTGGCTGCTCAATCTGTCGTATGTGCTGAAAGAAAGGGAGGGTTTGCTCGCGGCCGGGCACGTGGCAGCGCGTCATCAGCTGCGACTCAACGATTATGTCTGGACGATGCAGCCGCTGCGGAGTGCGGCGCGCCCGAAGATCAGCAACAGTGCTGCGCACCAGTTCACAGTGTCGGGCGCGCGTTTCGCCATCGACTTCTCGGTGGATGACGGCCAGCTGCTGCGCTACCGCGTGGGCGGCGTCGACCTGCTGAAGCATGGCACGACCATCCTGCCGAACTTCTGGCGGGCGCCGACCGACAACGACTATGGTGCCAATCTGCAGCAGAAAATGAAAATCTGGCGCAAGCCGCGCCTGACGTTCTACAGTCTGTCGCAGTTTGACAAGAACAAGCTGCAGGTCTTTCAGATAGAGTACGTGGTCGCGGGCACGGACACGCGGCTGCGGATGGAGTACCGCATCAACGACGAGGGGGCGATGGAGATCGTGGAGACGCTGATTCCGGGTTCTTCCAAGGACATGCCCGACCTCTTCCGTTTCGGCGTGCAGTTGCAGATGCCGCGCTCGTTCGAGAATCTGGAATATTACGGCCGTGGTCCGGTCGAGAATTATGTGGACCGCAATTCGTCTTCTTTCCTGGGCTGGTGGCGCCAGACGGTGACGGAGCAGTACTATCCGTACATCCGGCCGCAGGAGACGGGCACGAAGACCGACATCCGCTGGCTGCGGCTCACGGATGCGCAGGGCAGGGGACTGGAGGTGATGGCGGAGGAGCCGTTCTCGGCGTCTGCGCTGCACTACAACATCGAGACGCTCGACGACAACGACATCAAGGACAACCGGCACAGCGAACTCCTGCGGGAAGACGATGTCACGAACCTGTTGCTGGACTACCGCCAGGCCGGCGTCGGCTGCGTCGACAGCTGGGGCGCCCTCCCGCTGCCGGAGCACCGGATGCCTTTCGGCGAATATCGTTTCCACTTCGTTTTGCGGCCGATTAATCTCTAGGTTTATGCGCGTAGTTGTACAGAGAGTGTCTTCGGCGTCGGTGACGATCGGGGGCGTGGTCCGGTCGGCAATCGGGCAGGGGCTTCTGGTGCTGCTCGGTGTCGGCCCCACAGATGAACAGGCCGACCTGGACTATCTGGTGAAGAAGGTCGCCGGCCTGCGCATCTTCGACGACGAGGCCGGCGTCATGAACCGTTCGGTGGTGGACGTCGGCGGCGAAGCGCTGGTCGTCAGCCAGTTCACGCTGATGGCCTCGACCAAGAAAGGCAACCGTCCGTCCTACATCCGGGCGGCCGGCCACGAACTGGCCGTCCCGATGTACGAGGCTTTCTGCGCGGCATTGTCGGCCGCGATCGGCCGCCCCGTCGGCACGGGTGAATTCGGCGCTGAAATGCACGTCTCCCTCGTCAACGACGGCCCCGTCACCATCATCATCGACTCCCAGCAGCGCGACTTCTGATAAGCCGCCCTTTTCCGTCTCGCTGGTCCGCCCGCTCCGCCCGTGCGTGCCCTTTCGTCCCGTCGCCCGTCCTGCCTGGCCAGTCCGCGCGTGGCAGATAAATATCTGATACCCAGACAAATAACGATAATCGGTTGCGCATTTTAACGCAACCGATTTCGTTTAAAATGCTCTATTTCAACTAGTTATCCGCCACGCCCCAAGGCGGTCAGGATTCTTTACATTACGCCGCCGCCGATAAAGGCGCGGAGCAGCGATGTCGCCGGGACTTCCTTGTCGGAGACCGGGGTGAAGTAGCGGATGAATTTCAGCAGGCGGTGCGCCTCGCTGTATTCCGGGCAATTCTTCGGTACCGTGCTGAGAATCAGCTCCGCGTGCTGGCGCAGCACCGCGAATTCCACCAGATAGGCCGAGTTGAACATCACGTCGGCATTCTCCTGGTACGGATAGATCCACTGCTCCTCGGCGCGCCGTACGTTGGGCCACTGGTTGATGGTCTCCCGGGCCGAGAAAGCGCCCTTGTTGTAGTCGCGGATGATGCGGCGCAACAGGCGGTTGTCGCTGGTGGGCACCCAGTTGTGATCGTCCAGCGCAATGCTGGTGAGCGTCGAGATGAAGATCTTGAAGGTGCTCTCCTTCGGAACCTGCGGAATCAGCTGCGGGTTGAGCGCATGGATACCCTCGATGAGCAGCACACGGCCCGGAGCCATCTGCAGATGCTTGCCATTGTATTCGCGGCGCCCCGTCACGAAATTGAATTCCGGCACGTCCACCACTTCCCCACGCAGGAGCTTGAGCACGTCCTTCTCCAGGGC
>JAEETO010000149.1 GCA_016290385.1 Bacteroidales bacterium | reverse complement strand
ATCTTGAAGGTATAGGTGTCGGTCTCTTCCCCGTTGATACGGTAGCGACCATCGCCCAGGTCTTCAAACGTGTTGCCTTCATAGACTTCGATGATGCGGCGCCAGAGCGGCAGATTGTCGGCGGTCAGCACCACGGACTCCCCCTTTGCCGGAATCCACAGCGGACCGTAATTGTCGCGCGTCCAGCCCGTTTCCACAAAGGGGAACAACATCTCCTTCGAGTCGGGATAGTCGGGCGGATAGAGATCGACATTCTGTTCGACGCTCACTACGTTGGCCAAAGCCTGAATCTTTTCCTTTCTCTCGCCGGTCAGCGGCAGGGCCGGATAGCCGGGCAGCGTCTGGCTGTACCAGATCTCGCCCAGGTTGAAGCCCAGGTCTCGCAGCAGGACCGGATTGATCTGCGTGCCGTCCGTGACCACCTTGAAGGTGTTCTGGATGCCGGGATACTGCTCCTGTGCCTGTCCGTTGACATACACCTGCCCGTCGATGACTTGCAAGGTGTCGCCCGCCACTGCCACGCAACGCTTCACATAATGGTCTTTCTTGTCCACCGGACGGACCCGGACCGGGCCGTAGGTATTGATGGCGTAGTCGCGCGAAGACAGTCGCACATGCGTATAGTAGTCTTCGGCGGGCGCCTTCGACAGCACCGTGTCGCCATGCGGGAACGAGAACACGACGTAATCGTCGCGCCGGACATCGCCGAAGCCCTTGATCCGCCGATACTTGAACTGAAGGGCGGTCGAGTAGCTCTCTTTCCCGGAGAAAGGCATGGTGTTGTGGACGAAAGGCATGGAAAGCGGGGTCTGGGGCAGTTTCGGGCCGTAGGCCGTCTTGCTGACGAAGAGATAGTCACCTGTCAGGAGGGAACTCTCCATGGAGGAGGAAGGAATCTTGAACGCCTGGAAAAAGAAGATGTTGATGAAGCTCACCACGACCACGGCGAAGACGATGGCATCTACCCATCCTGCTATCACCTTGAAAGTGTGGCTCTTCTCAGCCTTCCTGTCGATCCAGGCCTTGAGCCGGCGGCTCACGCAGAACTCGAAAATCACGGGCAGCCCGAAGAGCCACCACCAGTTTCCGTGCCACGCGATCCACGCGACATAAAGTGCGGCCCAAATGGCGAACCGCACCCAGGATTTCTTATCTGTTCCCTTGAAGGTCAATGCACGAAACTATTTTACCGAATTGACGATAGCTTCGAAAGCCTTCGGATTGTTCATCGCCAGGTCGGCGAGGACCTTGCGGTTCAGACCCACATTCTGCTGTGCGAGCTTGCCCATGAACTGGGAATAGTTCATCCCGTGCTGACGGGCGGCTGCATTGATGCGGGTGATCCAAAGGGAGCGGAAATTGCGCTTCTTGGTCTTGCGGTCGCGGTACGCGTAAGTGAGACCCTTCTCATAGGTATTCTTCGCTACGGTCCAGACATTTTTCCGGGCGAGGAAGTTACCGCGGGTTTCCTTCAGAACTTTCTTGCGGCGTGCCCTTGATGCGACACTGTTAACACTTCTAGGCATAATCTTTTGGTTTTTTGGAAGTCAGCGCCCTGGCTCGCAGGGACTTTTCGGCTGATCATCCGGTTCAACAATAAATGAATTACTTGACTAACAAAGCTCTTACGCGACCGACGTCGGCCTTGTCGATCAAGGACACGTGGGCGAGGTTTCTCTTCTGCTTCTTCGTCTTCTTGGTGAGGATGTGGCTGTGGTAAGCGTGCTTCCTCTTGATTTTACCCGAGCCGGTGAGCGTGAAACGCTTCTTTGAACCGGTGTTCGTTTTCAATTTAGGCATAATACTGTTTTTATAAAAAATTGTGGTTACTTTTTCTTGTTCGGGGCGAGCATCATAATCATCCGCTTGCCCTCCAGCTTGGGCATCTGCTCGGCTTTTCCATAGTCCTCCAGCTCGAGGGCGAAACGCAGCAGCAGTTTCTCGCCCTGTTCGGAGAAGAGGATGGAACGGCCGCGGAAGAACACGTAGGCTTTCACCTTGGAACCTTCCTGGAGGAAGCTCTTCGCATGGTTGAGCTTGAACTGGAAGTCGTGTTCATCGGTCTGCGGACCGAAGCGGATCTCCTTGATGACCACCTTCGAAGCGTTCGACTTCTGCTCCTTCGCCTTCTTTTTCTGCTGA
>JAEETO010000009.1 GCA_016290385.1 Bacteroidales bacterium | reverse complement strand
GTTTGAAATTATTTACTACCTTTGCAGTCCCTAACGGTTCGCCCGGATGGCGGAATCGGTAGACGCGCTAGTTTCAGGGACTAGTAAACGCAAGTTTGTGCAGGTTCGAGTCCTGTTCCGGGCACTAAAAAAATCCAGTCTTTCAGGCTGGATTTTTTAGTTCCCGGTGGGCACCGTCACTTTGACGCGCTTTCTTTATCTCCATACGGAAAGCGTTGAGACGAGGAAGCGGGGGATGGCTGAGATATGTCCGCCGTAGTCACCTTCGTATGCCGTGTAGCAACCAGGGGCCACCTCGTCGAGAAATGCTTTCATTTCCGTGAAATTGTCAAAGGGGACGGTATCGTCCTGCCTTGAATGAAAGAGAAGGATCTTCGTACCGGCAGGCGGGACCCAGCCGGACGTCAGCGAGAAACGTCGGCAGTTATCGATAATGGCGTTGTAGGCATCCCCGGTCTTGCTCATGAATGTATCACTCATGATTTCAGACACGTCATTGGTGCCCAGCAAGGTGTCCATGTCCGAGGTAGTGTATTTCTTGGAAAGGAACCATTCCTGCCAGTTTGTGAGCAGGCTGCCCTTGAAAAATTCATCGTATCCGAATCCCAGCTTCCGCGTCTCGTTGATGCCGATCACAGTCATGGGGACGAAAGCGATGGCGTTGCGGAACAGTCCACTGGTGTATGCATCCCAGGTCATCTCTACATTGAAGGGACTGCCGCCGCACAACACTTTGTCGAAGCTGACATTCAGCTCCGGATGGTTCGCGACATACTTGAGATTGGCCATCGAATTGAAGCCACCCTGCGAGTAGCCGAAACTGTACACTTTCCCGGGGACTTTGACTTTGAGGTCGTTCATCAGCTGGACAGCGGCAAGATAGGCATCGATATTCTCCCGAGCCGCGGCTTCCGAGTCCATGAAGATCTGCGGACGATCGGCGGTGACGCCCAGGCCATAGTAGTCGGGCATCACTATGCCAAAATTCCTCCAGGCAAGGGCTTCCTCAAACTGGGCGCACATGGTGGGGCACTCGGCATTGGCGGAGAAGGTGCCGTGGTTGGCCAGGCAGATACCCGTCAAACCTTTCTTTTCATACAATGCCGCATCGGGAAGGAAGAGGACGGCTGACAACTCTACCGGATAACCCAGCGGGTCAGCGGAACGATAAGTATAGCTGATGGCGGTGGCTGAACTTTCGGGTTCGGGGAAAAGCATGGGAAGAAGATCTTCGGCTTCCGACAAGTCGCGTCCCGTCGCCTCCAGCAACACACTCAGCGAGGCATACTTCCTCTCTTCGGTGACATTGTAGTAGCGCCCGGGGGCCAGTCCGGCCTCACCTTCCTGCAGGGAAAGATGGCAGGCAGCATCATCGGGGACGAACACCATGGCCGGGTCCAGGGAACCGTTGTGGGCGGAATAGCCGGCAGTAAAGCATCCGGCACCGTCGCCCAGCTTTACACCGATGAGGGCGCCCTCCGTAAAGGCCCCCTGCACGGTAATAAGCTTGCCGCTCGCCAGGAACACATTGTCGGGGAGGTTGTCGTCGCCGGTGTTGTCGTTGGCCACAATGGCGCCTTGCATACAGAGCGTGCCCTCATTATAGATGGCACCGCCGCGATGGGCGCTGCACCCCGTGAAAGTGATATCATTCAGGACGAGCGTGCCCCGGTTGTAAATGGCACCGCCCTCGTCCGCATGGCCATCCTTCAGCGTGCCGGGACCGTTCAAGGTAAGGGATTTGCCCTGGTCCACGAAGAAGATGCGGCTGGCGGGGACATTGTCCGCCTTGTAGCCTGCGATAGAATACCCGCTCATATCGATGGTCGTCGTGCCGCTGATGACGACGTGGTCCGGGCCCGACAGCTTGATGTCCGCGCCCAGGACGATCTTCGGTACCTTGGATGAATTGGCGGCAAACAGTTCGCTGTCGTTCTTGACGATGCAGTCCATCTTCACGCCGAACCGGTAGTATTTCCCATTCTCAAGGCTCACACCCGCCTCAGCATAGGAGCGAGGGGCCCCGTTGGGATCGACAGCGCTCAAGTTGATTGCGCCCTTGTCGAAAGCGGGGACGGCCACGTAGAGCACATTCGTCGCAGCGCCCGGAGCCACTTTGATGCTTGTCCCGCCGGCAACGACCGTGCAGCTTTTCACGCCACTGGAGATAGCGGTACCGTCGCTTTCTTCCAGCGTGAATTCCACAATGGCCTGATGCTGGCTGAAGGTAGCCGTGCCCGTGGCAGTGACGGTTCCGCCGGTTGCACTCTTTACCGTGACCTCTGCCGTGGAACAATCGCAGTAGGCGGCGATATACGCCAGGGTGCCGTCCTGCTCTGAATATTTGGAGTCCAGGAACTTGAGCGTCAGCGCGTCATTCGCCTCGATAATGCCGTTCAGCGTGCCCTTGAGCGTTGTGCTGGCTCCGTCTCCCTGGGCCTCCAGGAAGCCAAGATCCGTGTTCCGGGTCTTGTTGAAGACGGTGACTTTGTCGCCCGTCTTCCAGGTGGCGCTGATGGTTCCTCCGGTGAGGGAAAGCGCCTTGGTGCCGATCTCGCTCTTGACGGCGACAACGGACATGGTGTGGGTCTTGATCTGTGTCTCCTCTGGTTTGACAGGGGTGACAGGGGTGATTTGGGGCTCAATCTTCTCGCCACAACTTTGGAGAAGCATGCCTACGGCCAGCAGGAGGGCGGAAATGAAGTAAAGGGTCTTTTTCATCGTTCTTGAATGGGATTATTGGGCCATCAGGGTGATGGCGGCGGTACGGAGGGCTTCGGCAGAGCGGAGGATGCTGTCGGCTTCGGCAATGCGTTCTCCCTTAATATTTTCAGAGATCAGCCCTTCTTCTCCGAAGTAGTAGCGGGTCTCGTCCTTGCTTTCGCTGAAATAGTTGTCGCCCTGGAGGAAGACGAAAATCAAGCGGCCGGTCTGGGCATCGAACAGATACTCTTCATAGAAGTTCCGTGCCGAGACATTGTATTTGCGCGTGAGGAAGAAAAGCCGGAAAATCGGATACCAGTCTTCATCCCGGTCCTGATTGTTGAAATAGGCCGTCAGGGTCTCTTTCTGGATGCCGATGGCCGGCATGTTGCGTTGCGAAGTGGAAATCAGCCGGCAGACCATGTGCTCCTCCAGGTCCATATCGGCAATCTCCTGATGGGCTTGCGCATAGCGTTCCCGGACCTCCTTGACTGTCTTGGGAAGACCTTGTCCAAAGGCAGTGAGCGGCAGGAAGGCAGCCAGCAATGACAGCATGAGCAGTTTTTTCATCGTATGGTAGTTTATATTCATTATTCCCAACATTCAAGGTCCAGTTCGGGCATCGTATCCCGGTGGAAGACAGGATTCCTGCCCGCTTTCTTCTGGGCACGGTAGTCATCGAGCAGCCGGAAGGCATATTTGCTCAGCCGGACGATCGCATAGAGGTTGCAGGCCGTCAGCAGCGCCATGAACAGGTCGCCCAGGCTCCAGACCAGGTCGAGGCTGGCCATCGCACCGAACATGACCATCACGCCGCCGGAGAAGATCCGGTACACCGTCATCACCCATTTCTTTTTCGTCAGGAAACGGATGTTGGCCGCACCATAGTAATAGTTGCCGATGATGCTCGAATAAGCGAACAGCAGGATGGCCGCCGCGACGAAGATCGTGCCGAAACGCCCCACCTCCGCTTCCAGCGCCGCCTGGGTAAGGGCAATACCGGTCACTTCGCCACCTTGCGTGCTTACGGAGCTGAACAGGATGATGAACGCCGTGCAACTGCACACTACCAGCGTGTCGGTGAAGACGCCGAGCGCCTGGATGAGCCCCTGCTTCACGGGGTGGCTGGTGCTGGCCGTGGCGGCGACATTCGGCGCGGAGCCTTCGCCGGCCTCGTTCGAGAAGAGGCCGCGCTTGATGCCGTTCATCAGCGTGGCGGCGATGCCGCCGCCAGCGATCTGCGTGATACCGAAAGCGTCTTTGAAGATGAGGGTAAAAACCTGTGGAATCAGGTCAACGTGCCGGAAGATGACAAAAAGCGCCAGGATCAGGTAGCCGATGGCCATGAAGGGCACGAGGATGCTGCTGACTCTGGCGATGCGGTGGATGCCGCCGAAAATCACAATCAGCGAAAAGAGGGTCAGCACGACACCGACCACGACTGGATTGAAGCCGAAGGCCACGTTAAGTGCGCTGCAGATCGTATTGCTTTGGATGGAGTTGTACGACAGGCCGAAGGTAAGGGAGATCAGGATAGCGAAGAGCGCCGCGAGCCAGGGCTGTTTCAGGCCCTGGAGGATATAATAGGCCGGACCGCCGATGAAAGAGTGCTTGTGCCGCTTCTTGAAAAGCTGTGCCAGGGTGGATTCCACGAAAGCCGAAGCCGAGCCCAGCAGGGCGATGACCCACATCCAGAACACGGCTCCCGGCCCGCCGACGGCGATGGCTGTCGCCACACCCGCCAGGTTGCCCGTCCCCACACGGGTGGCCACGGACACGGCAAAGGCCTGGAAGGAGGAGATGTGCCTGGCGCCGTCGTGCTTGCCGGTGGAATCGCCGAGCAGACGGAACATTTCTCCGACCATACGGAACTGCACGCCATGCGTACGCAGGGTGAAGAACAAGGCGCAACCGACGAGCACGGCAACCAGGATGTACGTCCAGAGGAAGTCGTTGGAGGTCGTCACGATGCGGTTCAACCAGCCGTCTGCAGAGAAGATGTCGGACATCGTTTTTTCGCTAAAGTTGTAAATTTACGAAAAATCCTGAAATTTCCTGCGTATAATCTCTGTGTAATCGCTTCCGCGGGGCAGGAGCATTACGGCGTCAGGGGAGGATCACCATCTCGCAGCGGGCGCAGTCGAAGTGAAGGCGGAGGCGGTTTTTCTGGTTGACCAGGAACAGGGGCTGAGACCCCGGGTCGGAGCCCGGGGTGACGTTGTTCGTCATGCCGGGCTTGACCCGGCATCTCGGACAAGAACCAAGTTCCCAGCGGATGCAGTAGCGGCTGCGGAGGAGTTCGGCGGGGATGCCGAGCGTCGAGCGGTTGAGGGCGGCTGCGCCGGGGCGGGGCGTATGCCCCGGTGCAGGGCGCGGCCGCGCCTCCAGCCGCTCCTGTAGGGCTTCCGCCAGGTCGCGGCGGATGCCATTCAGAAAGGCCGCAGGATAAAAGCGCACGGGATCGGCCTCCAGCGAACGCAGTGCAAACGCGAACGGGCCCGTGTGTTTGTTCATCTGCCGGCGAAGGCCCTCAAGGGCCATCTCCGGCTTTTCAGCCAGTGGCGCTTCATCGGCAAAGCGATGTTCGACGGAAATACCTTGTGAAGACGCCATCACGACAGTCTCGCCGTCGTACGAGCGCCAGTCTAGTGCCACATCCAGCACCCGCCGGGGCATATTCTTCTCCAACTCCCGCTCGAAGCGGACATCCAGATTGCGGTAGACGCGCATCCCCGGAACGAGTCCGGCGGCATCGCGCAAAGTCACACGACGGCCATCAACCCGCTCCGCCCGGGCGCCCAGCACTTCCCCGTCCCGGCCCATATCACCGCCCCGTTCCACGAACGACAGCCCGTCACCATTGGCCAGCGGCTTGTCGCCCGAAATCTCCACGACACGGCCGCGCACCGAAACAATCTCTCCGACCAACTCCCCCATCGCCTTGGCCGCATCTTCGCTGCGCATCTTCCTTCGCGGCCGCCCGTCCGGGCCGACATCAATGAAAGCCGGCGTCCATCCCCGGTTGAACGTCCGGTCGGGATCGGGCGTGAAACCGCCCTCCAGCCGCCCGGCCGACGCCGCCGCATAATCCGGATGCCCGGCGATAAACGTATCGAGCACCCCACGGTAGTGCCGCACGATATTCTTGACATAGGACGCATTCTTCAGCCGGCCCTCGATCTTGAAAGAAGTGATTCCGGCCTCCACCAGTTCAGGCAGGAAGGCGTCGAGCCGCAGGTCGCGGGGCGAGAGCAAAGGCTGGTTGCGGACCAGCACCCGTCCGTCGGCATCGACCAGGTCGTAGCGCGAACGGCAGGCCTGCGCGCAGACGCCGCGGTTGGCGCTGCGGCCGGTCAGCTGCTGGCTCAGATAGCATTCCCCGCTGTATCCGACACAGATGGCGCCATGAATAAAGAACTCCAGCTCGCACGACACGGCCGCGCGGATGGCACGGATCTGCTGAAGCGTCAGCTGTCGCTCCAGCACCAGACGCGAAAAGCCCAGCGCTTCCAGCTCGCGGGCCCGTTCCGGCGTGCGGATGGCCGTCTGCGTGGAGGCGTGCAGTTCAACGGGCGGCAGCGGTCCTTCGAGCAGCCGCAAGTCCTGGATGATGAATACGTCGACACCCGCCTCGTACAGTTCCTGCATCAGCTGCCGGGCCCGCACGAGTTCCGGATCTTCGAGCAGCGTATTGACCGTGGCGTGGACCTTGGCACCATAAAGGTGCGCGTGGCGGCAGAGCCGGGCGATTTCATCGACCGGGTTGCCCGCCGCCGCACGGGCGCCGAACGCGGGGCCTGCAATATAAACGGCATCGGCACCACAGTCGATGGCTGCGATGCCGATATCCGCGTTCCTCGCGGGTGCGAGAAGTTCAAGATTTAGTTGCACTTGAGGGTCGTGATCTGATAGCGTGCAGCCTCACCCCACTTGGGATCCTGTGCGATCTGCTTGAAGTAGCCGCAAGCCTCTGCATTTTCGCCGGTACCCACGAGGGCGGTACCGAGCTGATACATGATCTGGGCCTTGTCGGCAGCATTGGGGCTCATCGAGAGGTAAGCCTTGAAACCTTCGGCGGCCACTTTGTTCTGCTTGAGCGAGAGGGCGCTGATACCGATGATTTTCTCAGCGTTGGCGTTGTCGACATACTCCGTCGATTTCTGTGCGTTCTCGAGGGCGCCCTTCATGTCTTTGGCTTTCTGGCAAGCCACGGCTTTCTTCACATAGAGGTTGGAAAGCTGCTTGGCAGCGGCTTCTTCCTGGCCGTTCTCGGAAGCGAGCTCGAAGGCCTTGATGGCATCGTCGGCCTTGCCCTGGGCGGCGAGGGCCTGGCCCTTGCGCAGGTGAGCCTGGCCGTTGGTCGGATCGGCGTCGATCACTTTCTGGTAGCCGGCGATGGCGGCGTCATAGTCCTTGGCGTTGAGCGCCTGGTTGGCATCGGCCATCAGGATTTGAGGGATCAAGCCTTTGGCTTCCTCCACCACCTCGGCGTCGCCGAAAGCTTCACCTTTTTCAATGGCTTTCTTGAACTGCTCGACGGCTCCGTCCATGTTCTTTTCATTCACGAATTCCTTGCCGAGGGAAATATAGAGTTTCGGGAGGATGCCTTTGCACTGTCCGGCGATTTCGGCACCTTCATCTCCAAGCTGTCCTGCCATTTCCAGGGCCTGCTCGAACAGCGAGATGGCCTCAGCCTTATTGTTGTCGATAGCGGCAGCAGCATTGTTGTAAATTTCTGTAGCTTTCTCCAAATCCTGAGCTGCAGCGATGCCCAACGTACAGAGGGCGACCAAGAGGGTAACGAAAATCTTTTTCATCGTTTATGGGTTTTGTTAGTTGTTATCGTTTTTACGTCGAGTTGTAGCCTATGCATAAAGGCTGCCAAAATTATCAACTATTGCGTAAATTTGCAAAACTTTTTATCATGAACGTGCCTTCCATCCTCCAGATCGGCGATATCCTGGTCTCGTCAGAAGTGCTTACGGAGTACTTTTGCTGCGATTATGCGACCTGTCGCGGGGCCTGCTGCATCATCGGCGACAGCGGGGCTCCCTTGCAGAAAAACGAGACGGAACTGCTTGAACGCCACTATCCGCAGTACGAGGGCTGGATGAGTTCCGCGGGCCACGAGAAAATTGCGGAAACGGGCTTTTTCGAGGTGGACCGCGACGGCGACCTGGTTACTCCCTTGTTACATGGCGGCGAAGAATGCGCCTACACCTGCTTCGAGGATGCTGGCTGTTTCTGCGCCATCGAGCGGGCCCACTGCGCGGGCCGCTGCCCCTGGGTCAAACCCATCTCCTGCCGCCTCTACCCCATCCGGGCCTCCGTACTCCGCAACGGCCTGACCGCCCTCAACCTCCACCATTGGGATATCTGCAAGTGCGCCTTCGAGAAAGGCAAAAGAGAGAAAGTCCCCGTCTGGCAATTCCTCCGCGAACCCCTCATCGACGCCTACGGCGCCGATTTCTACGCTGAACTCTCCGCCGTCGCCCGCCAGCTGTCCCCCGACACGCTCTAAACACGATGCGCCGGGCGCAAAACCCCGCCATTTCGCTCCCACAACCGCTTACCAACGCTCGTAGTGGATGCGGTCGGGCTTCCACTTGTCCTTCGGCTGTTCGTCGTTGGCAGGCCAGCCGACAGCGACGGCACAGTAAGGAAGAACCGGATCAGGAAGACCTAGTTCGCGCTTCATCGAGGCATATCGTTCGCTATACGGATAGGCTGCCGTCCAGACGGCGCCGAGGCCGAGCGATTCGGCTGCCAGCAGGAAATTTTCGGTGCAGGCCCCCAGGTCGTCCCGCCACGTCCCGTTCGGACGGGTGACCGGCGCGCCATCCGGATTGTCACGCGGTGGACGCGTCACCGTCGTATCTGCACAGAACACCACTACGGCCGCCGCAGAGTTGAAGATGCGCATGTTGAAATTGTTCTCGAAGACATGTTCGTACTTCGACTTGTCGGTCAGCACGACAAAATACCAGGGCTGGATGTTCGAGCCGGTCGGCGCAGCCATCGACGCCTTGAGCATCGCCTCCATGTACGCTGCCGGTATCGGCTCGTCCGTGAAGGCCCGCACGCTCTTGCGCTGCATGATTGTCCGGATCGTCTCGTTGTCGACGCCGCCCCCCGACGGCTTCCCTCCTTCCTGCTTCCCGCACCCGGAAAGCGGCATCATGACCCATACGGTCAGTACAGCCAGATAAAATAAAAGGTTCTTTTTCATAAAGTTATTGTAGATTTACATTGCCACAGTCAGAAGACGCGTTCGCCGTTGACGTAGACTTTGGTGGCGGGGTCAACGGAGAAGAAGGCAGCGTTCGAGAGGTAGACGGCTTCCAGGTTGGGACAATACAAAGCCCAGACGCTTTCCAGCAGCGAGTTTTGGGTCAGGTGGAGGACGGCGAGCGTCTCGCTGCCGCTGACATTGACCTCGCGGAGGACGGGATTGTGGCTCAAGTCGATCGCTTCGAGGGACAACTGGCACCAGAACTCTTCCAGGGCGGGGTTGCCCGACAGGTCGAGGTGGCGCGGGCCGTCACTGCAGTGCAGGTAGCGGAGGCCGGAACATCCTTTTACGTTGAGCGAGCGGAGCGGCTTGCAGTCGGAGCAGTCCAGCGAATCGAGTGCGGGACAGCCGCTGAAGTCCAGCGAGGTGAAGCTGTTCGACGTACACTCCACCCAGCGAAGCGACCGGCAGCCCTGCACGTCGAGTGTTTCCATCCGGTTGCCCGCGCAATAAAGCCAGTCCAGTTCCGGACAGGCGCTCAGGTCGAGAGCGGCGACTTTGTTGAAGAAAAGGTTGAGCCGTTGCAGGTGCGGGGTCTCGCTGAGATCCAGCGAGGCCAGGTTGTTTTCATGGACGTCGATCTCCCGGAGGCTCGTGCAGCCACGGACATCCAGCACTTCAAGGGACCGTCCGCCCGCACAGTGCAGCCACTCCAGCGAAGGGCAGTCGTGCAGCAGCAATCGCTTGATCTGGGATTCGTGGCCATCCACATGGAGCAGCCTGGACAAACCGCTCAGGTCCACTTCTTCGTTGGCCAGGGTATACCAGTCGATCCTCTCCAGCAAGGGATTATGGCGCACATCCAGACGGAGGCTGTCGCTGAAACCGACATCCAGCTCGCGCAACTTCGGATTGTGGCTCAGGTCGAGTTGCGAGACCTCTGTCGTGATGAGCACTTCCAGCTCCGGGCAGCCGCTCACGTCGATCTCATCGGCCATGCCGATGAAGGACCGGAGCTGATGCAACGCGCTCAGGTCGAGACGCCCCCGTGCATAGCACGATGCGCCGCAGCTGATGGCCGTCACATTGCGGAACAGCTCGATATTCTCCAGCTTGACGCCATAAGCATCGTCAATGTCCAGCAGCTCCGTCACCGCCAATGCCTCGCCCAGCGAGATGTTCCCGTCTTTGTTGCTGTCGAAATGCCGCAGGAGATAGTTCAGGAAACCCTTGCCCTGGCCGGAAAACGAAAGGGCGTACACCGGCTGGGTGACCGTCACTTCGATCCTCTGCCCGCCGCCTGAGACATAGACCTTTCCCTCCCGTCCGGCAAAGCCCTCGTTGCAGTCGATCACGAAGGATATCTGCGTATGCTCCATCGCTTTCGTCGACAAGGGCCGTATCCACGAGGCGGCCGACGGATCGACCTCCACGGCATCGATCGGGATGTTGTGCGCGATTTCCACTTTCAGCGTATCGCCCTGCGGCCTGACGGTCTCCATCCACGGCGACGCGAGCTCTATGGCATCTTTCTGCGCCTGTTC
Organism: Bacteroidales bacterium; assembly: GCA_016290385.1. Taxonomy (GTDB): domain Bacteria; phylum Bacteroidota; class Bacteroidia; order Bacteroidales; family UBA932; genus Cacconaster. The sequence goes on along the minus strand of JAEETO010000009.1, from coordinate 30,892 downwards.
TATCTGGATGCGCTTCTCCGCCTCGCCGCACCGGAGCACGACGCCCCCGCTCCGCGGCCCGAACGAGGGTTCGTTCCACGTCACCGTAACGCTGACCATCGCTTCTCCCGCAGGCCCGCTGTCCGGAGACAGCGTGATCCACGACGCTTCCGAAGAAGCCGTCCACTCGCGGGACGAGAAGAAGGACACCTGCTGGCTGCCGTAGGATTCGTCGAAATGAAGCGTAGCGCCCGAGTGCAAATCAATCACCGCATCCGGCGTACAGGCGGCGGACAGCAGAGCCATCAGCAGCAGGATGACCCGTATTTTCATGGCGGGAACCTAGGCGGGAGTGTCCAGGATCATCTGGGCGGTTTCGAGGTCTTCCTCGTTGACCATCAGCTGGATGCCGTGGCGCCCCATTTGGACGCCCGGATAACTGCTGTTGAGGTTCATGATCACGGCCTTGATGCCCTCACTGGCGAGACGGCCCTTGGCAATCTCGGCATCGTACTCATTGTAGTATTCTGCAGCGACTTTCATAGTGATGATGGTTTTATGCTTCTTCATGTTCGCGGCTTTCCTGGCGGACGCGGTGGTTGATGAGGCTGAGGATGCGCAGCAGGTCCTTGCGGTAGCCTTCGACGATGACAGGATTGTCTGCGGTCATGAAAGTGATCCGGTCTTCATACATGCGCGTCAGGCGGGCATACGCGCTGCGCTTGACATAGGTCACGCAATCCGCCTCTTTCTTTTCCGGGACATAATCCAGCGACTTCATCACCTCGTCGACCATTTCGGCATAGTTTGTGAACGGGCCGTTGAGGTACAGTTCTTTTTTCTGGAAACTCAGGTAGGGATAGAGAGCGGCGACAGCCACGAAAAACAGCATGATCTTGGGCAGCGAACCTTCCTTGAAGAGGTCGACGAAACTCAGGCCGGCTGCTTTCTGGCTGGAAAACAGGTAGATGATACCTACCATCAGAACGAAGATGATGGCAAAATAAAGCAGATATTTGAGCGCACGGATCAGGTATCTCATGGTGATTAAGATTGGTTATCTTTACAAAAATATATAATTTTGCATAAACTTTAAGAAAAAAGTACAGCGATGGAAGAACTTGATGAAGAGATGATCCAGTTTGAAAAAGATCATCCTAGCAAAAGAAGTGACAATGGCGGCGCCAGCAAATCGATGCGCACGGCAGCCATCGCCCTCGGCGTGATCGCCGCAGCCCTGGCGGTGGTTCTGGGCGTGATGATGGTCAAGAAGAACGCCCTGGTGAAAGACCTCAATATCGACAAGCAGAACCTGACCAACGAACTGATCGCCCTCCATGGCGACTACGAAGCCCTCAGCACGACCAACTCCGCCCTCAACGATTCCCTCAACGTGGAGAAAGTCAAAGTGGAACAGCTGATCGACCGGCTCCAGAAAACCGAAGCCACCAACCGTGCCAAGATCCGCCAGTACGAGCAGGAACTCGGCACCCTGCGTTCCATCATGAAAGGATACATCCGGCAGATCGACTCGCTCAACACCCTCAACACCTCCCTGCGGAACGAAGCTACGGCCGCCCGCCGCGAGGCCCAGGAAAGCAAGCGCCAGTATGAAGACCTGCGCAGCACCACCGACGAGCTCTCGAAGATCGCATCGGCCGGCGCCGTAGTCAAAGGCCGCGGCTTCAACCTGGTGGCCATCAACGAATCGAACAAGGTCACCGACCGCAGCAGCCGCGCCCGCAAGCTCCGCGCCTGCATGAGCCTGATTGAAAACAGCATCGCCGAACGCGGCTGGCGTACCATCTACATCCGCGTCAAGGGACCGGACGATATCCTGATGACCGACGACACCGGAAAAGTCTTCGTCTGCGACGGTGAACAGATGATCTACTCGGCCCTCCGCGAAGTGGACTACCAGGGCGAGGAAGTGGAGATCTGCATCTACTTCGCCTCTTCGGAGAACTTCTCGAAAGGCAAGTACACGGTGGAATACTACACCGAAGAGACCAAGCTCGGCACGGCTGAGATGGTCCTGAAATAGCCCTATGCCGGGCCTCTACGTCCACTTTCCCTTCTGCGCGTCAAAGTGCATCTACTGCGACTTCTATGCGCGCGTGAGAAAAGACTGGAAACCCTACGCAGAAGCCCTGATGCAGGAAATCCGCGACCGTGCGGAAGAACTCAGCGTCCCCCCGACGACCTTGTATTTCGGCGGGGGGACGCCTTCTTTGCTGCCCGCCTCCCTGCTGCTGCAAGTGGCAGAGCAGTGCCGCAGCAGCTTCGGCGTCCGTGACTGGGCTGAATTCACCGTCGAGGTCAACCCCGACGACGTGACACCGGCGAAAGCTGATGCCCTTCGGGACATGGGCGTCAGCCGCGTGAGCATGGGAGTGCAGTCGTTCGACGACGCGCAGCTGCGCTGGATGCGGCGGCGGCACACGGCCGCGCAGGCCGTTGAGGCCTGTGCGACGCTGCGCCGCGCCGGCTGCGACAACCTTTCGCTCGACCTGATCTTCGGCTTCCAGGGTCTGACCGACGCCGGCTGGCTCGCTTCGGTCGACCGGGCGCTGGCCCTGCAGCCTGAGCATATCTCCTGCTACCAGATGATGGGGCGTTGGGGCGATGCCGACGAGGAACGCTGCCGCCGGCAGTATCATCTGCTGCAGGAGCGCCTGACGGCCAACGGCTTCATCCAATACGAGATTTCGAACTATGCCCTTCCGGGACGGGAATCCCGGCACAATAGTGCTTATTGGTCGCGGGAGCCCTATCTGGGTTTCGGTGCCGGCGCGCATTCTTTTGACGGCAGGCGCCGGCGCAGCTGGAACTCCCCCGACATCGACGCTTATCTCGCCGGGCGCCAGTACGGCAGCGAGACGCTCTCCGACAGGGAAGTCTACGAAGAAAAACTCATGCTCGCCCTGCGGACCGTACAGGGGCTGCCATTAGCCGCTCTTACAGCGGAAGAACGGGCATTGCTGGCACAAAAAGAACCGGTCCTGGAGCGATTGTCCAAGACCGGTAAGATTGAGCGGGATACGGATCGTCTGCGGATTCCTGTCCGGGAACTCTTCGTTTCGGACAGCATCATCCGCGAGCTGTTTCCCGACTAGCAGCAGCCGTTGGCCTTGCAGTAGGCGTAGAGGGCGACGAGCACAAAGCCCAGCATCAGAAGGGTCACATAGATGCAGGTGATCCATTTCCAACGCTTCATCCAGATGTTGTTGTTCCAGCCGAGGGTCTGGAGGGCGCTCCAGAAGCCGTGGGTAAGGTGGAACCACAAGGCCGCGAACCAGATGATGTACATCGCGGTAACCCACCAGCGGCCGAAGGTCAGCGCCATCAGGTCGTACGGGTTCTCCTCAGCGCCGCCGAGCCAGTTCTGCAGCTGCATCTTGGCCCAGAAATCCGTGAGGTGGAGCGCGATGCCCAGCAGGACGATCAGGCCTAGGACAAACATATTGCGGGCGGACCAGGAGTCGGTCTTGGCCTTGTTCGGAACGGCATAGCGCTGGTCACCGCGGGCCTTGAGGTTGCCGATCGTCAGGATGAAGGCGTAGACGATGTGGACCACGAAGAAGGCGGCCAAAACCGGTACGACCACATTGACCCAGCCCATCGAGAGAATCTCGCAGATGGTGCCGTAAACGACACTGTCCGGATCGAAGACATAGGTCAGGTTCATCACCATGTGGAAGGTGAGGAAGAGGATGAGGCAGAGACCGCTGATGCTCATCAGCAGTTTCTTTCCGATGGATGACTTGAATATGCTTGCCATAGTTTGCGTTTATTATTTTTTCGTGTTATTGCCGCATTAATTATGCAAAGATAATCCGAAACTTGATAAAATCATAATAATTGGCTTATTTTCTCGTCAAGCAAGGCCATCAATTCTCTTCCTGCAGCTTGTCGATGTAGAGGATGCCGTCGAGATGGTCGACTTCATGCTGGAAGATGACGGCGGTGAAGCCTTCTACCCGTTCCGTCGTATCGCGGCCGGTTTCGGGAAGGGTATAGGTGATATCGATATCACGGTAGCGGAGCACCTCGCCGCGGCGGCCCGGAACGGACAGGCAGCCTTCCGGGCCGGGCTGCCGTTCTCCCCGCTGCGCCGTGATGCGGATATTCGGATAGACTTCGAAAGGCTCTCCTTCCTTGTCGAATCGCTGGACGGCGACGATGCGGCGGGAGATGCCGACCTGTGGGCCGGCGATGCCCACACCGTCCTGCTCCGGCGAAGTGACCGTGGCCAGCATCTTGCCGGCCAATTCCAGATAAAGCGGATCCGTGAGCGCACGGGGCGAAAGATCCTGGCACGGCGTCCTGAGGACAGCCAGATCGTCCGCATCGTCCACTGTCAGCACACGCATGACAGCAGGCTGGCCCCCGACCAGCATCCGCTCCGCTTCTGTCCAGTCGCCTGCCTGCTGGCAAGCGGCCGCCATCAGCCCGAAGCACAGCGCCATGGCCAGCCTCAGACGCATGACTAGCTTGCGCAACAAGAGAAATTCAAATGCTTTGGTATCCATCGTTTTCAAGTCAATATTTGTCAAATATACTGGGATGCCGGGAGCAAAAACCCGCCACTTTGCGCCCGGAACGGCGTTTTTCGGTGTCGCGGGAGCGAATTGGCGGGTTTTTGCTCCCGGCACTTCAAATTCAGCGCAAGTATGTGCGGAGGATACGGACGTCTTCGAGCGGACGGTCGTTGGCGTCGGTGGGGACGCGCTGGATGGCGTCGACGACGTCGAGGCCGTCCACCACTTCGCCCCAGACAGTGTACTGGCCGTCCAGATGGGGCGTGCCGCCGACGGTCTTGTAGACCTCGCGCATCTCAGGCGTAAGCCGGACGCTTCCGCCCGTGCGCTGGTCCAGACGCTCCTGGACCTTGTCCAGCCCTTCGTCATCGAAGACCTTGCCCCAGACGATGTAGAACTGCATGGCCGAACTGCGCCGCTCCGGATTGACGTCGTCGCCCTCGCGGGCGGAGGCGATGACGCCACGGCGGTGGTAGATGCCCTGCTCAAGCCGGAACTCGGCGGGCAAGGTATAAGGCCTGTCGCCCTCACCCAGCAGCACGCCAGGAGCGGCATGCTTCGAGTCGGGGTCGCCGCCCTGGATCATGAAGTCCTGGATCACGCGGTGGAAGAGCAGCGAGTCGAAGGCGTTCTCCTTCACCAGCTGGATGAAGTTGTCGCGGTGCAGCGGCGTCTCGTCGTAGAGTTTCAATTCGATCGTCCCCACCGTGGTTTCCATCACCACATGCGTTTCTTTCTGCCGGCATCCCGCCAGCATCATTGCCCCCAGCAGGACAATGGTAAGGATTGTCGTTGTTTTCATCGTAACAGACATGGCCAAAGGTTTTCTGCAAATTTAGTGGAAACAACAGACTTTATAAACACTGACGCTATCTTTTTGTTAGCCCGCTGCAGTTCATCGGTTTACCCATTAGTGCAGGTAACTTTGGATCATCGGGTGTCGCTGGAAGCAAAAAACCGCAGATTTACGCCAGTTGCGGCCTCAAAGTCGTCTGTCGGGGCGCAATTTTGCCTTCTTTTGCTCCCGCTTTGTGGAGGAGAATTGTTATATTCGCATCCCGTAAAGAAGTGTATTATGGAAGCAATCAGCAAACACTATGAAGCCCCGACAACCACCGTTGTGGACATAAAGTTTGAGGGCCTTGTCTGCCAGAGCCCGGATGGCGTTCGCGGCCGCAATCCATATGTCCCGGATGACAATAATCCATTCGCACAGGGTGTCGAACCATAATTGAAGTGAAGACCATGAAAAGACATCTATTCCGATCCATATCCTTCCTCTGCCTGATTGCAGCCTTCTCCCTGACCTCCTGCAGCAAAATCGAAGACACCCCTGATAACACGCCCGAAATACAGCAGCCGGCAGCGATTACCTTTACAGCGACATTGGCTCCCAAAGGCGAAGGCCCTCAGTCGAAAGCTATCACCACGGGCGAAAAAGACGGCAAGGAGATACTGAACGTGGCGTGGGTCAAAGACGAGCAAATTGCCATCTTCTACGAGAAGACAAACGATGCGAAGGCTAAGGCGCTGGCCACCGTCACGGCAGTTGACGCTGCGACCGGAGTGGCTACCATCAGCGCCTTGCTGACCGAGGCCAAGGACGGCGGCACAGCCAAGTTCATCTATCCCTACTCACTGGCTAAGGACGGCGAGCTGAATACCGGCCTGGACAGCCAATTCCGCACGCAGGACGGCACTATCGAGTACATCAGCCGGTACCTCGATGCCGCCACGGGCGATGGCATCATCGCCGTCACCGGCGGCGCGGCCACCGTCAGCGGCACCGTCACGATGCAGAACCAAGTGTGCATCTGCAAATTCAACTTCAGCGGACTGAGCCCCGACGTGACCGAGAATTACTACACCATCACCATCCGCGAGAAGCAGGGCAACTCAACCACGAACACCTACACAACCATCAGCATCGCCAAGGCGTCTATGGACGCGGTCTACATGGCCCTGCTCGGCGCCGACGGTAAGGACTTCAAGTTCTCCGTGCAGGGAAACTACAACGACCAGCACGGGATGATAGAGAAGAACTACTACGAGACCTCCTCGACGAACGTGAAGCTCGAGGCAGGTAAGTTCTACCGCAGCATACCCGTCACGGTACAGTTTAACCCTATATCGGGCGATAAATTCAGTACCGTCACCATCTCTGACGGCAGGACGTACACGCTCTGCGGCGCCACCATCAGCGTCACCAGCGGCCCCGCTATCCAGTGCGAAGGCGATGCCACCATCATCCTCAAGGGCACGAACAGCGTCACGGCCTCAGGTACCGGCCAGCCAGCCATCTTCGTCCCTGAAGGCAAGACGCTCACAATCCAGGGAACAGGTTATCTGACGGCTTCCGGCGGCCCCGGCGGTGCGGGCATCGGCGGCGGATATAAGTACGAACAAGGTTCCGCACGCCTCGACGGCTGCAACATCGTCATCAACGGCGGCACCGTCACCGCCACGGGCGGCTATCAAGCTGCTGGCATCGGCAGCGGAGCCGGCGGCATCTGCGGCGCCATTACCATTAATGGCTGTACCGTCACGGCCCAAGGTGGCTATGGTTCAGCGGGCATTGGCGGTGGAATCTATGGTACCTGCGACAAAATCACCATTGGCAGCGGACTGACGAGCCTCACCGCCACGATGGGCGACGCTGCCGTTACCCCGATAGGGAGGGGATTTGACGGCACCTGCGGCACTGTGACCATCGACGGCAAGGACACGAATACGTGGACAGCGGGCGAGGATACGGACCATCTACATTGGACAGTCAGCAACGACGGAAAAACCTGGACGCTGACGAAGAAGCCGGAGAGTAATCAACAATAGTAAGCAACCGTATATCGACCAACGACCAACTGTATCAAAGCCAGAAGCGTAATAAATATATCGCGCGAGGCCCCATCGCCACACCCCTGCACTGTGCAGGCCGATAGACGTTGGTCTTGTATCCGACAGTGCGGACGTTAGGGCAATACAGACTTACCTACCCTATCTTTATATCAAGAATCCACTTGTAATTCAGATTACCTTTATCTGAAGAAAAAATGTATCGCGGAATGACCCCGGCCCTCTTGCCGCCTACGGTATCGTGGAGACGCTTACCTATGACAGCGCATCCGTTTTGGACCATGTGTTTCTTTTTTTAAAAAAACCTGCCCCAAACAAAAGTGCTGGACAGTAAATTGCGCGCCACAAATCGCAGATGGCCCTTCATCAGCCTTGCCGGTACCAGCGTACCGGCAAGGAAGGCGCGGCGCGACGGACAGGTTGCTCTAGGCAGCAACTTTTACCGCCGCGCCACCAGCAAAAGAGCTAGGCAGTCGAATACCTACTTTTTCCGCGACGACGCTGTGAGAGCGCCCACGATGTCGTCGCGGAAGCCAAAGAAGCCAATTCCCCAAAAACCTTGACGCGACTGCAACGTGGCGACTCCCAGCGTGTCGTCGCGACAAAAGTACCCGCCAAACGCCTAGAGGAAGGACGTCGCTGCACTTTTTGCCGGGGGAGGGGTGAGTATATTTTGTAGATTCTTCAAACTGTTGTATTTTTGTAGGACTATCGGCCCAAACGATAGGCTTATTTGTCAATTTTCATGAAATATCGCAGAATTCTCCTCAAATTGAGTGGTGAGGCGATCGGCGGCCCGGATGGCGTCGGCCTCAACGAACATGTCATGGCGGCCTACGCCCGGCAGATCGCCGAGGTGGTCAAACAGGGCGCCCAGGTGGCCATCGTCATCGGTGGCGGCAATATCTTCCGCGGCCTGAGCGGTACCGAGCGCGGCTTCGACCGCGTCCGCGGCGATCAGATGGGCATGCTGGCCACGGTCATCAACAGCATCGGCCTCTCCCTCTCGCTGCGCAACGCCGGCTTGAAGGCGGAAGTGTTCACCTCCACGCCAATGCGTCCCATGGCCAAATACTACATGCGCGACGAAGTCAATGAATACCTGGAAAACGGCGGCGTGGCCCTGATCGCCGGCGGCACCGGCAACCCCTTCTTCACGACCGACTCCGCCGCCGCCCTGCGCGCCTGCGAGCTCCGCTGCGACGCGCTCCTGAAAGGCACGAAGGTGGACGGCGTCTATACGGCCGATCCGGTGAAACATCCCGAAGCCACGCGCTACGACAAGCTGACCTTCGACAAGGCCATCGCCGACAACCTCCGCGTGATGGACCAGACCGCCTTCACGCTTTGCAAAGAGAACAACATGCCGATCATCGTGTTCAACATGAACGACGAAGGCATGCTTGGCAAGGTAGTTGAAGGGAACGGCACCTGCACCGTTTTGAGCAACGAATAAAAAAGCAACGATATGATCGAGAAAGCAAAAGCCGTGATCGACGCCGCGAAGGAAAAGATGCAGAGCGGCGTCACCTATCTGGACGAAGACCTCAAAACCTACCGGGCCGGCAAGGCCAACCCGGCGGTCTTCAACAGCGTCGTGGTCAACTATTACGGGACCATGACCCCCATCCCGCAAGTGGCCAGCATCAGCACGCCCGATGCCAAGACCATGCTCATCCAGCCCTGGGACCGCAACCTAATCCACCCGGTCGAGAAGGCCATCATGGATGCCAACCTGGGCTTCACGCCCCAGAACAACGGCGAAGTGATCCGCATCAACGTCCCGGCCCTCACCGAGGAGCGCCGCAAGGAGCTGGTGAAGAAAGCCCGCACCGCCGGTGAGAACGCCAAGGTCGGCATCCGCAATGCCCGTCGCGACGCCATCGACGCGCTCAAGAAGCTCCAGAAGGAAGGCCTCCCCGAAGACAGCGAGAAAGACTTCGAGGACGAGGTCCAGAAGTGCACCGACAACTTCATCAAGAAGATCGACGAGATCCTTGCCGCCAAGGAAAAAGAGATGATGACAGTGTAGGACGGGAGCAAAAGTAAACGAAAACGTGCCCGCGCGGTTCAATAAAACCGTCGCGGGCACATTTTTTAGGGTTTTTGCTCCCGGAATCCGCTATCGCTAGTCTCCGGCAATATGAATGTTCAGGGTTGCCTGGAGCTTGTCGTTGGGCGTGAGGGCGCGGGACTGGGCGGTGCCGTGGACACGGGTGGTGACGGCAGCCTTGGAGATGGATGTCGCGAGGTCGCCGACAGCCTTGATCGTCTGGCTGACCGGCGTGGTGCTTCCGGCCTGGAAGGTCTGGGAGACAGGCTGCGTAACGGCATTGCCGCTGCCATCGAACAAGGTGACGATCAGTTCCACGTCGAGCGGCATCGTATTGACCATTTCGCCCTTCAGCTCGGCGGCCCTGTCCTTGAGGGCAGCGCCTACACCCGACGGAACGGAGATGGTATCGACCTTTTCATAAAGGAAATCCTTGCCCGGCTTGTAGGGCATCGTGACCGTCGGCTTGAACGAGACACTGCTCTGCTGGTCGAAATGGAACCAGTAGTTGTCCTCGGCCGGCGGAGTGACCGTTGCCTTGAACACATAGTCGTCGGGCATGGAAGCGAGAACCTTCGACAGATCGCTGGTCTCATTGAGCATCATGGCGAAAGATGCGGAGCTGTCGAGCGGCATGACTTCCAGCGGCACCTCGATGCCGGTAACGGAACCGATGGCCTTGCCACCCTTGCGGGAGGTCAGGTCGAGCGTGGTCGTCGTGGGAATCGAAAGGTTGGTCACGATGTCGACCTTGACCGTAGAAGCCTCAGGGTCGAGCGCCAGGGCGGCCAGGTCGGACTGGATCTTCATGGTCTTGCTGGCGGTCTTCTTGTCGATGCCGGCCACACGGCCCTTGATGGCCTTGAGGCTGACATTGCGCAGCACCACGGACACGTTGAGCAGCATTTCCGTAGGCGCAGCGGCCAGGCGCGATTTCGTGGTCTTGATATCCTTATAATGGACTTTTCCGCTCAGGCCGATGCTCGCCTCAAGCTTGAGGTTGTGGTTTTTGGCGCTGAAATTTTCGGATTTGAAAGGAACGTCGCTGATATGGAAGATCTTGGTGGCCTTGTAGCCGTTCTGGCGGGTCAGCGGGGCCTCGAAATTGATGAAACCATTTTCAGCTTCCGGGCTGTTGAAGAAGCGGCGCATGTCCACCTTGAACTCCGGCGTCGCGGTCCCGTCGGTAAAGAAAGGATCGGTCAGCGAAAGGATGACTTCGAAGCGCGAGTCTTCCGACAGGGTGGCTGCTTCCAGGGCGATGAGATCTTCCGGAAGGCCGGACAGGAAGATCGAGGTCCCTGCCGAGCGGCTGCCCAGGTTGACGGTAGCCGGCATGATCTTGGTCAGGTCGATCACATCTCCCGCATCAGACGGTGCGTCCGGCTTGCTGCCCAGCTTGAAATCGTAATCGATGGGCGAGTTGACATAGCGCTTGAACGGATGGGAAGGATCGTAGTCCTTGATGAAGCTGTACGACACGGAGAAGGCATTCTCCTTGAAGACGAAGGCATAGCTGCCGTCCGCCTGTTCGACCATCAGCTTGCGGGCACCTTCGGTCAGCATGCTTTCAGCGGTGACCAGACTGGTCTGGCCCAGGGATGCGTTCACCTCCGGCCGGGGTTCCGGCGTAGGAGTGGGTTCGGGTTCGACTTGCGGGCAGGCCGTCAACAACATAAAGGCGGCACAAAGAGAAATGGTATAGAAAAGATGTTTCATAGCCTTTAGCAAACGGGGCAAAGTTACAAAACATTCTTTACAATGGTTCCGCAGAGCAAGAAATTGTCGCATCTGCGAAAAAATACGTATCTTTGAGGGATTATGCGCTTTTCAGAATTAGTTGGCAATACGGAGCTCAGGCAGCAGCTGGTACGGATGGTCCGCGCCGGGCGGCTGGGACATGCCATTCTCTTCGTGGAAGAGAACGGCGGAGGCGGCTTTGCCTTCGCCCTGGCCCTGGCCCAGTTCGTCAACTGCCGCGAACAGCAGGAAGACGATTCTTGCGGCGTGTGCCCGTCGTGCCACAAGTACCAGAAGCTCATCCATCCCGACCTGCATTTCGTATTCCCCGTAAGCAGCAGCTCCCAGCTCAGCGAAAGCGAGAAGAAAGCGCCCCTGTCGGACTACTTCCTGCCCGCCTTCCGCGAACTGGCGCTGGCCAACCCCTACTTCACCGAACAGGAACTCTACGACTCCATCGGCATCGAGAACAAGAGCGGCCTGATCAGCGTACACGAGTCGCGGCGCATCTTCGAGAAACTGTCGCTGCGGGCCGCTGAAGGAGAATGGAAAACCATGCTCATCTACCTGCCGGAGAAGATGAACCTCGATGCGGCCAACAAACTGCTGAAACTGCTCGAGGAACCGCCGGCCGGCACCCTTTTCCTGCTGGTGTCGCACCAGCCGGAACGGCTGCTTCCCACCATCCGGTCGCGCTGCCAGGCCATCGCCCTGAAACCGCTCAGCCGCGAAGAGCGGCGGCTCATCGCCGGCGGACGCGACAGCGACAACGCCGAATACCGCGAGATCGCCAAGTCCCTGCTCGAAGCGGGCCTGGCCAAACACATCATCGACACCTTCCCCCAATGGGAAATGCTCGCCGACCTCGGCCGGGAGAAACAGCGGGAATGGTGCCTGTACATGGAACAATACATCCGTAAAATATATCTGGTTGCCCGCGGGCTGGATGCCCTGGCCGACCTTTCCGAAACGGAAGAGGCCACGATCCGCGGCTTTGCCGCCCGCATCAAGCCCTCTTTCTACGAAAAAGCCTTCACCGCCGTCGAGGCGGCACTTTCCGCCGTGGGCAGCAACGTCAACCCGAAGCTGACCTTCTGCGACCTGAGCAACCGCCTCTTACTTGCTTTATAGCCCCATGGAAGAAATCAACCACAAAGAAAAAGGAACCACCCAATACGACTGCTCCCGCGGATGCGAAGTGGAGCGCACGCCCATCGGCGAACTGAAAGTCCGCTACAACATGCGCTGCTGCAAGCTCAGCAGCTACGACTGGATGGAAGGCATCCACCAGAGCCGCTACAGCGACCTCTACGAGGTGCGTTTCAAGAACACCCGCAAGCTGTTCTTCCGCAACACCTCGGGACAGATCATCAAGTCGGGCGACCTGGTGGTCGTCGAGGCCCAGAACGGACACGACCTGGGCATCGTGACGCTCGAAGGACCCGTCGTCCTCGAACAGCTTGCCCGCCACCACATCGACCCCGAAACCTACGAATTCCGCCGCATCTACCGCAAGGCCAAGATCCTCGACATCGAGCGCTGGCAGGAAGCCATCTCCCGCGAGCAGAAGACCATGATCCGCTCCCGCCAGCTGGCCGCCCGCCTCGGCCTCGACATGAAGATCGGCGACGTGGAATTCCAGGGCGACGGGACCAAGGCCATCTTCTACTACATCGCCGACGAGCGCGTGGACTTCCGCCAGCTCATCAAGGACTTTGCGGAAGAGTTCCATATCCGCGTGGAGATGAAGCAGATCGGTGCCCGTCAGGAAGCCGGCCTGATCGGCGGCCTCGGCGTCTGCGGCCGGGCGCTCTGCTGCTCCAACTACATGTCGGACTTCCAGTCGATCACCACACAGGCCGCCCGCTGTCAGGACCTCTCGCTCAACCCGCAGAAACTGGCCGGACAGTGCAGCAAGCTCAAATGCTGCATCAACTACGAGGCTTCGACCTACGTGGACGCCCAGAAGCAGCTTCCCGAAGTGCGTGGCCCCATCGAACTCGAAGACGGACCCGCCTGGCTCATGAAGACCGACATCCTGCGCGGCATCATGTACTTCTCGTACGAACAGGGCAGCCTGGCGAACCTCTATCCCCTTCCCGCCAGCCTGGTGCGCGAAATCCTGTCGGAAAACCGCAAGGGCAACAAGCCGTCCTCGCTGCAGGACAGAGGGCCGGCCGTCCAGAGCGAATTCATCAGCGCCGTGGGCGACGACAGCATCACCCGCTTCGATGAGCAGAAAAAACGCAACAAGGGCGGCAACCGCCGGCGCGGCGGCCGCAACAACAATAACAACGGCGGCGACCGCCGGCGCGACAACCATCAGCGGCGCAGGAACGACGGCAATGGGAAGCCGCAATAAGCACCTGCTGTCCCTGCTGTTGCTCGCGGTGCTGGCCACCCTGGGCGCATGCTGCAGGCCCGTGGGCGACTCCTATTTCATCTCCGCCGAAACGGCCCGCAGCCAGGGCGGCGTCTATGCTTTCGACATTACTTTCAACGATACCACGGCCCGCTACGACCTGGACATTGCTGCGCGCGTAATCGCCAGCGAACTTTCGTCCGGGACCCTCGACCTCGACATCCGGATCCAGGCGCCCGACGGCAGCACGACCATCGAGCGCGTGGGGCTTCCCTTGTCCCCGGCGCCCGGTGTCAAGATCGCCCTGGGCAGCGGCTCGGTCACGGACTGCCAATGGCACTGGCGCGAATTCCCCGGCCAGCCGGGAAACTGGCGTTTCCAGTTCCAACCCGCCGACCCTGCGCAGGGCAGCGCCCTCCAGGGCCTGGGCTTTTCATATACCATACAACACGATGGGAAAAGGTAAACTGAAAAAATTCCGGGAGAACGAGACCTTCTCCTGCCTGGTGCAGCCCGCCACCGAAGAACTGCTCGGGCGCGACCATCCCCTGAAAGGGCACTGGAAATCCGAAATGTTCCACAACGACAACCCCATCGTCCTCGAACTGGGTTGCGGAAAAGGCGAATACACCATCGCCCTGGCCGAGCGTTTCCCCGAGAAGAACTACATCGGCATCGACATCAAGGGCGCCCGGCTCTGGAAAGGAGCCAAATATGCCACGCTGAACCATCTGGAAAACGTGGCTTTCATCCGCACGCGCATCGAATTCATCGAATCGCTCTTCGGGCCCGGAGAGATCGACGAAATCTGGATCACCTTCGCCGACCCGCAGGAACGCAAGCCGCGCAAGCGTCTCACCCACCCCCGTTTCCTGGAAAGCTACCGCCGCATGCTCGCGCCGGGCGGGATCATCCACCTGAAGACCGACAGCCGGCTGCTACATCATTTCACCCTCGAGACCGCCCGCTGCAACGGTCTGACCGTACTCGAGCACAACGAAGACATCTACGGCACGGGGCGCGCCGACGAGCTGCTCAGCATCCAGACTTTCTACGAGAAGAATTTCCTGGCCCAGGGTATCCCCATCACCTACCTGGCCTTCCGGCTCGACAGCGACGCACCCCTGGTCGAGCCCGAATGGGACCAGGAGCCATACGAACAGACCTACAAGACCCTTACGCGGTCCTGACGGCCATCAGTCCGGCCAATTTTATCAGATATTCTTTCGCCTCGGAGGCCGGAACCGGCGCGAGGGCATCGACGGCCTGGCGGATCTCTTCTTCCAGGACGCCGCGCGCTTCGGCGAGCGCGTCGTATTGCCGCACCAGCGAGAAGATCTCTTCGACCAGGGCAGCATCGGGATTTTTCATGCGGCGACGAAGACGGCGTTCGACAGCGGCGGGGACTTTCCGGAACAGGCAAAGCAGCGGCAGGGTGATTTTCTTTTCCATGATGTCCTGGCCTGTGGGCTTTCCGATGGAAAGTTCGGGAGAATAGTCGAGGATATCATCCATCATCTGGAAGGCCTGCCCGATATGCCGGGCGTAAGTACGGAAGGTCTCTGTCTCCGTCTCTCCGGCGCCGACGGAATGGGCCGCACTGACTACCGCCGCTTCGAAGAGCGAAGTGGTCTTGCAGTAGATGATCTGTCGGTAGTCCGCTTCGGAGGTATCCCCCTTTCCGGCCCGCTCGAGCTGCAGCATCTCTCCCCGGGCCAGGTCGCCCAGACACTTGGAAAAAATATGCAGTACGCGCTTGTCGGGATGGTCGATGATCAGGTCCATCGCCCGGGAAAGCCAGAAGTCGCCCACCAGCACGGCCGTGGAGGGTGAGTAAAGCGCCATCACCGTGGGCACACCCCGGCGGGTGAGGGCGTCGTCGGCCACGTCGTCGTGCAGGAGTGTGGCCGTGTGCAGCAGCTCGGACGCCGCCGCACAAGAAACAACGCGCTCATCGCACGCGCCTGTGAGGGCTTGTGCGGTGAGCAGCGTAAAAGTGGGACGAAGCTTCTTGCCGCCGTGCTCCAGAATGAAGCGGTTTACTTTCTCGAGCAGCGGGATGTCCGTCTGGAGACTTTCGGCGAAGCATCGCTGGAAATCCGTCCAGGACTGACCCAGGAACCGTTGGACTTCCTTGTACAAGGCGTTTAGAATCTCAGTGCGACAGAAATCTCGAAGCTCCGCGGATGGCCACTCAGGCTGTCGAAATGGGACATGGCATCCTTGGCGCTCTTCACGTCGGCAAAGGTGCCGAAACTCCAGTTGTACTTGCCGGCAATCTGGATTTTCCAGAAATTGACGCCCAAGCCTACGCCAACACCCCAGTCAAACCTGTTGAGCGCTTTGATTTCACTCTCGGGAATACCCTCCTTTCCCCGCACTTTGAAAGTGTAGCCGAAATACGGTCCTGCCAAAAGGAACGGACGGGCGATCAACAGATCGGGACCCCACTGGAGATTGAGGGGAACCTCTATCTTGCTCAGATTCAGATCTGCCGCATCGGAGAATTTCAGGCCGTTCACCTTGTAAAGAATCTCAGGCTGGAAGGAGAAACCGTATGCAGTTCCCGTCTGGTAGCCGATACCGGCCTGCCAACCGCTATGGCCATCTTTGATTTCTTTCACAGACGACTTGTTGTAGTTCCAGCCGGCTTTGACGATCAGGCCCTGTGCGCCAGCGTTCAGGACGCCCAGGCAAAGGATGCTGACGAGCAGCAAGCTAAGTTTTTTCATATCTTCAGGTTTTAGATGATTGCTTCGATTTTCTTTTCGATCTCGGCCTGGGGGACGGCGCCCACCAGACGGTCGACCAGCTCGCCGTTCTTGAAGAAGAGCAGCGTGGGAATGTTGCGGATGCCGAATTTCATGGGGATGTCCATGCTTTCGTCCACATTGCATTTGACCACGTTCATCTTGCCTTCATATTTTTCGGCCAGCTTGTCCACCACGGGAGAGAGCATGCGGCAGGGACCGCACCAGGTGGCCCAGAAGTCCACGAGCACGGGAAGGGTGCCTTGTTCGACGATCTCGGCGAAATTGGAATCAGTTAATACTTGTGCCATATTCTTCGTTTTATTGAAATCAAGGTAAAGTTAAACAATTTTTCGGAATGTCAGACACTCTGTTCGATATTCCACACAAAGGCGCGGATGCCCACGGCCTTGTTGCGGGCGTCCAGCTTGCGCACGGTCAGCAGCAGTTCGTCCACCTTTTCGTCAGGGACGATGGCGATCACGGCCGAGTTCATTTCCGGCCAGGTGTGCGTGCCGCGGCGCGGTTCGCCGTCGACGGAGCCACGGCCCTGCACCTGTTCGAAGAAGGTGAAGCCACGGATGTTGAGCTGGTCGAGCATGTATTCCACACGGGTGGTGAAAGCCTGGTTGAAAACGATCATCACACTTTTCATCGGGTGTTCCTCCTATTCTTGGTCAGGGTTCAGGTTCATGAAGATAAATTCCTTGCGCTGCTTCTCTTCCTTGTTGCGCTCGCCGCTACGGGAGATCAGGCCATAGACCACCGGCACGATGATCAGGGTGATGAAGGTCGAGACCAGCAGGCCGCCGATCACCACGATGCCGAGCGGACGCCACATCTCGGAACCCTCGCCGCGGCTCAGAGCCATCGGGAGCATGCCAAGCAGGGTCGTGAAGGCCGTCATGAGCACCGGGCGCAGACGCGAGGCGCCCGACAGGGCGATGGCGTCGTTGAGCCTGTAGCCGCGGTCGCGCATCAGGTTGATGTAGTCCACCAGCACGATACCGTTCTTCACCACGATACCGATGAGCATCACGATACCGAGGGCGCCGATCATGTCGAGGGTCGTCCCCGTGATCCAGAGGGCCAGCACCACGCCCGAAAGGGCGAACGGGATGGCCAGCATGATCACGGCAGGCTTGCCGAGGCTCTCGAACTGCGAGGCCATCACGATGTACACGAGCAGGATGATGAGCAGGCCCAGCGTAATGATGTCGCTGAAGGACTTCTGCTGGTCCTCATAGTCGCCGGCCAGCACCACCGACACGCCCGAAGGAGCCCTGTGCTGGTCGACCTGGACCTGGATGTCTTTAGCCAGTTCGCCCAGCGAGGTCTTGTACGGCAGGGCCGTCACGCGGACGTAGCGCTGGCGGCTCTTGCGCTCGATGGTCTGCGGCGCCCAGTATTCCTCGATCGAGGCAATCTCGCTCAGTTTGATGCGGTAGCCCGTCGCGGTCGGGATGGTAAGGTCGAGGATGTCGCTCAAGGAGTTGCGGTCCTCTTCCTTGAGGCGGACCACGATGTTGTATTCGTCGCCGTCCTCTTTCAGGAAACCGGCCGTGTAGCCGGCCACGCGGTTGCGCACATACTGCGACACGGTGGCGGTGTTCAAGCCGTACATGGCGGCTTTTTCCTTGTCGATCACGAGTTTCAGCTCGGGACGGTCCTTGTCACGGGTGACGCGCACGTTGCGGGCGCCCGGCACGTTCGCGATGATGGCGTCGCGGATCTCCTGGGCGTAGAGGCTCGTCTCGTCGAAGTCATAGCCATAGATCTCCACATCGACCGTGGAGGCGCCGCCACCACCCATGCCGCCGGCAGCCATGCACTGGTATTCGATGATCTCAGGATAGTTCGACAACTCCTGGCGGATGACCTCGGCGATCTCGTCGATGGTGCGTTTGCGTTCGTATTTCTTGGTGCAGACCACCGTCATCGAGATCTTGTAGTTGGTATTGGAGGAGAAGAGGGCGCTGATGGAGCTCTCGTCGTTGGAACCGGCGGACGTCGAAATACGCTTGACCTCGGGCACCAGCTCGACGATGCGGGCTTCCAGCCTGCGGGCCAGGGCGGCCGTGTTCTCGATGCGGGTACCCGGCTGTACTTCCACGGTCACGCTCAGACGGCCGTTGTCGCTGTTCTGCATGAAGTCGGTACCGATCTTGCCGGCAATCATCGGAATCATCGAAAGACCGAAGAAGATCAGGACGATGACGATGGTGACCAGTTTGTGGCGCAGGCACCAGCTGAGCAATCTGGCGTAGGCCTTGTCGACCTTGTTGAGGAAACTCACCACGGTGCGTTCATACCAGCCGTGCTTGTCGTCCACCTCCACGAGGTGTCCTTTCTCGTCGATCTTCACCTTATTGGCCTTCAGCAGCTTCGAGCAGAGCATCGGGATCAGCGAGATGGCCACCACCGTCGACGTGGAGACCACGATGGTCACAATCCAGCCCAGTTCCTTGAAGAGGATGCCGGCCATGCCGGTGAGCATCGTCAGGGGGATGAACACCGCCGCGATGACGAGCGTCGTCGCGATCACGGAGGTCCACACTTCGTTGGTCGCATAGATAGCCGCCTCATGCGGCGATGAGCCGCGGTCGATATGCTTGGAGATGTTCTCCAGGACCACGATGGCGTCGTCGACCACCATGCCGATGGCCACCGTCAGCGCGGACAGGGAGATGATGTTGAGCGAGCTGCCGACCATCAGCAGGTAGATGAAGGCCACGATCAGGGCGATCGGGATGGTAATGCCGATGATCAGGGTCGCGCGCCACTTGCCCAGGAAGAAGAAGACCACCAGCACCACGAAGAGCAGAGCGTAGAGGATGGATTCCTCCAGCGAGCCGATGGCGTTCTCGATCTCTTCGGACGAGTCGTAGATCATCTTGATCTCGACGTCGGAGGGCAGGGTTTTCTCGATCTTGGCGAGCTCCTTGCGCACGTCCTTGCAGACCTGCACGGTGTTGGAGCCCGATTTCTTGGCGATGATCAGGCGGACGGCTTCCTTGCTGTCCACCTTCTCGTCGAGCGAGAGATCCTTGATGGTATCGCGGACGGCGGCCAGGTCGCGGACAAACACTTTCTGGCCCTGCGGCGTGGTATACACCACGATGTCCGATATCTCGGCGCTCTGTCCGTACTCGCCGCGCACCTGCATCTGGTACTGCTCCTTGTTCATCTTCACCGTACCGCTCGAGAGGTTCAGGTTGTTCACGCTGATGGAGTTGGCCACCTGCTCGAGGGTCAGGCCGAAGCCGTCGAGCTTGGCCTGGTCGATGTCGATATAGACATAGCGGTCGGGGGCGCCGGAGACCGACACGGAGCCGATGCCCTTGATGCGGTTGAGCTGCGGGACCACCTCGTCGTTCATGATCTTCTCCAGGCCGGGATAGCTTTCCTTCGCCATCACGGAATACTGGATGATCGGCATCAGGCTCGAATTGAGCTTGAACATCACCGGGCTGGAGCAACCGTCAGGCAGGTTGCTCTTGACCATGTCGATGTACGATCGTATGTCGTTGGCTGCCTCGTCGAGGTTGGCTCCCCACTCCATTTCCAGGGAGACCACCGACATGTTGTCGCGCGAGGAAGAGGTCAGCTCCTTCAGGCCGTCGACCGACGTGAGGCTGTTCTCGATGATCTTGGTCACGTTGGTCTCGATCTCGCTGGCGGAAGCGCCCGCATAGGTGGTCATCACCGTGATGTACGGCGGTTCCATCTCCGGGAACTGGTCGATCGGCAGCCGCAGGAGCGAGAACACGCCGATGACGATGACCGCCACAAAGATCAGCGCCGTGGTGACCGGCTTCTCGATCGCTGATTTGTAGATACTCATCGTTTAGTTCTCCTTGGTTACGTTCAACTTCGTGCCGTCGACCAGCTTGCCCTGGCCCACCGTTACGAGGTGGTCGCCTTCCTTGAGTTCGTCGCTGATGACTTCGATCTTGTCGTCGAAACGCTGGCCCAGCTTCACGAACACGCGTTTGGCCACGCCGCCCTCATCGAGGAAGACATAGCGGTCGTTCGAGCCGGTAAGTTTCAGCACGGCCTGGTAGGGCACCACGAGGGCGCGGTCCATGCCCACGGTCATGCGGGTCTTGGCATACATGCCCGGACGCAGTTTCAGGCTCTTGTTCGGAATCCGCAGCTTGGCAGGGAAGGTGTGCGATGTGGGTTCGATGGTCGGGTAGATGATATCGATCGTGGCGGGGAAGGTCTCACCGGGGTAGATATCCGTCTGGATGTTGACCGGCATGCCTTTCTTCACATGCGGAAAATAGTTCTCCGGGATGGGGATCAGGGCCTTCAGGAGATAGATCTGCGTCAGCTCGAGGATGGGCTGTCCGCTGTAAAGCTCACCGTCCTCATAGTTCTTGGCCGTGATCACGCCGGAGAAGGGCGCACGTACGAAGGTGTTCTTCTCCAGGAAGTCAAGCGTCTCTTTGGTCTGCTCGTAGCTCAGCTTCGTCTGGTCGTAGGTCTGCTGCGACACGGCGCCGCTCTCGCGGAGCGTTTCCATGCGCTGCAGCTCCACGCCGAGGTTGGCGTAGGTCAGTTTCGTGGTGTTGTACTGGTTCTGGTCCATCCGGACGAGCATCGCGCCGGCGGCCACGTCGGTGGCCACGTCCGCGTAGATGTGCTCGATGATGCCGGTGACGGACGGGGATATTTTGACCGACTGCCAGCTCTCCAGCGTGGTGGAGAATTCGAGTTCACGCGTGATGTCGGACATGACGAGCGTGGTGGTCTCCACGAGTTCCACCCGGTCTTCCATCTTCTGCTCGGTTTGCTTGCCGCCGCACGCAGTGGCAAGGACGGCCAGGGCCGCCACTAAAAGAATACTGCTTCTTTTCATATGGTTCATTTCTATTTATTCAGGAGTTGTTCGAGAGCCACTTGTGCATCGATGATGTCGAACAGGGCCTGCACGTAGTTGCTTTGCGCGTTGAGGAGGTTCGTGCCGGAATTGGTCACGTCGAGGCTCGACGCCACGCCCTGTTCGTATTTTTTGGAGATGTTGTCGAACACGCGCTGGGCCACATCCACGTTCTGTTTCTGAATGTCGTACTTCTCGAGGGCGCTACGCAGGTTATAGACCAGCTGGTGGTGCTGCACGTACAGGCTCAGTTCGGTATCTGCCAGGGTATTGAGCTGTTTCTGGTAGTTCAGGCGCGCCTCTTTCATGGTGGCGGTCATCTTGCCGGACGTGAAGATCGGGATATTGAGCTGTGCGCCGATCATGTTGGGCGGCGTCATGTTCATGGTGGGCTCGTTGCTGAAGTTGTGGCGGCCGCTGTACTGATGGTAGATGCTGAACGTGGGACCGTTCGTCCACCCGGTCAGGGCAATCTGCTTCCGGGTCAGTTCGGTGTTCTGTTTCAGGAGTTGGTAATCGTAGTTCCGTTCGATGTCGAAGCGCTCGTCGAGCAGGCTCGATGCCGCTGTCAGGTTCAGCAGGTCGTCAAGTCCTTGCGTCAATACGATCTGGGCATCTTCCTCCAGGCAGAGCTGAAGCCGGAGCGTGTTGTAAACCATCTCCAGCGCGCGCTCGGTGGTGTTGATGGTGTTCTCCATCGTGGCTACCTGCACCAGCAGCTGGTCGGCGTCGGTCTGCTCGGCCACGCCAACGTCCACGGATTTCTGGGTCATCTTGTAGAGTTTCTGCATACTCTCAAGGTTCTGCTTGAGCAGTTGAAGGGTCTCTTCGGTCACCAGTGCCGAGAAATAGATGGTTTCCACCTGGTTGGCGATCTCTTTTTCCGACTTTTGCAGGGTGAGGTCAGCCATCTTGCGCGAAATGTTGGCCACGCCGATCGATATGATCTGGGCGCCGCTCAGGGCGATGTTGGTCGTGAGGTTGAAGGTGGCGTAAGGAGGCATTGATATCTGCATCTGGCCGAGGTCCATCTTGTAACCCATCATGTTGGAGTAACTGGTGGCTGCGGTGACCTGCGGCAGCATGCCGGCGATCGCCTTCCACTTGTTGGCCTGTGCTTTCTGGATGTCCAGCGAGGCGTTGGCGAGGGTCCGGTTGTGTTCGATTGCATATTGCTGTGCCTCGTCGAGGGTAAACGAAATCGTTCCGGAACCGTTCTGTGCGAATGCGCCGGCTGCGACAAGCAGGGCAAGCACGAACAGTCCTGATTTCTTCATCATATTTCTCATTCTTAAAGGATTTTATCAGCGTATGAAGGCGCAAAAATACAACAAAAATCGCACCACACAAAAAAGCCGCCCGGAAAAACCGGGCGGCAGCTCAAAAAGATGAAAAAATCGCTCTATTCCTTGTACAAACCGTCTCGGGAGAGGAGATGGTCAAGGTTGGCGAGGCCGTACATGACGACGGCGGTCACGACCGCGGAGTGTTCCATGTATTCGGGGATCACCTTATTGTAGATGTCACGCTCGGTGTGCCAGATTTCACGGTACTCGAAGTTGTAGCCCTTCGGGTCGGTCTCGCGGAAGGAGATGGCCGGGACGCCGTTCATCGTGAAGTAGGCGTGGTCGCTGCCACCGGCGCGGGTCGGCCGCGCCTGCGGCGGACCCTGCCGCTTCTCGACGGTGAACGGGAAGTCAGGATTCAGGTTCATGATGGGCTTGCAGACTTCCACGAAGTCGTCATACATGGCCGGAGGTACGGAGATGCCGGTGGCGCAGAGCGGGCCGCCGTCGCGGTTGAAATAATTCGAAATCTTGTCGAGCGGCACGGTCTTGTTCTCCACGAAGAATTTCGAGCCCAGCAGGCCGAACTCCTCGCCCGTCCAGATGCAGAAGAGCATCGTCCGCTTGGGCTTGGCACCGGAAAGGGCCACCAGACGGGCCGCCTCCATGGTCACGGACGTGCCGTTGCCATCGTCCACGGCGCCCGAACCGATGTCATAGGAATCGAGATGGCCGCCGGCCAGCACGTATTCTTTCGGGTATTTGCTGCCACGCAGGATACCGATCACATTGTGGTATTTCACCGGACCGCGGTAGAAATGGTTGCGAATCTCGAACTCCAGCTGGAAAATGTCCTTGCGCTGCACTTTCTCCTTGATGACCTTGAACTGCGCCTCGTCGAGGCAGATGTCGCAGACCTTCGGGAGATTTTCCATCGTGATGTTGTAGCAGTTGGCGCGATCGTACATCACCTGGAGGGGCACCTTGGCCGAACGGATGAAGCCCAGCACGCCGGCATCGACCATTTCGCGGTAGAAGAGGGCCGGGGCACTCTCATATTCTTTCATCGGCTTGGGCTCGGCATCGCGGTGCTCGAAATTCCAGCGACGGATCTCGTTGTTCTCCTTATCGATCTCCTCGTTCTTGGCAATGACTTCGGCGCGCTGTTCGTCAGCCTTGGGCGACCAGTCGATGGCCATGCCGTTCGACTCGGCATCGAGCAGCACCCAGGCGCCCTTGAGCGCGCCCTTCATGCGGTCGAGGTCACGGCGGGTCTTGGGCTCCATGAGCACATGTCCCGCCTGCTTGCCGCGGGTGCCGGCCGTATAGGACGGCGTGCCGAAATGCAGCACCATGCCGTCTTCACTCAGCATGCGTCCGAACCAGGGACCGCGGTTGAATCCCACGTTGATCTGGCCGGCTTCCTGCACCATCACTTCCAGTCCCCACGACTCGAACTGCTCCTTCACCCAGGCTTCCGCCTCCGTCAGGGCGGCGGAACCGACGATACGGCCGCCGATCACATTGGCCAGGAAGTCGTCGTGCTCCATGGTCCGGTTGTCGGTAGTGCCGATTTCAATGATTTTCTTGACGGTCTTGTCCTGTGCGGAAAGGGACAAAGAAAAACTGATAGCCACAAAGGCTGTCAGCATATACATCAGACATTTTTTCATAGGGCTAATTTTAATACCCTACAAAAATATAAAAAAAAACGGCTCGTTGGAGCCGCCTTCCTACATGCGTTCGTAAACGAAATCGTAGAGTTCTTCGAAGGTAAGGATGTGGGTGACTTCCACACCTTTGAGCTTTACGCCCGTCTGCGATTCGATCTGGGCGATCAGGTCGACCAGGCTCAGGCTGTCGAGGTCGAGGGTTTCCTTGATCGGGGCTTCGGGGGTGATGTCGGTCTCTTCAAGCTCAAACTCTTCGGCGATGGCTGCACGCAGCTTTTCGATCATTTCTTCTTTTTCCATTATTGCAGGATGCTTTTCAGTTTCGTAAATAATTGTTGGCGCAGCTCCTTCAGCGTCCGGGCGCGCTTTCCGGCTTTCAGGTAGCGGAAGTCGGCCCGCAGACGCAGCGCCAGACGGGTCCAGTACCACTCGAAGATGCAGAGCAGCGGCAGGGCGAAGCCGTGGAGCAGTGACCAGGCACCCAGCCAGTGCCATTCCACCAGCACGGTGAGCAGGATGCTCAGCGGGAGGATCAGCAGCACGTCGATGGGCAGCAGGAAGGTACCCTCGAACATGTCGTCTTCCATCTTGTGGGAGAAGTGCAGCGGGATATACCAGCAAAGCAGGGAGGGCCAGATCGCGACGACCGCCAGGGGCAGGGTCAGCAGCAGGAGCAGCACCTCGCCGACGACGAGGGCCAGGCTCGGTTTCTTCTCGAACTGCCGGTCTTCCAGGCCCAGCGACTGCATGGTCTCGCGAACCTCACGCACTTCCTCGAAGGGAATCCCGCGCACGCCGATCCGGTCAACCAGCTCCTTGTCGGCCTCCAGTTTCTCGGGAAGCACGTCCGGGTTTTTGCCCAGCGAGCGGGCGAAATCCCAGCCGAACTTGCTTTCACGGACGTAGTCGATCTCGTCGTAGTGCTCCAGGTCCCTGATGTCTAGCATCAGCTCGAGGATGCGGGCCTTGACCTGCTCGTTTACCTCCCGGCAGGCCGTACGGGGATGTGTCTGGTACAGCTCATAGTACGGCTTGAGGGAGATGGGCTTGCCGAAGCGCACCAGCATGTCGTTGCGCAGGCCGTTGTATTTCGAATAGTGGTTGCACGAGGGCAGCACGAAGATTTCTTTCTCGAAGTCCGTCTGAGAAGCGGCATCAAAAGCCATGCGGAGATAAGCGCTCGAGAAAAATCCCAACCAACGACGGGTCTGGTGACCTGCTTCAGGATACAACGTGACGGCGTGTCCGGCCAGGAGGTCTTTCTCGGTGAGCTGGAAAGTCTCCTGGTTCCGGCCGAGCTGTTCCTCGCCCTGGTGCATCATGCGGAAGGCAGGGCGCAGGCCCACCCAAAGGATGAACTTCGTGAAGAGGGGGTTGATCGTGAAGGCGTCGGCCCGGGCGATGAAGCGCATCTTGCGGTCGTTGACCGCCAGCAGCACGCCCAGCGCGTCGTTCAGGCAGAACTGATGGTCGGACACCACCACCAGCGGGGTACCGTCGGCCGGGATGTTGTCCACATCCACGCTGTAGTAGCGCCGATAATACAGCCCGTTGATCATCAGGCGAAAATACGCCTTGACCAGTTTATAGCCCAATGTTATTTTTTCCTTCACGTTTTTCTGACAAAGTGTCGCAAAGGTAAACAATTTTTATGATTTGGTTATCCGTATAGTTTTTCGCCCTGCTTGGAGAACTGGTACCAGAGGGAGATGTCCCGGTCGTTCCAGGGCGGGCATTCCCGGCCGGGATAGAGCGACTTCGACATGATGTACATCAAGACTTCTTTTGCGCCGGGATCGGTCGGACAGTTGTATTCTTCCTGGAAAAAGCCGTTGTGCAGGTAGCAAGCGATAGCCGCCGCGTCGGTCCGTTCGGTGAAGAGCCGCGCATAAAGATAGCCGCGGGAGCGCGCCACGTCTTCGAACAGCCGGATGGCCTCCGTGGCGTAGCCCCGGCGCCGGTATTCCGGCAGGATGCCGAACCAACCCAGCCACGCCGTTTCCGGCTCGACCTTCAAGTGATAGATGCCTGCTGTGCCCACCCAGGCCCCGTCCACCTCAAGCAGCCAGTACTCCTGCCCCCGCTCCGGGTAGAGATACCCATTCTCGTAGTCGCGGTCCGCAAAGCAATTCTCCTGCGGAAACAGCAGATGCTGAATCTGGCACGCATGCATAATGTTGTTCTGGTCGATCGGTATAAACTTCATGGCCCGGGCGTTTTTTTACATAGAGCAAAATTACACATTAATCGTGGAATAATGCCGACCTTTGCCGTTGCCCGCGTTACTTTTTGCAGATTAATTTTTGTTACCTTTGTGAACAATAATCGTATCATCATGCGCAAAGCTATTATCATTGGCGCCACTTCCGGTATCGGCCGGGAAGTCGCCGTCCGCCTGGTCCAGGAAGGCTGGGAAATCGGAATAACCGGTAGAAGAAAGGACGCCCTGGCCGCATTCAGGGATGAATTCGGTTCCGCGGTGCACACCGCCGCCATGGATGTCACCCAACCCGAGGCGACGGAAGCCCTGGATCGCCTGATCGAGGAAATGGGGGCGCCCGACCTCTTCTTTTACGTTTCCGGGGTCGGTTACCAGAACCGCGAGCTGGATCTGGATCGGGAGATCCGCACCGTGCGGACCAATTGCGAAGGCATGGTGCGCATGGTCGACCACTTTATCAATTATGTCCGTGTGCATCCGGAGATTTACAACGATGCGCACAAGGCGCATATCGCCGTCATCAGTTCCATCGCCGGCACGGCCGGCATGGGTACGGCCCCGGCCTATTCTGCGAGCAAAAGGATGGTGCAGACCTATCTGTCGGCCCTGGTCCAGCTCAGCCGGATGGAAAAAATCCCCGTACAGTTCACCGACATCCGTCCGGGATTCGTGGCCACGGACCTGCTCAATCCGGAGAAACACTATCCGATGCTCCTGAGCAAATCGAAGGCAGCCGATGAAGTGATGAAAGCGCTTCGCCGTAAGAAGCGCATCCACACCTTCGACTGGCGCTTCCGCCTGATGGTCTTCGGTTGGAAATGTATTCCCCGCTGGCTTTGGGAGCGGATGACCTGGGTGAAGAACTGATTGAGGTTTAATTCCCTGTTTTATCCACAACGAGAAGGCCCAGCCCGGCCGATCTCCGCTAGCGCCTGATGGCGCTGTAGACACAGGTGCCGTCAGGCACGAAAAACAGCCGAGCACGCGTGCTCGGCTGTTTTTCGTGCCTCGGGCGGGAGCTAGAAGACTAGTGGCTATCGTGTATTCTTGGTGGCTATTGAAGGTTTTGTCTATCAAGTGGTTGAATTGTCCCCTCGGTGTATTCAAATAATGAGCGGAAAATGCGACCAAATGCGACCAAATGCGACCAAAAAACTATCAATGTGGGCCGGTCCACAATTTTGTGGCCCTCAAAGTTGTGGAGTGAAAACAGTTGTGCGATATAAGAATATTTCTTATATTTGGGACAAATATTAATAGAAATGAAAACAACTACTGTCGCATTAGGATCTCATTTCGACGCATTTATCCAAGCCAGCGTTCAGGGCGGCCGCTATACGAATGCCAGCGAGGTGATTCGAGCCGGTCTAAGAAGGCTGGAGGAGGATGAGCAAAAGATAGCAGCGCTCCGTGCTGCCATTGAGGAAGGAGAAGCAAGCGGATATGTCGAAGACTTTGACTTCGAGTCCCACTTGGAGGAGTTGAAGGCAAAGCGGAGGAACAATGACTAAGGTCAGATTATCCAGAAAAGCCATCGCCGATTTGGACGGCATCTGGAATTACACAGTTGAAACCTGGTCAGGAGAGCAGGCTATAGTTTATTATCGGCAGATTTACACCACTATACAAGGATTGAACAGTTTGCCGGTTTTCCTTGAAAAGGAATATAATGTCATAAAGCCCGGGCTCTTTGGTTACAAGGTCGGGCATCACATCGTTTTCTATAAGAAACATCCAGATGGCTCTATCTGGGTGGATCGTATTCTCCATGAAAAGATGGACTATCAAAGACATCTATAAGAATAAGTCGACATGAACCGTATTGCTAAAGTATCGTTAAAGATTCTGAAATGGGTGGGAATTGTCATTCTTTCTCTCGTCGTGCTATTCTTCGCAACCCGGTGGATCGGCCAGGGTGTAAATAAGATTACGCCCAAGGGTGGCATCAACAAGTCGATGTACGTCGATATCAACGGGTCGAAGCAGTGGATAAGCATCTACGGAAAAGATATGGATAATCCTGTCCTGCTCTATCTGCACGGCGGGCCCGGGAGCGCCTCAAGTCTTTATGATTATGCTTTTACACGTAAGTGGGCAGATGTCTATACCGTCGTCACCTGGGATCAGCGCGGATGCGGAAAGAGCTACGACAAGTTACATCCTCAGACAATCACGGCCGGCATTATGATGCAGGACGGAAAAGCTATGACCGAGTTTCTGCGCGGCTATTTGCAGGTCGATAAGATCACGCTCCTCGGACATTCCTGGGGGTCGTATTTCGGTGCCAACCTGGCGCTTGCCCTTCCGGATTACTACGACGCCTTCATCGGCACAGGGCAGTTCATAGACTGGGAAGAAAATGAAGGCCGTCTGTACAAAGCCGCTTTGACCTAGTCGGAAAACGATCCGGAAGGGCGCGAGATGGTGGAAAAATGGGCGCCAAACAGGAACGCGGGAGACTCGGAGGTATTCGATTTGAGAAACGCCATCATGAAGAGATACGGCTATGGGATGATGAAGGACGGCACCGATTATAACCTGCTTAAGACGGTTCTGTTTAATCCCTGCTACTCGCTGGGGGATATCCGGGCTTTTCTCAATTCCCAAGAGGATGTATTCGAACAGTACATGCCTCTTGCGGCAGCCAAAGGATTAAAAGAGATGTCTTTGCTGGGAAGATACGATTATGCCATGCCCTATTATAACATAAATGGCGACATAGATTATCAGACCAACTTCGAGATTGCCTGCGAGTATTTCAAGCAGGTGAACGCTCCCAAAAAGCAACTGTTCGTGATGAAAAATGCCACTCACGGCCTCCTTGAATCGCGTTCTGAGGAGTTCTCTGGCTTTATCCACCAAATTGCTGCCTTATAAAATGTGGCTCTGTCTCCAGAACGCGACCAAATGCGACCAAATTTGGGGGATAGAAAAATGAAAGATTTTGTAAGTGATTGAAAATTATCAGCTTACAAAATCTTTCTAGTGCCTCGGGCGGGAGCTAAGATATCGGTGGCTATCGTGAGTTGTTTTAATTAATCGAAGGAATTGATTTCCAGTGAGTTAAGTCAAATAATCGTGAGTTGAAATAATCACCGGAAAAAGTGACCAAAAGTGACCGAGTCATAGTTGGCTATAGACAGGGCTTTCATGAAAAAAGAGTATCTTTGTATTCGTTATGGAAAAGAAAACCAAAAGAAGATTTGACTGGGGCAGTTTTTTTGTGACCGTCCTGGGTACTGCCATCGGCGTGGCGCTCACCTTCGTCGTAAGCGGAATTCTGGAGAATCGCAACAAGGAGCAGGCCCAGCGGCTCACGGCCATCATGGTGATTCATGATATAGACAATTCCATTGATATCCTCAAAAAAATGAAGGAGGAAGAAGAGCGGAATGGCGAATTGCTGCGTTTCGCCCTGAAACAAAGGGACCAGCTGGAAGGGATGCCGTTCGACACGCTCGCCAGCGTCCTTGACGTTCTGATAGATTCCCGTTCGGTTTTCAGCTTCGACACATCCAAGGAGAAGATTTTCAACAGCGACCTGGACACCTGGCAGAATCTGGCCAACATGGCGTTTTTGGACAATGTACAGACTTTCTATCATTACAGGAAAGTGGCTCAGGATGCCATAAACGAGTCTACGGTTTGGGAGAGACCCATTCCCAACGAAGAGTACATGCAATTAATCATGGATTCCGGATGGGTGACGGAGGAAGAGTTTGCTGCCATCTTGCAGCCGCTCCTGAAAGAGAAACTCCACGAAAACAGGGTTGTCTACTACATCAATGTTTCTTCTAGCCGACTGGACTATCTGACGCAACTGATTGACTATTGGACCGGGTTGAATGATGAGAACAAGTTCCTGATGGGCCTCACGGACCAGGAACTGGAAGACTATGTCAACAATATCAATAAAAAGGGTGTCTCCTTGACCAAGTCCAAACTGCTGGGCCATTGGGTCTTGACCATTGGGGAACAAACCAACGAATATGACTTCCACGGAGACCACAGGTATGATTTTTCCGTTGACTATGCATCTTCTTTCAGACAGATGAGATTCTTTGCCGGCAGGCTGAAGATGACGCTCTCCTATAGTGGCGAATGGGCTTTCCAGGGTGATTCACTGGTTTTGACCCCCGACTACAATACGACGGATGTGATTGTGGATCCGAGCGCCCTGGTGCCGGAAGAAAACATGCAGGACAGCCTGGACGCCTGGGTAATCCGATATCGGGAGCAGTCGATAAACAACTTCAAGGAAATGGCGGACAAAGGGGAAAAACGCACTGTCAAAGCCAGCATGGACTCTTCCAACGACAAAATGGAATGGACCGAGTCCGATGGCGCCGTGCGTTACCTGAAGCGAAAGGAAGAATAATGGCCGTTGTTTTATCTTTGTTTTGATATGATAAAGATTACTAGCCACGCAGCCCTATGCTGCATAATGCTGGTGGCGGGCCTGGCCGCATGCACCAGCCGGCAACCATCCGCCCTGAAGTATCGCTTTGCCTCGCAGGAAGAAGGACAGCAGTTGAAATTGGTTAACACC
>JAEETO010000078.1 GCA_016290385.1 Bacteroidales bacterium | reverse complement strand
AAAACAGCCGGCTGCTGAGCTGGATCATCGCCATTCTCGGTCTTTCCTTCGTGGTCATCAAACTGTTCTTCCGCGGCGGTTCGCTCGACCTGAACACGGTCATCCTGATCTTCCTGTTCCTGGGCGTGATCCTCCACAAGACGCCGCTGGCCTATGTGGGCGCCTTCACGAAAGCGGCCTCCGGTGCGGCCGGCATCCTGCTGCAGTTCCCGTTCTATGCCGGTATCATGGGCATCCTGATGGGCGTGGGCAAATCGGGCATCTGCCTGGGCACGGTCATCAGCGACGGCTTCATCAATATCTCGACCCCGGTCTCCTACCCGCTGTTCACCTTCCTCTGCGCGGCCGTCCTCAATATGTTCGTTCCCTCGGGCGGCGGCCACTGGGCCATTCAGGCGCCCATTATGTTCACCGCCGGCGCCGACCTGGGCGTGGATCCGGGCCTGACGGGCATGGCCATCGCCTGGGGCGATGCCTGGACCAACCTCATCCAGCCCTTCTGGGCCATTCCGGCGCTGGCGATTGCGAAACTCAACGCCAAGGACATCATGGGCTACTGCCTGATCGACCTGTTCGTCTCAGGCGCAATCATCTGCACCGGCCTGCTCGTCTGGGCATGAAAAAAGCCGGGTCACCCCGGCTTTTTCGTTGCTGAAAGCTTCCACTAATTGCGGGCGACCTTCATGCTGCCGGTCCGCTTGAAGTCTTCCTTGCGGACCGTCACCTTCACGATGCGATGCGTGGTCGGCAACTTCGCGTTGATCTTATCGACCAGCGCATTCATGTAAGCTTCGATTTCTTCCCACGGCTGGCCGTCAAAGGCAGGCATCTGCGGCAGAATCTCGATGCCGATGACCTTCTCCCCGTTCAGATCGACCTCCTTGACCATAGCGTCACGCACGCCGGCATCTGAATAGAACGGCTCCTCGAGAGACTCGGGGCTGACATTTTCGCCGTTGGCCAGGATGATGAGGTTCTTGATGCGGCCCACGATGTAGAGGAAGCCTTCCTCGTCGATGCGCACCAGGTCACCCGTACGGAACCAGCCGTCCTCGCTGAAAGCAGCCTTGGTGTTCTCCGGATCCTTGTAGTAGCCGGAGAAGATGTTGTCACCCTTGAGCCAGAGTTCGCCGTCCACGATCTTGATCTCCTGTTCAGGATAGACCCGGCCGATGGAGGTGGGTTTCGTGAGCGCGTCTGCATTGGCGGAAGACAAGTTCGCGCCTTCTGTCAGGCCGTAGCCGAAGCAGAACTCGACGCCCAGTTTCGTGAAGATGTCCACCAACCGCGGCGGGACGTTGGCCGCGCCGCTGATGATCATGCGCAGCTGCCCGCCCAGGAACTGCGGACCGTACATCTTGCACAGGCCGGCCAGAATATCGCAGATACCGGGCACGATGATCAGGATTGTCGGACGGATGGCGGGGAGCTTGCCGATGGTGGCTTTCATGTCCTCGCAGGTATGGATGAGGTTGCCGGTATAGAAGCAGCCCATGGTTCCGGCGATCAGGCCGAACACGTGGCTGAGCGGCAGCAGGGCGATGTAGCGGTGAACGCCGATGACCTTGCCGGGCTTGAAGACGGCGTTGAAGCTGCCACGCATCAAGGCGCGGTGGCTCAGCACGGCGCCTTTCGGGGCGCCGGTGGTGCCGCCGGTGAAGAAGATGGCGGCGGGGCTCTCCGGATCGATCCTGGCGACGGGTGCCGGGGTGTCGGCGATGCTGGAAGCCGGGACGACCTTCACGCCCTGCAGCTTGGTGCACAGCGGCGCGAATTCGTCGCGCACGAAGATAGCGGCGATGTCGAATTTCATGCAGCAGCCGATGACGGCCTGTTCCGGCAGCGACGAGGGGAACATCATGGCCACATAGCCGGCGCTGGTGATGGCCAGGAAGAGTTCGATGGCATCCTGGCTGTTCCGGTCGAGGACGGCGATGTGCGCACCCTTCGGCAGGGCGAGGCTTTCGATGAAAGCGCGGCGGCGGGCGATGCGTTCGCAGAACTCCTTGTAGTTCAGCGTATGGGCCAGGTCGGAGAGGGCCGGCAGTTCGGCGTACTCAGCGGCAATCCAGTCGACGAATTCGGAAACCGTCGGGATGTAATGCAGGCGCTGCATGTCCTCGGCAGCGACCATATTGTAGAAATAATCGTGATTGGTCATATGATGTCAGATTAAATGGTTATTCTCGTTATTCCTGGCTCGTAGCCCTGACGATATAGTCGCACACGTCGCCGACCGTCTCGAGTTTCGCATCGGCGGCGAAGCGCATGTTGAACTTGTTTTCTGCGGCCAATGAGAGCAGCAGCATCGAAAGCGAGTCGATACCGAGGTCGCCGAGCAGTTCGCTGTCATAACTGATATTAGTCTGGTCGAGTTTGGGCTTTACATTGGCGAGGATCTCCTTGAGCCCCTCAAAGACGGTTTCTTTTGTCATGGTTGGTTCAGGTATGGTTTATCAAATTTCAAATGTAACGATAATTTGTTAAATTTGCAAAACGAAAGCCTAAACCCACTATGCTATGGTGACTGTCAGAACCGTTAGGAACCGGCGCGATTTGCGCAGGTTCATCACGTTTCCGGAGCATCTCTACAAGAACGATCCCAATTATGTCCCGCCCCTGCACAGCGACGAGTTCGATGCGCTGGGAGACAAGAATGCCGCGCTCGAATTCTGCGAGCGGGAGCTCTATCTGGCCTTTCGCGACAACAAGATCGTGGGCCGCGTCGCCGCCATCATCAACCACAACGCCAACCAGCGCTGGAAAGAGGAAGTGGTCCGTTTCGGATGGATCGACTTCATCGACGACGCGGAAGTCGTGCAGGCGCTCATCCAGGCCGTATCCGACTGGGGAAAGGCCCGGGGCTGCGTCAGGATCAAGGGGCCGCTCGGCTTTTCAGACATGGATAAGGAAGGCCTCATGATCGAAGGTTTCGATTATCTTGCGCCATTCACGGTCATTTACAATTACCCCTATTACGCCACGCGCCTGGAAGAGCTGGGCTTCGTGAAAGATGCCGACTGGATCCAGAAGATCGTGGACATTCCCGCCGAGGAAGTTCCCCAGATGCAGTATGCGCCCGTCATCGAGCAGCGTTTCGGCCTGCATGCCGTCACGGGCATGTCGATGAAAGAAATGGGCAGGAAATACGGCATGGACCTGTTCCATCTCATCAATACTGCCTTTGCGGAGCTATACGAATACTCCCCGCTCACGGACAAGCAGATCGAGACCTACTTGAATGTCTATCTGCCCATCCTGAACAAGGATTTCGTGGCCGTGATCGTCGATGCGGACGACCAGGTGGCCGGCTTCGGCTTCTGCGTCCCTACCCTCTCCCGTGCCTTCCGGAAAGCGAAAGGGCGGCTTTTCCCTTTCGGATTCATCCACATTCTGCGGGCTTTGCACAAGACCGACACCATCGAGGCGCTGATGATCGGCGCACTGCCGCAATACCAGGGCAAAGGGGCCAGCCTGCTGATTTTCAAGTATCTTCTCGACGGCTGCCGCAAGTATGGTGTCACCCGCATGTTGACCAATCCGCAGCTGGAGACCAATCTCAAGGTTTTGTCTGTTTTCGACGGGATCCTGGAGACGCATGAGTTCCAGCGCCGTCGCAGTTACGTGAAAGCGCTATGAGATTCAATGGCAAGATGAAGATGGCCGAGCTGGTGGAAAAGGATTTCCATCTGCTGACGCTTTGCGCCCGTCTGGGCATCGAACGGAGTTTCGGAGAGCTGACCGTGGAGACCCTGTGCCGGGCCTGCGAAGTGGATACCGACACTTTCCTGCTGCTCTGCGAAGTGTATTCCGACCCGCATTTCCGGCCGACGACCGGCCAGTTGCGGCTTTGCCGGGTGGAAGATGTGCTGGAATATCTGCATCGTTCGCACGATTTCTATCTGGACGAGGCGCTGCCGCGCCTGAGCGCCGGCATCGAGGCGCTCACGCAGCCGTGTACGGAGGCGCAGAAGCATGTCATCCGCACTTTCCTGGCGGGCTTCCGCCGGGAGCTGGAGCTTCATTTCGCTTCGGAGGAGCAGTCCGTCATCCCGAACCACACGGAGATCCACGAGACGCTCTCAGATGTCAAGAACCTGATCCTGAAGTCGCTGCCCGAATCCTGCGACCCCCGTCAGCGTCGCGAGATCCTGCTGGCCATCTACGAGCTCCAGTACGACATCGACCGGCACACCTGCATCGAGGACGAGGTGCTGGTTCCGCTGGTGCGCCTGCAGTCGTCGCCGCGCCGTCTGGCCGCCGAACTGGACGAACCGGAACGCGAAGAGCTTTCCGCGCGGGAAAAAGAAATCCTGGTCAGTGTGGCGCAAGGCCTGCTCAACAAAGAAATCGCTGACAAGCACAACATCTCGATCAATACGGTCATTACGCATCGCAAGAACATCACGCGCAAAACCGGCATCAAGACGGTCGCCGGCCTCACGGCCTACGCCATCCTCAACGACCTCATCGACATCAATTCGATTGAATCTTAGATCAAGCTGGACATTGCCCAGACATTGACCTGACTGCGGTCAGCGATGGGCTCGAGAGACTGGACGGCCGTCGGGCCGATCCGCTTGCGAAGGACGGACATTTCTGTCAGCCGCGCTTCATTCTCCGGATCATGCACCGGACTCAGACCCGCCTCTTTCAGAATCAGGTTGCTGCGCGCAGCGATCGACAACTCCAGATAATTCTGCACATAACAGTACATGTCGAAGAAGACCTCCGGATCGAAACGCTCCTTCAGGGTGAGCATGTACTCCCCTGCCCGCGTCCCCGAGAACTCACCACGCTTGAAAGCACCCAGCAGCGTGATCTCATTGTTGATGCCCTCGTCGAGCCACTCGTGGACGAATTTCTGATTCTTCTTGAAAAGCGAACGCTTGCTGACGATGTAGTACGCCACGAGCAGAGCAGTCAGGATGAGCGGATCGATGGGTTCCAGCGCATGCACGTAGTGAACGACGATCGTGATGGCGAAACTGATCACGGAGCCTATGACTTTGGCCCGGCGACTGTCGCCGAACTTGCCCTGATGCACCATCATCAGCGCCATGGCCAGCAACGATGTGCAGCCAATGTGCATCACGGCAGCCTCGAAGCCGAGGAAGATCGTGTGCCAGCCGTTCACGCTGCCTTCTGCAATCAGATGATGCAGATGGAAAATGTTCGACATCAGGCCGAAACCGGCACCGATGGCCGAACCATAAATGGTTGCATCCCCCAGCAGTCCCACTTTGTGATTGTAGATCAGCAGGTAGAGGATCGCGCCTTTGCACAACTCCTCCACAACCGACACCAGCAACTTGCTTTCGCCGATGAACGGAATGCGGCAGATCAGCCACGAGACCACATACATGATCAGGCCAGCGCCGATGCTGGAAATCAGGGTCGACCATTTGGTCAGCTTGAAAGAGTCCATCACCAGCAAATAAACGATAAACAAGGCCAGCGGGACTGCTGTAAGGATGTATAACCAAAACATGTGCGTCATTCCCGGCTTGACCGGGAATCTCTTTTATTTCGTTCCGAAAATGCGATCGCCGGCATCACCCAGGCCAGGGAGAATGTAAGCGTCGCTGTTGAGTTCTTCGTCAAGAGCTGCCGTGTAGATGTCCACGTCGGGATGATCCTTCTGCAGCTTCTTCACACCTTCGGGCGCAGCCACCAGACACATCAGGCGCAGGTGCGTGCAACCGTAGTTCTCCTTGAGCATCGTCAGCGCGTCGGATGCGCTGCCGCCGGTAGCGAGCATCGGGTCGGTGACGATGACCAGGCGCTGGTCGATGTCGAAAGGCATCTTGCAGTAGTACGATACCGGCAGATGCGTCGTCTCGTCACGGTACAGGCCGATGTGGCCCACCTTGGCGACGGGCAGCAGCGTCAGCAGGCCCTCCACCATGCCGAGACCGGCACGGAGGATAGGCACGATGGCGAGCTTCTTGCCCGAGATGACCCGGGCGGTCATCTTGCGCATCGGGGTTTCGATTTCAACGGGCTCGAGCGGAAGGTCACGGGTAACCTCGTAACCCATCAGCAGGGAGATCTCGGTCAGCAGCTGGCGGAAATCCTTGGACCCGGTGTGGATGTCACGCATGATCGACAGCTTGTGCTGGATCATGGGGTGGTCGATGATATGGAGCTGGCTCATAATGGGTTGTAAATTATTCGGTTACGCCATACATGATCACGCGCATCTGGTTCTGCTCGGACAGCAGGTCGGCGATGGCCTTGCGAATGTCTTCCGCCGTGATGGAATCGAGCACTTCCTCGTAATTGGTGTAGTAGTCGATGCCGTACTTCATGTTGTCTTTCAGCGTGCTGGACCAGAAACGGTTCTCACGTAGATTCTCCTGATGCTTCTTGCGGATGTAGTCCTTGACCTTGTTGATGTTCGTCTCCGACGGGCCGTTCACGGCAAAGTCGGCGAGCAGCTCCTCGATACGCTTGTTCAGGCGCGCGTACTCCTCAGGACTCGTCTGATAGACGATCTGCAGGTAGGACTGCGTTTCCGGCAGGTACGCATAGTTGTAGCCACCGTTCGTGCTCACACCATAGGTGCCACCTTCCTTCTCGCGGATCTCCTCGGTGTAGATGATGTCGAGGATCTGCTGCGCGATGTCGAGCGTCAGGTCGTTGCGGAGATTGAACTTGCTGCCCTTGGCGGTCTCCATGTAGAGGACGACGGCCATCGGGACTTCCATCTTCTTGCCGAATTCCCGGTCGATCTGGCCCTCGGCGAAACTCACGCCCATCGAGTTGGCCTTTTCGGGCTTGCCCTTCGAAGGCAGGCTGCCGATGTACTGGGCGACGAGCGGAAGCATCGAAGCCTCGTCGAACGCACCCGTAAGGATGAAGGTGAAATCAGCCGCGTTGGCGAAACGCTCAGCGGCGATCTGCATGACACGGTCGTAGTCCACCTTGTCCACGTCGGAGGCCTTCATCATGTTGGCGAACGGGTTGTCGTTGTAGAGCAGACGCGACAGGGTGTCCCGGAAGGCTGCGAGCGGCTGGGCTTCCTGGTTCATGAGCTGGGCGCGGGTCTTGTTCTGCCACGACTTGAAGGCATCGTAGTCCTTGCGCTGGGCCGTGAAGTACAGGTACACGAGCTGCATCATCGTCTCGAAGTCCTTCGGGGTCGAATAGCCGTTGACACCTTCTTCGTAGTTGCCGATGAACGGGTTGACGCTCACCTGCTTGCCGGCCAGGGCCTTGGTCAGGGCCGTGGCGCTGAAGTTGCCCACGCCGCCTTCGGTGAACACACCCACGTTCTTCAGGTTGAGCGCCTCGTCGAGCGAATACTGCGACAGGCCGCCGGCGCTGAAGGCGCGCAGGATGATCTCGTCTTTGTTGAAATCGGTGACCTTCACATACACGGTCGCACCGTTAGAGAGGATATACTTCTTGTAGCCGAAAGGAGCATCCTGGGTCTTCTTGATCTTCCCGCCCTGCGGAAGCTCGGACAGCAGCGGTTCGTCGGACACCTTGTCTTCGTAAGGCGCGATGGTCTCGGCAGCCACGTCGGCGAGCATCTGCTTCATCTCGGCATCCGTCGGATAGGTCACGCCTTCTTTTTCAGGAAGCATGCAGGCCACCACGAGGTTCTTGCCCTCCTCCACCATCTGGCCAAAGAGCTGGTTGATCACCTCCACGGGGATATTCGGGCAGAGTTGCTGGGCCAGCGTGAACTCGTTCTCGACGCCCATGATCGGCTCGCGGTCGATGAAGTGACGGACGTACTCGGAGCAATAGGATGCACTGTTCTTTTTCTCGCGGGCATTGTAGCGCGATTCGACCTGGCTCATGTATTCGCTGCGGGCACGCTCATATTCGCTGGCGGTGAAACCGTTGCGTTTGGCACGCAGCATCTCGCGCCAGACCGTGGCGACGGCCTCGGCCACTTTCTCCTCGCTGCTGGCGATGTAGCCCATGTAGCTCTTCTTGGTCTTGGCGATGAAGAAGTCCTCGTCCGAGCCGAACTGGGCCATCATGAACGGCGGATCAGGCAGCTGGGTGAATTCTTCGAGACGCTCGTTGAGCATCATGGAAGCCATGCCCATGGCATACTGGTACACCAGGTAGTTCATGTCGCCCTTCATCTCGTTCGGATATGCGTCGTGTTTCCAGAAGAGGAAGCTCAAGGCCGAAGGGAACTCCTTGTCCGTGGCCATGCAGACGATGGTCTCGTCGTTGTCCTCGACCGGCACATAATAGCGCTCGGCCGGATTCTCCGGCTTGGCAATCGTGCCGAAGATGTCCTTGATCTTGGCTTCGACTTCATCGACATCGATGTCGCCGACCACCACGATGCCCTGGTTGTCGGGGCGATACCATTTCTCATAATAATCACGCAGTACCTGGTACGGGAAGTTGTCCACCACCTCCATCAGGCCGATCGGCATGCGCTCCGCATACTTGTTGCCCGGATAGATGGCGGGGAGGATCTTCTCGTAAAGGCGCATCTGGGCGTTCTGGCGGCTGCGCCACTCCTCGTGAATCACGCCGCGCTCGCCGTCGATGTCCTCCGGGGTCAGCAGCAGGCCGTCGGCCCAGTCGTGGAGGATCCACAGGCAGGAGTCGACCGCGCTCGGCACGGTGGCCACGGGCACGTTGTCTATATTATATACGGTCTCGTCGATGCTGGTATAGGCGTTCAAGTCAGCACCGAATTTCACACCGATGCTCTCGCAGTATTTCACCACGCCGTTGCCCGGGAAATGCTCCGTGCCGTTGAAGCACATGTGCTCCAGGAA
Source organism: Bacteroidales bacterium (assembly GCA_016290385.1). GTDB lineage: Bacteria > Bacteroidota > Bacteroidia > Bacteroidales > UBA932 > Cacconaster. The sequence continues at coordinate 2,346 of JAEETO010000078.1, read as the reverse complement.
GTGCGCAAGGCCGCGCTGGTTCTCGTCTTCCAGGATGGAGCCCACTTTCTGTGCGATGTAGAAATTGGCCTGCCCCTTCGGCTCCTCATTGTGCCGGATGTAGTAGGTCAGTCCGTTGTCAAGCTGGCCGATACGCACCTGCGGATCGACCGGGATCGGCGGCATCTGCTGGGCAGATGCAAAAATGCCTGCGCCGAAGGCGAAGGCAGCGATCAGGGAAAAGATTCTTTTCATTATCGGTTCGTTATTGGATTGACACAATATCGAACCTCAAAGGTAGAAAGATTTATTGATTCTGCAAGCGGCAGACGTCGCATTTTCCGCAGGACTTCGTGTCTGCCTGCCCGAAGTACCTGTACATCTGCGTGCAACGGCACTCCCTGTCGTTTTCCACGACGGCGATGAAAGCATCGAGGCGCTCGGTCCGCCGGCGCACGCGTTCGTCCCAGTCTTTCTGCGGCAGGCGGAGGTTTTTCGGGACGAGGCGCTCGGTATGGAGCGTGAGCATCGGGGCGTTGATGGCGGGGATATACTTGAGGATCTGCCGGCGCGACAGCTCGCGGAGCTTTTCTTCCACGACGGCCGGCGCGTAGCGCCCGGCCTGGGCGATCTTCGCGACATCGACAGGGACATATTCGGTGAACAGGCCGGTGTACATACGCAGGAGCAGTTTCACGAAGCGGTCGGTGTCGGCGTTGCCCAGCTGGATGCGGTAGAGCTCGTCGCGGTCGATGGTGAACTGGATCTTGCCGGGAATCTGCAGCGTCTCGCTGAGCGTCCAGTAGCCGGAGGTCTCGAGATATTTGACGGAATACCAGGCCGTGTTGGCCGGCACATGGAAGCGGCGGGCGAAGGATTCGACTTCGAATTTCACGCAGGCATCCTTCCCCTCTTCGTAGGCGAAGCCCAGGTACGCATAGACCTGCTGGTAGATTTCACGGATGGTGTCGAGCGGCGGGAACGCGGCGCGGAGCGTCTGGCGCAGGCGGGCGATGTCGCTGCGGTTCCACAGCAGCACCGCAAAGGCGTTGAGCCCGTCGCGCCCGGCGCGGCCGGCTTCCTGGTAGTAGCCTTCGAGGGTGTCCGGCATGTCATAGTGACAGACCAGCCGTACGTCGGGCTTGTCGATGCCCATGCCGAAGGCGTTGGTCGAAACGATGATGCGGGTCTGTCCGCCCTGCCAGGCTTCCTGCACGCGGCTGCGGGCCTGGTGCGGCATGCCGGCGTGATAGGCGTCCGCCCCGATGCCGCGGCTGCGCAGGAAAGCGGCGATGTCTTCGGCACTCTTGCGGCGCGACACGTACACGATGCCGCTCCCCTCCACGCTTTCGCACACTTTCAGCAGCTGGCCCATCTTGTCTTCGGTTTTCCGGAAGACATAGGACAGGTTCGGCCGGGCGAAGTCGCCGGTCAGCAGGTTCTCTTTCCGGAAGCCGAGCTTCTCCTGGATATCCTTCGCCACGACGGGTGTGGCGGTGGCGGTCAGGGCGATGACGGGGACCTGCCGGCCGATGATGTCGCGGATAGCTGCAATCTCCAGGTAATCAGGGCGGAAATCATATCCCCACTGGGAGATGCAGTGTGCCTCGTCAACCACTATCCGGCTTATTCCGAGGACGGGGACATATGACTGGAAGAGCCTTGTGGAAAGCCTCTCAGGGCTGAGGTACAGGAATTTGTAGTCGCCGTACGCGGCGTTGTTGAAGGCGAGGTCCACTTCGCTCCGGTTCATCCCGGCGTGGATCGCCATGGCCCGGATGCCGCGGTCGGTGAGGTTCTGGACCTGGTCCTTCATCAGGGCCACCAGGGGAGTCACCACCAGGGTGAGCCCGTCAGTCATCATGGCCGGGACCTGGAAGCATATGGATTTGCCTCCTCCGGTGGGCAGGATGGCCAGGACATCCCTTCCTTCCAGCGTGGCGGAGATGACCTTCTCCTGCATCGGCCGGAACGAGTCATAGCCCCAGTATTTCTTCAAAACCTCAAGCGCAGTCATATGCCAAAGATAGCAAAATTTTCAGTGCTGAGAGGGAGATTTAAGGTGATACCGTTCAGCCCCGGAGCCGGGTAAGCCGATTTGGAGACGTCAGGTTCCCGGCAGGGCGAGCGAAGACGGCGCCTTGCGACGGGCGTCTGTCTGAGGGACGTTATACGCCAGGGGCGGATAAAAGTCCCGAGTTAGCCGTCGAGCCGTCGAAGCGAAGACGTGCCCTGACGTCGACGTATGAGGCTTACCCGGCTCCGGGGCTGAACGCTACTCCCACTGGTAAACCTTTATCCAGTCAACACGGAGCTCGGAAGGAAGCTGCGACGGATCGGTGACTTTCCCGACCCAGTTGCCTTCCA
>JAEETO010000148.1 GCA_016290385.1 Bacteroidales bacterium | reverse complement strand
GACGATGATCCAGGCCACCCAGCAGTCCCATTTCTTCTGGGCGCTGAGGAACTGGGCCACGAGGATCAGGACGGTGACGCAGGAATCGAGATAAGGCTGCGGGTCTGCGGGGAACAGGCGCCTGAGCAGCCAGCCCCAGATGGCGGCCACCACCAACACGATGACGACCGTCAGGATCCGTTCGGGCCAGGTGAGCATCGTGACCTTGAGCTCGCCTGCCTTCTCGGAACTCGCCTCGCCGTCTTTGGGATGGGTCCAGCGGTAGTGACCGAGAATATTGATGCCCAGCGAGATGGGCTGGAGCAGCAGGGAGGCTACCAGATTCTTCTGCCAGAAAAGGAAGAACAAGGCGATGGTGTAGAGGTAACCCACCCAGAAATTATATTTGCTGCCGCGGCCTGCCAGGAATACGCAGGTCAGGCCGAGGACAGATGCGGTAAGGTCGAGCCAGTTCATTATCCGATGCTCCCCTCCAGGGAGACTTGCAGGAGTTTCTGTGCCTCAACGGCGAATTCCATAGGCAGTTTGTTGAGTACTTCCCGGGCGTAGCCGTTCACGATCAGGCCGATGGCGTCTTCTTCCGTGATGCCGCGCTGGCGGCAGTAGAAGAGTTGCTCCTCGCTGATCTTTGAAGTGGTGGCTTCGTGTTCGATGGTCGCGCCGGGATTAGCGGAGTCGATGACAGGGAACGTATGGGCGCCGCATTTGTCGCCCAGCAGCAGCGAATCGCACTGCGAGTGGTTGCGGGCGCCTTCCGCCGCCGCGAGTACTTTCACCATGCCGCGGTAGCTGTTCTGGCTGCGGCCGGCCGAAATACCTTTGCTCACGATGCGGCTGGTGGTATTGCGGCCGATATGGATCATCTTGGTGCCGGTGTCGGCCTGCTGGAAGTTGTTGGTCACGGCCACGCTGTAGAACTCGGAGATGCTGTTGTCTCCCTTGAGGATGGTGCTCGGGTACTTCCAGGTGATAGCGCTGCCCGTCTCGACCTGGGTCCAGAAAAGCTTGCTGCCGCTGCCCTTGCAGATGCCGCGCTTGGTCACGAAGTTGTAGATGCCGCCGCGTCCCTCTGCATCGCCGGGATACCAGTTCTGCACGGTGGAGTATTTCACTTCGGCATCTTTTTCCACGACGATCTCCACTACGGCTGCATGGAGCTGCGATTCGTCGCGTCGCGGGGCCGTACAGCCTTCGAGATAGCTCACGTAGGAACCCTCGTCCGCTACGATGAGTGTGCGCTCGAACTGTCCGGTGCCCCGGGCGTTGATCCGGAAATAGCTCGAGAGTTCCATGGGGCAGCGCACGCCTTTGGGAATGTAGCAGAACGAGCCGTCGCTGAAGACGGCGCTGTTGAGAGCGCTGTAGAAATTGTCGGCGGCCGGGACGACCGTCGCCAGGTATTTCTGCACCAGCTGCGGATAGTTTTTTACGGCTTCGGAGAAGGAGCAGAAGATGATGCCCTTCTCGGCAAGCGTCTCGCTGAAAGTGGTTTTCACCGACACGCTGTCGAATACGGCGTCGACGGCCGTGCCCGATCCGTCGGCCAGGCCGGCAAGCGCTTCGCGTTCGTTGAGCGGAATGCCGAGTTTGTCGAAGGTTTTCTCGATCTCGGGGTCGATGGCGCGTTTCTCAGATTTGTGGCTTGCTGTTTTGGGAGCGGCGTAATAGATGATGTCCTGGAAGTCGATGGGCGGAATGTCGAGATGGGCCCAGGTGGGCAGTGTCATCTTCTGCCACTGCCGGAAGGCTTTCAGCCGGAATTCCAGCAGCCACGCGGGCTCCTCCTTCTTCCGGGAGATCAGCCGGATGATATCTTCGTTGAGTCCCTTCGGGACGAACTCCTGCTCCACGTCTGTCTCAAACCCGTGCTCGTACTCGCCCGAAGTGACTTCTTCTATGATTTTCTCGCTTTGCTTCATTGCAGCGCAAAGATAAGACTTATTTCGGGCATTTCAATGCCCAGCGCCATCAGGCGCTGGCGGAAGCCGAGCAGGGTGAGCCTAGTGTAATAGCAAGGCAGGAGCGGCGGGGTTTGGGGCAGAGCCCCAGTAACTCAATACCCCTGCGCGTGAATTGGAAGTTCGGCGCCTTCGGGGGTGACCAGGACGGGGCCGACGTCGGGACGGGCGGTGTGTCCGATGATTTCGAAATCCTGGAAATCCTTGCGGATGACGTCGTGCTTCTCGA
>JAEETO010000077.1 GCA_016290385.1 Bacteroidales bacterium | reverse complement strand
CGATGTAACGGAGGTCTTCCTGCCGGGGAACCGAATAGTCACGGGACAGTTCGCGCACGTCCGTAATGCCTTTGCAGATCACGCCCATTGAGCGGAGGTACGCGGCGAATTCAGCGGCGCAGGTGGCCGGGCCATACTTGTTGGACTGGACCAGCGTCCGGGGTTTCGCATCGATCCCGTACGTTCCGACGAACTTGCCGATGGGCGAAATGCTGGAAGCATAATACTCCGTGGCGTCGCCATCGCCTTTTTCTCCGGTCGTCGCCTCGTTGATATAAGTCATGTACGGGGAATAGGGACCGACGGGCGTGATGCGCACCGGGTCGCCGACCACCTCCCCTGCTTCAATTTCGAAATAGCTCAGGTTCTCGCAGAACGACAGTCCGGAGGTACCGCTGCCGTAGTCGTAACCGATATTGCCGTAAGACCAGCTGGAGGGGATGTTCTCTTCCTCATAGATACGGTCGTCGCCGACGATGCGGCCGTTGATGCGGCGGATACCGGCATCACGGACCGCCTTGGCCCAGATGCCGAAGATTGAATCGACCGGAAAGGCGATGGTGTCGCGGGAGCCCAGGGTAGGATCGGCGCCGCCTACGATATAGAGATTGCCGTGCAGCACGCCGTTTTCAATACGGCCGTCATAGGCGACACGCGTAGAGAAGCGATAGTCAGGTCCCAGGACCTCGTAGCCCAGTCCCGTGGTAATGGTCTTCATGGTGGAGGCCGTCAGCAGCGGCATGTCCGGATTCCATGAAGCGATCTCGACACCGTTCTCATCGACAGCCAGGATACCGACCACCGCATTGATCAGGAGCGAGTCGGTCTTCATCTGCTGGTCGATGTAATTCTGAACACGGTTCTGGCCCGTAAGAGCCAGCGGAAGGAGCAGCAGGACTGCAAGAAGCGACTTTTTCATATCCTTTTCTTTATATTCAGCAAAATTAGTAATTTTGCCAGATAAAAAAGAAAAAATCATGCATCGCAGCATCTCTCTTTCCGGCATCCTGACGGCCGCATTCCTGCTTCTCATCGCAGCAGGCTGCAGCCAGAAGCAGATTCCGATCGACAATCCCATGGTCATCAACAAGGCCCTCTACGATACGGCTTCCCATTTCTACGTGGATTTCGAAAAGTATCCTGCCGAAATGCGCAACCTGCCCATCGGCATCTTCGATTCGGGCACCGGAGGACTGACCGTCCTGGAGAAACTGCTCAGCCTCGACCATTTCGACAATATCACGGGAGCCGAAGGTCGCGACAGCATCCTCGACTTTGCCGGCGAACATTTCATCTATCTCGCCGACCAGGCCAACATGCCCTACGGCAACTATGCGGCTGAAAACAATACCGAATATCTGCAGGAACTCGTGCTCAAGGACGCACTCTTCCTGCTCGACGACGACTATTTCATCAATGGCATCGAAGAACAGCCCAGCGGCCGCAAGCAGCAGGCCAAGATCATCGTCGTGGCCTGCAACACCGCCACGGCTTACGGTCTCGACCTGATCAAGTCGCTGCTCAGCCAGTCGGGCACCGACGTCAAGGTCATCGGCGTGATCGACGCAGGCGTGAAGGCCACGCTCGACGAGCTGGACATCCAGTCCGACACGGCACCCTTCGCCATCGGCGTGCTGGCCACTCCGGGGACCATTGCCTCGGGCGTGTATGAACGCACGCTCCGGGCCGAACTCGCCAGGCGCGGCATCACCACGCACATCGACATCATCAACGAAGGCGGCGAAGGCTTTGCCGAAGCCGTGGATTCCGATCCCAGCTACGTCAATCCCCATCTGTTCGCCATGAGCAGCAATTATCTCGGCCCCGTGCTGGGAGAAGGCCCTGAGGACATCCGTCCCGGGCTGATGCGCGCCTACAACTTCGATTTTTCTGACAACCAGATTCTGGCCCGGCGCGAACCGGGCGGAAAATATGGCGCCATCCAGCTCAACAGCGCCGCCAATTACGCCCGCTACAACATCGTGACCCTCCTGGAACATCACCGCCAGAGTGGAAATGGCACCCCCATCCGTGCCATCATCCTCGGCTGCACCCATTATCCCTTCTATCTGGAAACCCTGCAGGAGATGCTGGCATACCTGCGCGAATACCGCGAAGACGGACGCTACCCTTACCGTGAACTGATCGCCGATACAGTGACCTTCATCGACCCGGCTGTCTATACCGCCATCGAGTGCTACCAGACGCTCCGCAACGACGGAAACCTGGCTTACCGCATCACGCCGACCCGGGTGGATGCCTATATCTCGATCCCCAGCAGCCTGCTTGAAGACAACTGCCTGACTCCCGAAGGCTTTCTCACCCACGATTTCAAATACGGCCGCCCGACCGGTACGGAGGACCTGACCACCAAGCAGGTGCCGTTCTCCCTCGACAATATCGACGAAAACAACCTGCAACGGATCAAGGAACGCCTCCCCTATTCCTACGCACTGATCGCTCCCACGCTCAAATAGACCCGATGTTCCAAGAGACCATAACGCCTGAAGAAATAGAGCAACTCGAACTGGCCGCCTTCCCCGGCAAGATCTATGTCATCACCCAGCCCGGACACGACCTTTCCCACGCCATCGAACACCTGTCCGCCCAGCGCATCATCGGCTTCGACACCGAGACCAAGCCCGTGTTCCAGGCCCATCAGCCCCGACATCACACAGCGCTCCTGCAACTGGCCAGCGATACGGAAGCTTTCCTTTTCCGCCTGCAGGAACTAGGGCTGCCTCAGGAAATCGCAGACATCATGGCCGACCCGTACATCACCAAGGTCGGTGCCGCCGTCCATGAAGATATCCACGGCCTGCAACACTACTGTCCTTTTGAGCCGCACCGCTTCATGGACCTGCAATCTTTCGGAGGCGACTATGGCATCCAGGAAAAAAGCGTGCGCAAGATGGCCGCCATCATCCTGGGCTGCAAGGTTTCCAAGGCGCAGCAATGCTCCAACTGGGAAGCCGATCCCCTGTCTGAGGCCCAACTGCTCTACGCAGCTACCGACGCCTGGATCTGTGTCAAAATGTATAAGGCCCTCCTGGCTTCGCAACGCATATGACAAGTCTTTATCTCAAAAAAGGACGGGAGGAATCGCTGCTGCGTTTCCATCCCTGGGTTTTCTCCGGCTCGATCGGTGGCATCGAAGGGCCTGACCCGGCCGAAGGCGAAGTGGTGTGCGTCTATTCGTCCCGCAAGGATTTTCTGGGCTGGGGACACTACCAGATCGGCTCGATCGCCGTACGCATGCTGAGTTTCGATGCTGCGGAAGCGCCCGTGACGGATGCTGCTTTCTGGAGAGGAAGGCTGCAGCGCTGCCTCGACGCCCGGAAAGCAGTCGGCCTGGCCGGTGCGGCCGCGACTTCCTGCTACAGGCTGGTCCATGGGGAAGGCGACGGGCTGCCCGGACTGATCATCGACTGGTACGACGGCGTCTGCGTACTGCAGGCGCACTCCGCCGGCATGTTCCTGTCCCGCGCCGATATTGCTGCTGCCCTGCAGGAAATATACGGCGGACAGTTGCTGGCCGTGTACGACAAGAGCGAGGGTACGGCACCTTTCAAGGCCGGACTTGCATTGGGCGACGGCTATCTCTGGCAGGCCGGCACGGCCACATCGCTCTGTCCGCGCACCGTGCTGGAAAACGGACACAAGTTCCTGGTTGACTGGGAAAACGGACAGAAAACCGGGTTCTTCCTCGATCAGCGGGAAAACCGTGCGCTGGTGGAACGCTATGCGAGCGGGCGGCGGGTATTGAATTTGTTCTGCTACACGGGCGGCTTCAGCGTGTACGCACTTGCCGGCGGCGCCGTGAGCGTCGATTCGGTTGACAGTTCAGCCCGTGCCATCGAACTCGTACAACAGAATATCGCGCTGAATTTCGGAGCCGCGGCCCCGCACCGGGCGCTGTGTTGCGACGCCATCGATTTTGTCAAGGAAGCGCCGAAAGATGCCTACGACCTGATGATCGTCGATCCTCCGGCTTTCGCCAAACATCGCGGCGCGCTGTCCAATGCCCTGCGAGCCTACCAGCGCCTGAACGCCGCCGCCATCGGAGCCGTCGCTCCGGGCGGGCTGGTCTTCACCTTCAGTTGCTCGCAGGTGGTCGACCGTGAAACGTTCGCCCTGGCCGTCTTCAGTGCAGCCGCCGAGACGGGACGCCGTGTCCGGATCATCGACCGTCTCTGCCAGCCGGCCGACCATGCCGTGAACATCTATCATCCGGAAGGTGCCTACCTCAAGGGGCTGGTCCTCTATGTTGAATAATCCTTTCTGCTACACGCCCTCGCCCTCGATCGTCGACGCAGCCCGTGCATTGACGAAACACATCGACGAGACCCCGGAACTACGTGCATTGTTCGCCGAAGGGAAGATGCTGGGTGTGCTGGAAGTCGAGGACTCTACGTTTCTCTATGCATTTTCAGGGCTGGCCGGAGGCAAGGCGTACGTCGAGGGCTTCGTGCCGCCGATCTTTGACTGGAAACCCGAAGACATCGTGAGCTCGTCGGCAGAAGAATCGCGCCGCCTGCAGGACTGGCTCTTCGAGCAATATGTCGTCGTGAACGGCCGCGGCGAACAACGGTCGATCCGACAGATCTTCGCCGACCGCGGCCTCGTTCCGCCCGGCGGCACCGGCGACTGCGCCGCGCCCAAACTACTGCAATACGCCCTGTCACATGGCCTCAGACCCATCGCCATCGGCGAATTCTGGTATGGCGCCTCACCCGCACGGGAAGTGCGGCGCGCCGGCGCCTTTTACCCGGCCTGCACGGGAAAATGCGGCCCGCTGCTCGGATATATGCTGCAAGGCGTCGACGTGGAACCCAATCCGCTGGAGAGCGACACCCACTGGCATCTGTCTGACCCGGTCGTCCGCTACGAAGATACCGCACTGATCGTCGCGGAAAAGCCGGCCGGCATGCTGGCTGTTCCGGGACGTCCGGTCGAAGGCGTTCCGCCGCGGCATTCGCTGCAGGACTGGTTGACCGGCTACTGCGGTGGTCCGGTCCTGGCCTGCCACCGGCTCGACATGGATACATCCGGACTGATGGTCTTCGCCAAGACGCCTGAAGTGCAGGCGGCGCTCCAGCAGCAGTTTGAGAAACGGGAGGTTTCGAAAGCCTATCTGGCCCGGGTGATGGCTGGCGACAAGGCGCTGAAAGCCGGCGACCGTGGAAAAATCACGCTGCCGCTGGCACCCGACTGGTACGACCGTCCGCGGCAGATGGTCGATCCCGAACAGGGCAAGACGGCCGTCACCGACTACGAAGTGCTGGAAGTTCGTGACGACGGGTCCTCCTTCGTTCGGCTCATCCCCTACACCGGCCGCACCCACCAGCTTCGTGTGCATTGTGCCCATCCCTCCGGGCTGGGCCGTCCTATCATCGGCGACCGCCTGTATGGCGGCTCACCGGCGGACCGACTGATGCTCCATGCCGCCCGCCTCAGTTTCCGCCATCCCGCCGATGGCCGTCGACTGACTTTCGAATCGGACTTTCGATAAAAAAGTTTGTATATCCAAAAAGAATCCCTACCTTTGTATTCCCATATGGTGCCTGGGCCGGGAGGTTAGGCACTGGTCTGCAAAACCAGTTAGAGCAGTTCAATTCTGCTAGGCACCTCAAAAAGAAAAAGAACCCCGCGGGTTCTTTTTCTTTTTGGGTGCCTAAAGGCACTTGTGTCTACCGGGGGCGCTGCCCCCGAACCCCTGCGGCCGTTCCGGCCGGTGCTTCGCGCGGTTAAAAGCGACATCAGTCGCTAGCGGAGATCGAGCGGGTGAGCCTTGCGCAATAGCCGATCGTAGCGGCGGGTCTGGGCAGAGCCCAGTAAAACAGATCCCCGGGCCCCTCGCGGCCTTGCCGCGGCGCTTCGCTTTTAGCCGAATTATTTTCTTGTAAGATAGCGATTTTCAATTATTTTATTTATATTTGTTGAATCGAAGCGAAAACCACTATTTACTATATTAACCATTCATAAAATCCATGAACAAAAGTACTAAAATCTGGCTGGTCATTGCAGGTATTCTCCTCGTGATCCTCGGCGTGCTTTGCCTTTGCCAACCCACGTCTACGCTCTTCGCAACGGCTTGGATGATCGGTTGCTTCACACTGATTTCCGGTATCTCCAAGATGATCTTCACCTTCCGTACGCAGAAATTCCTGCCCAACAGCGGCAGCCGGATGCTTTCGGCGCTCCTGCTCATCATCCTCGGTATCATCTTCCTGGCGAACAACCTGTTCGTCACCATTTCGCTGCCTATCATCTTTGCCATGTGGGTGCTGATCGAAGGTGTCATCGTCGTTGTCAACAGCTTTGACTACAAGAAATACGGCTTCCAGTACTGGTGGGTCATCCTCCTGATGGGTCTCGCAGGTGCCATCCTCGGCGTGCTGGGTCTCCGCAACCCGGATGCCTCCGCCGCTACGCTTTCCACGCTTATCGGTGTCGGTATCATCCTGATCGGTGTCGGCTACATCGTCGCCGTCTGCGGTGTCAACAAATTTGAGAAACAAGTGAAACAGCAGGTCGATCAGATCAGCAACGCGATCAACAACGCCCAGTAATCTGAACCGACGATCGGACGGAAGTCCCTTCTGAAAAAGTTACCGCCATCCCTTCATGAAGAGATGGCGGTATTCTTGTGGGCAGGAATCCAAAAAATATATATCTTTGTAGATTATAAACATTTCTTACCTTGGAACAGACTACCAAAGACAACTCCAAATGGGGACAGGCCGCCAAAGAAGGGCTCATCCTGGCTTCCGTCACTGTCGTCATATCGACCCTTACCTTCCTGACTGAAAACTCTTTCCTGAGCGGGCTGCTCTGGCTTGTCAAACTGGTCGGCAGTATCTGGCTGCTCCGGATCTTCATCAATCACTACAGCGAAGAACACCTGGATGAATCGCCTTTCGGCTATGGCGTCGTCGTCTGCGTGCTGTCTGCCATCGTATGCGCCGTCTGGTCTTTCGTCGAGTACCAGTTCCTGTTTCCGGATGCCGTGGCCAAGGCCTTCGACCAGGCCCTTGAAAGTCTTTCACAGATGGGCGGGATGATGCCCGACGGCTTCGAGGATGTCATGCTCAAGATGGAAGACAATTACGCACAGATCAACTGCATCACCACCTTCTTCTGGTGTTCGCTGCTCGGCCTGCTTTTCAGCGCCATCATTGCCCGCCCCGGTTCGCGCAAGAACAATGTCTTCACCGACGAGGAGATGAAACAGAACAATGATGACGAATTCAATTTCTAAGCGCATGGATCTTTCGATTGTCATTTCCCTCTACAACGAAGAGGAATCGCTCCGTGAGCTGGTCGCCTGGATCGACCGTTCGCTCACACCCTATAACTACGAATACGAGATCATCATGGTTGACGACGGCAGTCGCGACCACTCCTGGGAAGTCATCGAGGAGCTTGCGAAGCAGTATCCCCAGATCCGTGCAATAGGATTCCGCCGCAACTATGGCAAGTCGGCCGCGCTTTACTGTGGCTTCGAGGCGGCGAAGGGCGACATCGTGGTGACGATGGACGCGGACCTGCAGGATAATCCGGAAGAGATTCCGGAAATGATCCGGATGATCCGTGAAGAGGGCTATGACCTGGTGTCGGGCTGGAAGAAGAAACGCTACGACAATGTGGCTACGAAGAATCTTCCGTCGAAACTCTACAATGCCACGGCGCGCAAGGTTACGGGCATCAAGCTGCACGACATGAACTGCGGCCTGAAAGCCTATCGCAATGAAGTGGTGAAGAACATCGAGGTCTATGGCGAGATGCACCGTTTCATCCCCTATCTGGCCAAGAATGCCGGTTTCGACAGGATCGGTGAAAAGGTAGTGCATCACCAGGCGCGAAAATACGGCAAGAGCAAGTTCGGCATGAACCGTTTCATCCACGGTTTCCTCGACCTGCTGTCCATCTGGTTCCTCCAGAAATTCGGCAAGAAACCGATGCACTTGTTCGGAGGCATCGGCACGCTGATTTTCTTCATCGGCGCCATCATTGCCGTCTGGCTGATCATCGAAAAACTGGTCTTCCAGGCGAAAGGCCTGACTTTCCGGCAAGTCACCGACCAGCCGCTCTTCTACCTGGCCCTCGTCGCCGTCATCCTCGGCGCCCAGCTCTTCCTCACCGGTTTCCTCGGCGAAATGATCGCCCGCAACGCCAGCGAACGCAACCACTACAACATCAAGCGAACAATCCGCTAAGACAGCTATGAAATACGATGTGATCGTCATCGGCGCAGGCCCGGGAGGGTATGTCGCCGCCATCCGGGCCGCACAGCTCGGATTCAATACCGCAGTAGTCGAACGCAGTGAACTGGGCGGAATCTGCCTCAACTGGGGCTGCATTCCGACCAAGGCGCTGCTCAAGAGCGCCCAGGCGCTGCATTATGCTGAACGGGGTGCCGACTATGGCTTTACCGCCGAGAACGTGAAGCCCGACCTGGCCGCCATCGTCGCCCGCAGCCGCGGCGTCTCCGCCACGATGAACAAGGGCGTGGAATACCTCTTCAAGAAGAACAAGGTGACGGTCCTCAAGGGCAGCGGCAAGGTGCTCGCCGGCAAGCGTGTCGAGGTGACGCCGCTCGAAGGCGCCGTCGAAGTCCACGAAGCCGATCACATCATCCTGGCCACGGGCTCGCGTCCGGCCGAACTGCCGTTCGCTCCCATCGACGGCGAGAAAATCTGGTGCTACTACCAGGCGCTGGTTCCGGAGACGCTTCCCAAGTCACTGGCTGTCATCGGCAGCGGCGCCATCGGCAGCGAGTTCGCCTTTTTCTACCGCTCGCTGGGCGTCGAAGTGACGATCATCGAATTCATGGACCGGGTGCTCCCCATCGAGGACGACGACACCTGCGCACAGGTCAGCCGCAGCTTCCGCAAGATGGGCATCAAGGTGATGGTCTCGTCAGCCGTCCAGAAGGTCGATACTTCCGGCGACCTGTGCCGCCTGACTGTGCAGACGAAGAAAGGCGAGGAAATCGTGGAGGCCGAAAAAGTACTGTCGGCCGTCGGCGTTCGCCCGAACACGGAGAACCTGGGCCTGGAGGCGCTCGGTATCGAGCTCAACCGCGGAAAGGTCCCTGTAGATAAGTTCTATAAGACTTCGGTCGATGGTATCTATGCCATCGGCGACATCATCGCAACGCCGGCGCTCGCGCATGTGGCTTCATCCGAAGCCGTCTGCTGCGTCGAGGCCATCGCCGGACTGGATCCTACGCCGGTGAACTACGACAACATCCCGGGCTGTACCTACATCACGCCTGAGGTGGCGTCCGTCGGCATGACGGAGCGCAAGGCGAAGGAACTGGGCATCGACTACATGGTCGGCAAGTTCCCTTTTACGGCTTCCGGCAAGGCCACGGCCGCCGGTGCCCGTGACGGCTTCGTAAAGCTGGTGGTCGACGTGCCGACCGACAAGGTCCTGGGCGCCCATCTGGTGGGCGACAACGTCTCGGAAATGATCGGCGGCATCGTCGCAGCCCGCAACCTCGGCATCACGGCAAAGCAGCTCGCCGGCTCCATGTTCCCGCACCCCACGATGAGCGAAGCCATCATGGAAGCCGCTGCCGCCGTCCACAGCGAAGCCATCCATATTTGATGAAATAAGAGAGCCCGCCTCGAGGCGGGCTCTCCGTCATCTATGCTTCGCGGCCGTGGCAGTTCTTGTATTTCTTGCCGCTGCCGCAAGGGCAGGGATCGTTGCGGCCGACGCGCTTCTCGACATGGACCGGCGCATTCGACTTCTGCTCTGAACTGTTTGTCAGCAGGTCGGGACGGCTTGTCTTCATCCGGCTCATGTCCGAACGCTTCTCATGCCCTTCCGTCACCACATCCTCCGGCTGCTGCTCCTGCCGCAGATAAATCTGGGCACGCAGCAGGAAGGCCAGTACATCTTTGTTCAGGTTTTCCAGCATGGTGATAAACAGATCGTAGCTTTCGGTCTTGTACACCACGATCGGGTCTTTCTGCTCGTATGCGGCATTCTGGACCGACTGCTTCAGGTCGTCCATGTCGCGCAGGTGATTCTTCCAATATTCGTCGATTACACGCAGCGTCACCGTCTTCTCGACGGCGCGGATCACCTCGCGGCCCTTCGACTCGTAAGCCTTCTTCAGGTCGACCAGGATGGTGTAGACCAGCTTGCCGTCCGAAACCGGAATGGCGATGTTCTGGTAGAACATGCGCTTGGTTTCGTATACATATTTGATGATAGGCCATGCCCGCTCCACGAGCGCGTCGAAACGGCGCTGCTGCACCGTGAGCAGCGACTGCTGCAGGGCTTCTGTCAGCTGGGCCCGGTTCGACTTCTCATAGAACTTCTCGTCGAACTCCGGCTCCACGGAAAGCGTCTGGCGCAGTTCCTCGCAGAAACTCTCGAAATCCAGGTCCTTGTTCTGCTCCACGAACATCTCGCAGTAGTCCGTGGTCATGTTGAGCACATCCACGTCGATGCGCTCGCCCGTGAGGGCGTTGCGGCGCTTCGTATAGACGACCTCACGCTGGTTGTTCATCACGTCGTCGTAGTCGACCAGGCGCTTGCGGGTGCCGAAGTCGTTCTCCTCGACCTTGCGCTGCGCCCGCTCGATGGCGCCCGAAAGCATCGACGCCTCCAGCGCCTCGTTCTCGGCCATGCCCATACGGTCCACCAGGCTGGAGATACGCTCGCTGCCGAAGATACGCATCAGGTCGTCTTCCAGCGACACGTAGAAGATGGAGCTGCCCGGGTCGCCCTGACGGCCGGAACGGCCGCGGAGCTGACGGTCCACACGGCGGCTGTCGTGCCGCTCCGTGCCGATGATGGCCAGACCACCGGCCTCCTTGACTTCCGGCGTCAGCTTGATATCGGTACCACGACCGGCCATGTTGGTGGCGATGGTCACGGTAGCCGGCTCGCCGGCGTGCGCCACGATTTCGGCCTCACGCGCGTGCTGCTTGGCATTCAGCACCTGATGCTTGATGCCGCGGAGCTTCAGCATGCGGCTCAGCAACTCAGATATCTCGACCGAGGTCGTACCCACCAGCACCGGACGGCCCTGGGAGATGTATTCCTGTATCTTTTCGATGACGGCGGCGTACTTGCCCTTCTTCGTCTTGTAGATCAGGTCGTTCATATCCTCGCGAATCACCGGCCGGTTGGTCGGGATCACCACCACGTCGAGCTTGTAGATGTCCCAGAACTCCTTGGCCTCGGTCTCGGCCGTACCGGTCATGCCGGAGAGCTTGTGGTACATGCGGAAATAGTTCTGCAGGGTGATGGTAGCGAAGGTCTGCGTGGCCGCCTCGACCTTCACGTTCTCCTTGGCCTCGAC
>JAEETO010000076.1 GCA_016290385.1 Bacteroidales bacterium | reverse complement strand
AATTCCCGGTAGGAGAGACCATATATGCTCGATCATCGATGACCATAACGCGCGGAATGCCAATCTTGCTGCATTCAGGGCTAAGTTGTCGGATGAATCGTGAGCAATGCACGGCTTTTAGTGCAGTATTTTTAAAATCTTGCACTATTTTTAGTGCAAATCGCTATCTTTGCAGAAAAAAATGGCAATGGAAAGTTTGTACAATACATTTCGCATCAAGTTGTCGCTCACGCCGATGCGCTATTTTCGCAGTTTCCACGAGATAATCAACTGGAAAAGCAGGCTAATCTGTATCATGGGCCAGAAGGGGGTAGGAAAGTCAACGCTCATGCTCCAGCACATCAAGAAATACGACAATCTGGACGAAACGCTATATGTCTCGGCAGACAACTTGTACTTCGCTGGTCACACACTCTATGAACTCGCCGGTACCTTCTTCTCACAAGGAGGAAAGCGCCTTTACATTGACGAAGTCCACAAGTACAGAGGCTGGTCCACGGAAATCAAGAACATCTACGATGATTATCCCACGCTTCAGGTTGTTTATTCCGGCAGCAGCCTCCTTGCTCTCAAACAAGGCAATAAAGCAGATCTTAGCCGCCGCAGCCTCCCTTACGAAATGCCCGGACTGTCCTTCCGCGAGTTCCTGAACATCCGCAATGGATGGAATCTCAAGACCTCTACACTGGAAGAAATACTCCAGGGCAAGGTAGATTTCCCGTATGGAGAACACCGCCCCATTAAGTACTATAAAGAGTATTGCCGCATCGGTTTTTATCCTTTCTTTCAGGAGGGCGATGCTGAAATCCGTCTCCAGAACGCCATTCTCGCAACCGTCGAAGACGATATTCCCAAGTATGCCGAGATGACCATCGCCGCTGCTGCCAAACTAAAAAAGCTGATGTATATCCTCGCCAAGAGCGCCCCCTTCAAGCCCAGTAACGACACGCTTGGACGGGATTTGGCACTCAGCCGCAACACCGTTCCGGATTACATAAGCTACCTGGAAGCATCAGGCTTGTTCAACGCACTCCGGGAACCTGGTCATAGTGACAACCTGCTGTCCAAGATAGAGAAATTATACCTCGGCAACAGTAACATTGCCTATGCTCTTTCCGAGGATGGGAGAATCGAAGACGGCAATATGCGGGAAACCAACTTCCTTGCCTGGACCAAGCAGGTCTGTACACCCACATCATCGAAGATATCTGACTTCGAGATTGACGGAATTACTTTCGAGGTAGGAGGCAAGAACAAGAAAGGCGGGCAGATTAAGGAGGCTGAAGTTGGTTACCTAGTAAAAGATAACCTGGAGTATGCGTCGGGGCATTCCGTCCCCATCTGGATGTTCGGCTTCCTTTACTAATACTAACTTTTCTATCTCTGGAACATCCCCTTGCTGCCAAGGAATCCCACGCTTCGGGAAGCCAGACGGTTGAGTGCCTTGATGAAGCGGTCATAACCGTCATCGTCAAAGGCTGGCCAAGTTTTGGGGTAGGTCGAATTAATGGTGCCAGATCTACCCCGCGAATTGGCTTCGCAGAGCGTGGCTTGGTGTAGGTGCCCAACCTTTCGTTGGACCTACCCCAAAGAACACCGACACCTATCCCATCCGATAATCCCGCTTATTCGGGAACTCACTGCCTGCAGAGGAACCGGAGGGGCTGGGAGAGGCGGGCGGACCAGTCGGTTTCGGTGTGGCTGTGGCCGGGGAAGACGAGGCTGCGGTAGTGGTCGTAGTCCCAGCCCTTTTCGCGGAAGATGCTGTCGACGACGGGCTGGTAGCGGTCGTACGTTTTGTCGAGACTTTTGGTACCGTGGTCCATGTAGACGCGGCAGGAGTTGGCCTCGGGCAGCCGGTCCCGCAGATAGGCGGCGAAAGCCTGCGCCCAGGCATCTCTGTTGCGGCCGAGCGAGGGAATGATGAAGGACAGGTGCGAGGACATGCATCCCGCGCCACCGAACACCTCGGGGTACTCGCAGAGGGCATAGAGGGAAATCAGGCCGCCCATGCTGGAGCCGAGGATGAACGTATGCTCCCGGTCCGTCAGCGGCTGGTAGTGCTCGTCGATGAACGGCTTCAGCTCTTCGACGATGAAATGCAGGTAGGCGTCGCCCTTGAAGTCCTGCTTCGCCACGGACTTGACGGCCGGTCCCGTGACATACTGCCCGGTCTTGTCGGGGAAATACTCGTTGAGGCGGTCTTCCGTGCTGTTGATGCCCACGACGATGCAGCGGGGGATTGCGCCTTCCTGTATCAGCTGCCCGGCCACGCCGTCGACATCCCATTCCTTGTGGTTCCAGGCCGTAGCCTTGTCGAAGAGCATCTTGCCGTCGTGCATGTAGATCACGTTGCACGGCTCGCCCGTCTCGTATCCTTCAGGCAGCCACACCGACACACAGCGCGGCTCAATCCAGCGGGAAGGGAAGTCCAGGTAGAAATCGATGGAACCGGTCTGGACCTGCGGCTCCTCGCGTGAGGGCTTTTGCATCTGCCTGAACAGGAAGAAAGCCGCCAGTGCCAGCAACAGCAGCGAAGCCAGCACGGAAAAGAGAATGATCCGTTTCGTTGTAACCTTCATGTAATGCAAAGTTAATCAAATTCAAATTATGCGCGCGCTTGCCGCCATTTGAAAAAACATGTATATCTTTATGGAAAATTACATTTCCATGGAACTTTCAGAAGCCATCCGACTCCGCCACTCTGTGCGCAAATACACAGACCAGCCTATCGAAGCAGACAAAGTAGCAACACTTAAAGACGCCGTCGCGCGCTGCAACGCTGCCAGCGGGCTGAATATCCAGCTCGTCCTGGATGAGCCCAAGGCCTTCAACGGTTTGTTCATCTCCACCTACGGCCAGTTCACGGGCGTCAGGAATTATCTGGTCATGGCCGCGCCGAAAGGGAAAGAGTGGGAGGAGAAGGTCGGCTACTACGGCGAGCAACTGGTCCTGCTGGCTCAGACACTGGGGCTCAATACCTGCTGGGTGGGGCTCACCTACAAGAAAGTACCCGATGCATTCAGCCTGCGGGAAGGCGATGTCATCCATTGTGAAATCGCCCTGGGCTATGGTGCGAACCAGGGGAAACAGCATCCCCTGAAACCGGCCGAACGCTTTTATGAAGCCGACGGCCCGATTCCCGAGTGGTTCAAAGCCGGCGTAGAAGCCGCCCTACTGGCACCCACCGCCGTCAACCAGCAGAAATTCAAATTCCTCCTCCAGGATGGCAACAAGGTCGGCACCCGGACTTTCTTCTCCCCCTGGGGCTACACGATCATCGACCTGGGCATCGTAAAATACCACTTCGAGATCGGCGCCGGGAAAGAGAACTTCGAGTGGGCGTGATTACCAGAGATAACCAGATAATAAATGATACTTATGAAAAAGACATTACTACTGTTGGCAGCGGCGCTGCTGGTTCTTTGCACCGCAGGCGCCCAGGACCGGAAACCCGATGGCAACCTGCCGAAATGGGAGGGATTGGCTGACACCCCGCAGATGGGTTGGAGTTCCTGGAACAAATTCCAGACGGAAATCAACGAGACACTCATCAAGGACATTGCCGACAAGATGGTTGAATTGGGACTGGTCGATGCCGGCTATGTCTATCTGAACCTCGACGACGGATGGCACGGTGAGCGGGATGCGCAGGGCTTCGTACACGAAGACAAAGCCAAGTTCCCCTCCGGAATGAAGGCTTTGGCCGACTATCTGCATTCCAAAGGACTCAAACTGGGCATTTACAGCGATGCCGGGACCAACACTTGTGCCTGCTATACCGGCAGTCTCGGGCATGAATACCAGGATGCTTTTACCTATGCCCAATGGGGCGTCGACTACCTGAAATATGACTGGTGCTATACCAACAACATCAACCCGAAGGGCGCCTACGCACTGATGCGCGACGCGCTTCGCTGGGCCGGGCGTCCCATCTTCTTCAGCATGTGCGAATGGGGAAACAGCAAGCCCTGGGAATGGGCGGCGGAAGTCGGCCATTCCTGGCGAACTACCGGCGACATCGGAGTCGGTTTCCTGGCTATTCCGCAGCGGTATGACGAGAGTGGAAAACCCATGTGGACACCGCTTGGCGTGATGCCGATCGTGGATATGAACGAGCCCCTGCGGCAGTATGCCGGTCCGGGCCATTGGAATGACCCGGATATGCTCGAAGTGGGCAACGGCATGACGGCGGCTGAAGACCGCGCCCATTTTACGCTCTGGTGCATGATGGCCGCGCCCCTGATCCTGGGCAACGACATCACGAACATGACGCCCGAGACGCTTGCTACCATCACCAACAAAGAAGTGATTGCTATTGACCAGGATCCGCTTGGCATCCAGGGCCTGCGCCTGAAGACAGAAGGGGACATCCAGTATTGGTTCAAGCCGCTTGCCGGCGGGGACTGGGCCTTCTGTATCCTCAACATCGGAGAAGCACCGGCGACAGTCAACATCGACTGGGCATCGCTGGAAGTAAACGATGAACTGAGCGGTTGCAGCACGAATTTCGCTACCGTAAACTACCGCGTGAAAGACCTGTGGAACGCTTCCGCCAAGCCTTTCACTACACTGGTTAAGGGCAAAGGCAAACTTCGCAAACAGCTGGTCCAAAATCCGGCTTCCGCAGTTGTCGGCTCCCATGACGTAGCCGTCTACCGGCTCACGCCCGTCGTCCGCTAAAGGCTGAAACGCCAGAGCCGGGAGTGGCGGGGACCGTCGGCGGTATTGAAGACGACCCAGGCATAGCCGTCCTTCAGGCAGATGCCTTCGGGCTCGTCGACCAGGTCGGTGATGTTCTTGCTCAGGGCGATGCGTTTCTCATCGAGGTCCACCACGTGGACGAACAATTCGTGCGGTTCGTAGCCGTCGGGAAGATAGGCGTAGCGGCCGCGGACGATGCTGCCCTGCCAGATGTTGATGCCTTTGTCGATCCGGGTGACGTCGAGTACGTCGGCGTCGGTCAGGTGAACTTCGCCGTTTTCATCGCTGTCTGAGAGCTTCGGGAGGCGGAACTTCTTGAGCAACTTGTAGTCGCCGTTCCGGCCGCCATAGGTGTAGATGAAGCCGTTTTCGGCATCCAGGCACCAGTCGATGGTGCCGGCGTAGTCGGTGCCGGTATAGAAGATTTTCTGGACGACCTGGCTGCCTTTCATCGTGACATCGGTCACATAGCAGCAGTTCTCCCCGCCGCAGGAAGCGATGTAAAGCAGCGGGAACGGTGACTTTCGGGAAGCTTTTTCCACGCCGAAGCAGGCATTGTTGCAATGCGAGGTGTTGCCTTCCATCATATAGTTGGCCACCATCTTCTTCTTTTTCATGTCGAAAATGCAGAGGCGACCTTTGTCGTGCAGCACGAAGGCATATTTGTCGTAGAGGGCGAAGCCCTGCGTCGATCCGGTAACTTTCTCGTTTTCAGGTGTCCAGTCGGCGAAGTCGCAGATGAATTCCGGTTTGAGGGCGGGGAGGCCCGACACCCTTCTGAACTCTTCGCGAGCGCGCTCGGCCTGAGCCCGGTATTCCAGGTTGGACTGGAGTGCTGAATAGCCGATGCAGGCGGCGGAGGCGCTGGCATCGATGTCGCTCTGCCAGTGGCAGCCGGCGATGACGCGGCTTTCCCCGCTTTCAACGGCCCGGTGGAAGAGCGCCTCTGCGGCGGCCGGATTCACTTCTGCGAGCAGGAGGGCGGCGCTCCAGGCACGGATGGTATGGCCGGAAGGATAGGATCCGTCCGTGGAAAGCCATTCATCATCCTGCGGGAAGATGGAACTCTCGTGGAAGCGGGCGTAGGGCCGCATCCGGAAATAATGGGCCTTGGGGCGTATGCGGATCTGCTCGATGGTCGAGATGCCGTTGATGAACAGCCGGTAGATTTCGGGGGTCGTCTCCTTGTCGATCTTCAGGCCGAAAGGCACGCTGTAGATGGCGCAAAGGGTGTCGAGGTCCCAGACCGCATCGCGCATCGCCACGGCAAGCCGCTCAGGGTCAAGCCGCTGCGCTTTGCCCCACATGTAACGCATGATATCGTGCGTGAACGCCTCTCCGACCGTGTCGGGCGGCGGTGGCAGGCAGTTGACCAGGTTGGGAAGCTCATGTTCCGTCAGATACAAATGAACATCCTGTGCCCGCAGCGTCGTCACGCATATCCCGGCAGACAACAGGAGGATCGCCAAAGAAACCAGTAACTTTTTCATCGGGAAAAATGTATTTCTACAAACTTACATAAAAAAACGCATTTTTTTGTAAGTTTGTCCAAGAAGAAATGATAGCCCGATGAAAAAAGCGTTTGTTTACATACTCTGTCTGCTGTCGGCGGTCTCGTGCATTTGGGACCCGACGGTGGATTTCCTGACGGAGGGAAATTGGGATCCGGAAGTGCGGGAGTCTCTTGTCAAAATGATGATCAGGACGGGCAAAGGCTCCTATGCCGTGTTCGATTTCGACAAGACCAGCATAGTCCACGATATCTCACAGGCGCTCTGGGTGTACCAGATCGAACATCTGCGATATGCCGATGCCCCGGACCATGACTTTCTGGACGGCATCCCGTCGACGGAAGACGAAATGCCTGGAACCGGGCTGAGCTATGCGGCGATGGGGAAGGTTCTGTCGGCGGAGTATCGGGCCCTGAAGGACAAGCTTGACGCTGGCGAAAGCATGGCGTCTGTCCGTGCATCCGATACGTATCTTGATTTCCGCGCCCGCATGCATTCCCTATATACGGCTATGGATGAGCAGTACGGTAGCTGGGTAGCCTATCTTTGGCAACCCGCGCTGCTGGCGGGTTACACCGAGGCTGAAGCCAGAGAGTTGATTCAAGATGCTATCAATGAGCATCTGGGCAAGGACAAGCTTGCCGTGGAGCAGTGGCTGTCTCCTGATGGCCTTTGGGGTGGGGATGTCGAGCGCGGCATCTGGGTTTCGCCGGAAATGAAAGATTTGTACAAGAGTCTGGAAGCTGCCAGAATCGATGCCTATGTCTGCTCCGCCTCTTTGGAATTGATTGTGGAAGTGCTGGCATGCGATCCGGTATTGGGATTCGGCATGCCCGCGGAAAGAGTGTTCGGCCTGCGTTTCGTCCCCGGCGAAACCATTATTCCTGAGTTCGATCCAGCGTACAAGCAGCCCAACAAGGAGGGGAAGGTAGACTGTATCCTGGAATACATGGCGCCGGCCTATGGCTTTGCCGGTCCGGTGCTGGTAGCCGGTGACAGCAATGGCGACGTTCCCATGCTGACGGCCTTCCCGGATACATGGCATGGCCTCATTATCGACGTCGGCCGCAGCCCCGAATCTTCCATCGGCCAACTCGCCGCCCAGGCCCGCTTCGAACGCAACCGCGGCCGCTACCTCCTCCAACCTTCGTTTGAACGTTTTTAACCATTGAATATGAAAAGAATTCTCCTGCTGACGTTGTCGGTGTTGCTGCTGGCCCTGGTGCCTGTGAGGGCTCAGGTGCATTTTGATGCTGATTTCGAGTCGGGCTCGCTCGGGAATGTGACGCTGCTCGATTCAACTTGGGTCGTGGTGTCGCCGGGCGATACGGTGCTGCACCTTTCCTACCTGCTTTCGGGCCATTTCGACCCGGCCAATCCAATCGATACGGCGCTGGCGGCCAGCGCAAACTGGTATTATTTCCGGATGACGGGTGTAGGAGGGAAGCAGATATATCTGACAACGCCCGATTATGGCGTGGCGGGGACTTCCTACTCTTATGACGGTGAGAACTGGGCGCATTTTCCGGTGGCGGAGTCGGAGCGGCATTTTCTCGACAAGCGCTTTACCCGGGATACGGTTTACATCGCCCTGTACAATCCTTATACGTACAGTTATCTGCAGGAGCGCCTCAAGACTTGGTGCGAGCGTCCGGACGTGACACTCGACACCATCGGCTACAGCCACGAGGGACGTCCGCTGCAACTGCTGCATATCACCGATCCGTCGGTGCCGGCGAGCCGGAAAGCACGCGTCTGGGTACACGGCCGTATCCATCCCTCCGAGACCCCGGCCTCGTATCTGGTCGACGGACTGGTGGAATACCTGACCAGCGACACTCCGGAAGGTCGTTCGCTCCGCCAGCAGATCGACGCGTGGGTGCTGCCTTTCGCCAATCCGGACGGGGTGGCGAACGGCTTGTCCCGTTCCAATGCCCTGGGCGTGAACCAGGAAATCAATTTCGGCCGCAGCGACGACAGCACCGTCGTGGAAGTGCAGGCCATCAAGCGCATGTTCGAGCAGCTGACCGCGGAGCGTCCTTTCGATTTCATGCTCAACAGCCACTCGCAGCACACGGAATCCGCTACCTTCTGGATGCACAAGGGCTCTTCCAGCTCGCCTGCATACTTCCGCAAGCTCTGGACTTTCACCGGGCTGACCAGCAGCATGAATCCCTGCATCCGGCCCCTGGACATGAATTTCTCGAACATGGCGTCCCGCTATGCTGAAGGCTGGTTCTGGGACCATTTCGGGGAGAGTACGGTAGCCCTGACGATTGAAACGCCGTACAGCTGCTATTCCTTCGACCGGGACGGTCTCTGGACCGACGACGACAACCTCCGTGAATTCGGGAAGCGTACGATGCAGGCCATGGCCGAGTATATGGGCCTGTCGCTGCCCGGCCGCTACCTGATCGAGACCCCGGAACGGATGAAGGCGGGCTGGGAAATCTGCCGCGATGACGCTCGCTCGTATCTGGGCGACGGGGCCTGGCAGGCGACGCGCGAGGGTGCCAGCGTCACCTACAAGCTGGATAATCTGCCGGCCGGGCGCTACGACCTGTACCGTTTCGTGGCTGGTAACTGCATCGAGCCTGCAGGCATCGAATTGAAAGATCCCGGGACAGGGGAGTGGCTCGACCCCGGCGTCCACGGCTGGGTCCTGCAGGATACCGTCGTCCAGCCCCGCACGGGCCGCTTCCGCTACACCCTGAAAGCCTCCGCACCCGGCGACCTGGCCGACGCCATCCTGCTGGTGCCCTTTAACGAGTGATCTGTTTCAGCCGGGTATCGCCGGGTTTGTAGAGCAGACCCGTGCAAGTGGCGGCGTCGGCCTTGTATTCCCGGAGTTCGATGGCGTTCCAGTCGATCTGGTCGGTGCGCTGGGCCAGGGGCGCGTGGGGAATCAGCGAGCCGTCACGGACCAGGATGACGGCAGGGATGGGACCGGCCGCGATGGTCTGGTAGCCTCCTTCATAAACCTTTCCGTTCTGGTAGTCAATCCATTTTCCCTGCGGGAGATAGACGGCACGGCTGTCGCCCGATTCGAGCAGCGGCGCTACCAGTATCTGAGAACCGAACATATACTCATCTTCCACAAGCCAGGCGCCCATGTCTTCCGGAAATTCTACGAGCAGGGCACGCACCATCGGCAGGCCGCGTTCGGAGCAGTCCTTCGCCTGCGCATAGACATAAGGCATCAGCCGGTATTTCATCTCGGCGCACGCGCGGAAAGCATCCGTGAACGATTCGGAGATGAGCCAGGGCTCCGTGGGCGGTGCCCCGTGAGCGCGCGTGTGGCTCGACAGGAAGCCGAACGGCAGCCAGCGGCGGTAGATATCCTCGGGAGAGGCGGTTACGAAGCCGCCCATGTCGTGGCTCCAGAAAGAAAAGCCGCTGAGCCCGAAACTCAGGCCGCCGCGCAGGTCGCCCAGCATCCCGATGTTGTTGGTGGCCGCATCGCCGCCCCAATGCAGGGCGTACCGTTGCGATCCCGCCCAGGCAGAGCGGGCCCAGATGATACCTTCGCCCGGATGACTGCGCTCCACTGCCTCCCAAAGCGCCTTGTTGTAGCGCAGCGGATAGAGATTGTGCTCGTAGAGTCCGCCCTTCCCGCTGTGATAGAAGCCGTTGTAGGGGGCCGCCTCGCCGAAGTCGCACTTGATGGTGCTGACGCCCTGTTTCATCAGGCCTGCGATCTTCTCCTGATACCATTGCACCGTCGCCGGATTCGAGAAGTCGAGGATGGCATCCTCCACCGGCATTCCGCCCGCGGCGTTGACCACGTGAAGACCTTTGGCGACGATCTCCGGAAACAACGGGTTTTTCGGCGTAAAATACGGGAGCTGCCACAGGCAGGTGTGGAATCCGTCTTTCTCCAGCTGCCGGAGCATCCGGACGGGATCTTTGAAACGGTCTTTTGCGAACTGGTAGTCGCACTGCCAGTCTACGCCGAACCAGCCCGTATCAAAATGAATCACGTCGCTGGGTATCTTGTGCGCACGCAGCTGGCGGGCGATCTCCAGTCCTTCCTCCTGCGAGAAATAAGTGATGCGGCTCATCCAGGTGCCGAAGCTCCAGAGCGGCAGCATGGGACTCTTGCCGGTGATTTCGGTGTATTCATACAGGATGTCTTTCGGGCTGCCGAAGAAGACGAAGAAATCCATTTGTTCATCGGCCATGAACAGGCGGTCCGCCCCGATATAGCTCGCTCCGAAATCGCAGGTCACGGGCGCTGACGTATGCATGAAGATGCCGTATCCCCGGTTTGAAAAGAAGAACGGAACGGGCTTGTACTGGCCGTCTGTTTCCGGACCCTGCGGATCGGTGACGCTCAGGTGAACTTTCTGCCCGGCCTTGTTGAGCGAAGTGAAGGATTCACCGCAGCCGTAGATGCACTCACCGGGAGCCAGCGAAAAGACGGGCTGGATGCTGCGCGAGTTGTCACTGCCGCGCTTGATGAACGCGAAGGGCAGCAGCTTCACCTGGGTGGAGTCGTTGTCAATGATGTGGCGTGTCTGTGTCAGTATGCGTCCGCCTGCGTCGCGGATGACAACCCGCCAGGGATAGCGCTGAATATCGATGCGGCCATACTCGCTCTGGTAGGTAATCGTGCTGCCGTTGTCCGAGACTTTCCACGGCTGGCCTTTCCCCTTTGCCTTGAACGCGTCACATAACATGATGTCGTCCTGATCACTGTCGGCGGGTTCAACAGGTGTCGTGAGCATGCGGATACGGGCCGTCCGCGGCGAGATGAATTCGATGGAAAGCTTCAGCGCGGGGTCGTTGTCGTAAGCTGCGTCGGGAAAATCGAGCATCTGCATTCGGACCGGCCAGTAGCCGTTCAGGTTGAAAGCCTGCCGCGGAGACATCCTGTAGCGTTTCCACTGCACCAGCCCTTCGCCGCCGGCAGCGTCGAAAGAGACCAGTGAGTCGGCCAGGAAATACGTATTGGCCAGGTCGTAGAAGTCCGTGGAGACGTCTTTCTGCATGGCTTGCAGATATTCGATTCCGGCGTTGGTCTGGATCTGGGCCGATGTCAGCGCGGTGAAAGCGCAGAGGACGGCGGTAGTCAGTGTAATTCTTTTGATCATCTGGTTCGAAATTGTTTTCAAGTT
>JAEETO010000147.1 GCA_016290385.1 Bacteroidales bacterium | reverse complement strand
GATCGACGTCGAGTTCATCGCGCCGAAGATCCCGTATCGCGAGACTATCACCAAGGTGGCCAACGCCATGTACCGTCACAAGAAACAGTCCGGCGGCGCCGGCCAGTTCGGTGAGGTGCACCTCGTGGTCGAGCCGATCGTGGAAGGTGTCGACACCACGGCCAAATTCAAGATCGACGGCAAGGAGACCCAGCTCAACATCAAGGGCCGCGAAGAATTCGAGTTGCCTTGGGGTGGCAAATGGGAATTCATCAACTGCGTGGTCGGTGGTGCCATCGACGCCAGCTTCATGCCCGCCATCAAGAAAGGTATCCAGCAGCGTCTGGAAGAAGGCCCGCTCACGGGTTCCTACGCCCGCGACATCCGCGTCTTCGTCTACGACGGCAAGATGCACCCGGTGGACTCCAAGGAAATCGCGTTCATCATCGCCGGCCGCAACGCCTTCCGTGAGGCCTTCAAGAACGCAGCCCCGAAGATCCTCGAGCCGATCTACATGGTGGAAGTCATGGTCCCGGCCGACTGCATGGGCGACGTCATGAGCGACATCCAGAACCGTCGCGGCATGATCGAAGGCATGAACTCCGAGAAGGGCTTCCAGATCCTCCGCGCCCGCGTTCCGCTCGCAGAGCTCTACAAGTATTCGACGACCCTGAGCTCCCTGACCTCCGGTCGTGCCACGTTCACCCAGGAATTCATCGAATACCAGCAGGTGCCGGCCGACGTCCAGGACAAGCTGCTCAAGGCCTACGAGGCAGAACAGCAGGAAGAAGACTAGTCTTCCTGATGATTCAGGCCCTTCATATCGACAAATCCTTCGGGACCCTCAGGGTCCTGAAGGATATTTGTTTTACGGCTGCCCCTGCCGAGGTGGTGAGCATTGTCGGTGCTTCGGGCGCCGGCAAGAGCACGCTGTTGCAGATACTGGGTTCCCTTTCACGGCCCGATGCGGGTACGGTCAGGATCGACGGGACCGACATCTTTTCGCTCTCGGACAAGGCGCTGGCCGCCTTCCGCAACCAGAAGATAGGTTTTGTGTTCCAGTTCCATCATCTGCTGCCCGAATTTACGGCTGTAGAGAACGTGATGATTCCGGCGCTGATCGCGAAAGTCCCGCGGGCGGAAGCGAAGAAAAAAGCCGAGGAACTGCTGACGCTGCTCGGGCTGGGGGAGCGTTTCTCACACAAGCCCTCGGAACTCAGCGGCGGCGAGCAGCAGCGCGTGGCGATCGCCCGTGCGCTGGTCAATCAGCCCAAAGTGCTTTTCGCCGACGAGCCCTCCGGCAATCTCGACAGCAAGACAAAAGGAGAGTTGCACAGGCTTTTCTTTGAACTGCGCGACCGTTTCGGCATCACGATCGTCATCGTGACGCACGACAAGGACCTGGCAGCCATGTCCGACCGCGTAGTGGAAATCCGCGACGGACAGATCCTGTAGCGGCCGCCGCCGCAGTCTATTCGCCGTCAGCTTTCTGGAGCTGGCGGCGAATTTTATAATAAGTAGCGTAGGAGCCAAAGCCCGAGGCTTCGATGAGTTCGCCTACGGGGATATTGGGTTTTTCAGCTTTGAGCCGGTCGGCATGGGCCAGGCGGAGCCGGTTCACATAGGAGAAGAAGCCGCCCAGTTCGTTTTTTACCAGGCCGGCGATATAGGTGCGGCTGTAGCCGCAGCGATCGGCTACGTCCTGCAGGGTAAGGTGCGGGTCGAGATAGGCCTCCTGCTCTTCCACGACCGTGATGATGGCTGCCAGCATTTCCGCCTGTTTCTGCTTGGACATGGCGCGCTTGTATACCTGCGTCGTGGTATCGTCCGTTTCTGGAATTGCTGTTTTCGGGTCTTCTACGGGCCGGTTGCGGTTGGGATGGAGCGCGGTGATGACGAAGAGCACGCAGCAGAAGGCGATCAGGATCTGGATGACCGCCAGCACGGCAGGGTTGTTCAGCAGAGCCCCTGCCCAGCAGAACACCATATTCAACAGGACGAGAAAGGTCCAGCGCCGGGCCAGATGGCCAGGATCAGGGCGGCCAGCAAGCCCAGTACGACCGGCACGCCGGCGATGACGGTAGGTTTTCTCCATTGTTTCCACTCCATCACGCTGCCGAAATAGGAGAACAGTAGCAGGATGAAATGGTACAGGGTGACGGGCAGGAAATAAAAGCGTGCCAGGTACCATGCGTCTCCGCTTTCCGGATGCAGCACGTAGGGCAGGAGCGTGATCGCGCTGAGCCACGCTGCAGTTACTTTCTAACGCCACAAAAATCGGCG
>JAEETO010000146.1 GCA_016290385.1 Bacteroidales bacterium | reverse complement strand
GGAGCTCACGGATGACACCCGTCTTCTCGAATTTGCGTTTGAATTTCTTCAGCGCGCGCTCGATGTTCTCACCTTCTTTGACCTGTACGATAATCATTTGCTTACACCTCCTTTTTCTTAGGGACCGCAAAGATAGAGAAATATTTTGTAAATTTGTCAAGTGTTGAAAGAAAATTTTATCCGCTACCTGCAAGTCGAGCGGCGCTACTCGCCCCGGACCGTCCGCCTCTATGACGAGGCGGTGTCGGATTTCTATGCCTTTCTGGAGGAGGAGCCCTCGCCGGAGGGGATGACGGCGCCGCATGTACGGAGCTTCATCGCCCAAGGCCTCGACACGGGGTTGTCGGCCCGGACGATGAACCTCAAGCTCTCGGCCCTCAGTACCTGGGCAGGCTGGCTGCTGCGCCAGGGACTGTTGGAGAGCAATCCTGTGAGCAAGGTCCCGCGTCCGAAACAGGACAAGAAACTGCCGGTCTTCTATACAGAGAAAGCCATCGACAACTATTTCGACGAAAGTCGCCGCCGGGTGGAGGAAAATCCCGACGACTTCGCGCTTTTGCGTAACAGGATGATGATGGTCATCCTCTATGCCACCGGGATGCGGCGTGCGGAGCTTTGCGCCCTGAAAGTGACTGATTTCGATCCTTCCCGACGGCTCTTCCGCGTGGTGGGCAAGGGCGACAAGCTGCGAGAAATCCCGGTTCCGGCTTTGATATGTCAGGAAATTTCATTATATTTGGAAAAATTGGGTGAAGCGTATCCCGAAAACCCGGAAGGAAAGTTCTTTCTCACCGACAGCGGCGCCCCGCTCTACCTGGCTTTCGCCGACAATGTGGTCCGGCGTGAACTGGCGGGCGTGGAAGGATTTACCGGCAAGAAGTCGCCCCACGTGCTGCGGCACTCCCTGGCGACCCACCTGCTCAACCGGGGCGCCGACCTGAACAGCATCAAGGAGATTTTGGGACACTCCTCGCTGGCGGCGACGCAGGTGTATACGCACAACTCGTTTGAACAATTGAAAAAGACATACTTAACCGCTCATCCCAGAGCAAAAAACGGAGGTAAAAATGGAAATTAAAGTACAATCCATCAAGTTCGACGCAGACCAGAAACTGCTTGACTACATCGACAAGAAGGTCAGCAAGATCGAAAAATTCTACGAAGATATCGTGCGCACGGAGGTCGATCTCTCCCTGCTCGCCGATCCGCAGAACAAGAACGTGAAGGTACACGTCTTCATCCCCGGTAACGAACTCGTCGTGGAGCGCAACAACGACACCTTCGAGGGCGCTGTCAACGATTGTGTGGCCACGCTGAAAGACCTGCTGGTCTCCGAAAAGGAGAGAAGGTATAAATAAAATGAGATTCCGGGTCAAGCCCGGAATGACGTTTAGAAGAACAACGACAACAAGTCGTCCGGGCTTAGGCCCGAGAAGAATTCGCCGGTCGCCACCTTTTGGAGGCGGCCGGCGATCGTTTTGCGATCGTAGGGGCAGCCTTCCAGCAAGTTGCAGAAGGCGTCGGTCGGCTGCTCGAAGAAATAGTCGCCGTAGATATGCAGGCCGCAGATCTTTCCTTCACGGACATCGAAATGCGCTTCCAGCAGGCCGGTGGGGAACTTGCGGACATTCGTCACGGTGCAGGCCGGCGAGGCGCCGAAATTCCAGTCGGGGTTGGCGTAACGGGTTGTGCGCAAGGACTCGATGGCCGCGATGTCTTCCGATGAATAAACATAAGGCGTGCAGTCCAGCGCATCACCGATGTGCGAGGCCAGGTGTGCGATGAAGTCTTCGACGCTGACCGGTGCTGCCAGCTGCTCCGCCAGGTTGGCCACCCGGCTCCGCACCGACTGCACTGCTTTTCCCGTAAATTTCTCCGGTCGCGGCTTCAAAGCAGCGGCCAGCCGCTCGGTCGAAGCGTCAAACAGCAACGTTCCATGCTCCAGGATGCGGCCGCCATGCTTGCATACCGCCGTGCCGGAAAATTTCCGGCCGTCGGGCAACACCAGATCGTTGCGGCCGGAACAATGACCTTCGACGCCCAGCGGCCGCAACGCATCGAGAATGACATCGGTGAACTTAGGGCCGCTCAGGTCGAAAAACGAATAATTGACGTTTCCCAGATCGTGGAACACCGCGCCGCCGCCTGTCATTCGGCGCACCACAGGAATACCCTCGCATTCCACATAGTCGAGGACGATCTCCGCGTAGGCATTCTGGTGCCGGCCGATGATCACGCTGTCGGCATTGCGCCACAGCCGCACGAACGGCTCGTTCC
>JAEETO010000075.1 GCA_016290385.1 Bacteroidales bacterium | reverse complement strand
ATCGCCATCTACCTGACCGAATTCAGTGACAACCGCTATGTCGTGGCGGCCTTCAAGGGCATCCGCCCCGCCGTCATCGCCCTGATCGCCGTTCCCTTCATCAATATGCTCAAGCGCCTGCCCTGGTATTTCATGCTCCTGGGCATAGCGGTGGCCCTGGTGATCTGCTACCTCGGCGTCTCCCCCATCTGGTTCATCCTTGGCGGCGCCATCATCGGCGTCGTGCTCTGCTGGTATGAAAAACCGAATACCGACGAAAAAGGAGGGATGAAATGATCTACCTGCAGCTCTTTCTCTCCTACCTGAAGATCGGATTCTTCGGCTTCGGCGGCGGCTACGCGATGCTGTCGCTCATCCAGAACGAGATGGTGACGCGCCACGGCTGGATGACGGCCACTGAACTGGCCGACATCGTCGCCGTGTCGCAGATGACACCCGGCCCGATCGCCATCAACTGCGCCACCTACGTGGGCTACACCGTGACCGGCAACGTGTGGGGTTCCATGCTCACCACGCTGGCCGTCAGTCTGCCGCCCCTCACACTCATGGTCCTGATCACCATCTTCTACACCCGGCTCAAGAACAACCGCTACATGCAGGGTGCCATGAAATGGATGAAACCCATGATCTGCGGCATGATCGGCGCTGCCGCGCTCATGTTCCTCAACGGCGAAACCTTCATCGACTGGAAGAGCTACGTGATCTTCGTCCTCTGCTTCGCCGCCACCTGGTTCAAGGTCGACTCCATCCTCATGATCTGCCTGTCGGCTGTCGCCGGCATCCTGCTCTATATCTAAATTATTACTTGATATCATGGCTGACAACTATTTGGAAAACAAGTTTGAAGAGCTGCGGAACAAGCCTGCGGCGAAGAAGCATACGGCTTCCTTGAGTACGCTTTTGCGGAAGAACCGGAGCTATCGGGGATATGACCAGAAGTGCGTGGTGATGGAGGCACAACTCCGGCGGATCGTAGAAGTTTGCACGCGGATTCCGTCGGGACGCAACCAGCAGGTGCTGCGTTTCAAGCTGCTGACGAAAGCCACGGGTTCGGACAAGATGCAGGGCCTCTATAAACTGGGTGGCGCGTTGCCCGAACTGCATCTGCCCTTCCCCGGGACAGAACCCGAAGCCTTCATCATCATCTGCAGCAGCGTCGAACCCGACAAATGGGTCCACATGGACGTGGGCATCGCTGCGCAGAGCATGCTGCTCAAGGCTACCGAAATGGGACTGGGCGGCATCTGCATCGGCGCTTTCAACCGCGAGGCGCTGGTCGAGACCTTTTCCCTCCCCTGCGAGCCCGTGCTCGTGCTGGCCATCGGCAAGCCCGCCGAAAAAATCGAACTCGTCCCCGTCCATGCCGGCTATTCCCTGAAATATTACCGCGAGGACGGCACACACTACGTGCCGAAAATCGTCGTCCACGACCTGATTCTCTAAGCCGATCAAGCGCGATGCAAGTCCACAAGCTCCGCAGCTACGTCCTCCCCTTCGCCATCGTCGTCGGCCTCATCTTCCACCACTACCTGGTGTATTTGCGGGATGTCACGCCGTATCTGATCTTCACCATCCTGCTGCTCAACAATGTGGCTGTCGACATGAAGAAGCTGAAGGTCACAATGTTGGACGTCTGGCTCATGCTCTTCCAGATCGTCGTGTCGATTGGCAGCTATTTCCTGTTCAAGGCCTTCGGAGCCAGCGAAATCGTCGCGCAGGGCGTGCTGGTGGGCGTGCTGTGCCCCGTGGCTGCCGCCTCGGTGGTTATCGCCACCATCCTGGGCGCCAACCGCGAAACCGTGACCACCTACACCATCGTGGGCAACCTGATGGTCGCCATCGTGGCACCCATCTATTTCTCCTTCATCGGCATCCTGCAGGACCTGCCTTTCCTCGATTCGGTGTGGCTGATCTTCCGGCGCGTCGCCCCGACCATCGCCCTTCCCTTCTTCGTGGCGCTCTTCCTGCAACGCTGCGCACCGAAGGCCAATGCATTCCTGTGCAAATACAAAGGCCTTTCCTTCTATCTATGGGCTGCAGCCCTGACCATCACCCTGGGCCAGACCATCGACTTCATGTTCCAGCAGGGACGGCAGGAGAAGAGCAATATCCTGATCATGGGTATAGCGTCAATCGTCTATTGCGTCATCCAGTTCGCCTTCGGCAAATGGATCGGAGGCAGGTACGGCGACCGCATTGCCGGCGGCCAGATGCTCGGCCAGAAAAACAGCGCCATGGGCATCTGGATTGCCAACACCTACCTCCTGCCCCTTGCCTCGGTCTTCCCCGCCCTCTACTCCATCTGGCAGAACCTGTTCAACAGCTGGCAGATGTGGCGAAAAGAGCATAGAAATGCCGGATCAAGTCCGGCATGACGGATTATTTAAGGAAGGTCAAGGCGGAACGGAATTCGGGCATGGGACAGTTCGTGTTGAATTCGATCAACAGGGTTTTCAGGCCGGCGTACGGAAGGATTTCTTCCTCGATGGATTTCAGGGAACGGTCAGTGCCGAAATACACCGGCGCAAAACAGTCCCAGAAGCGCTTGGCGACGGGCTTGTCCAGATGGAATGTTTCCTTCACGAAGGCATCATCACTGAGATAGCAGCAGAGATAGACCATCCCCACATCGAAAAGGTTGTAGCCGTAGCCAAAATCGCCCAGGTCGATGAAATAGCGCTGGTCGCCCACGAAAATGGCATTGCTGTACTGCAGGTCGCCGTGGTAAGCAACGTCGGAGTCCGGTGCGTCAACAATGAAGCGGGCAATCTTGTCTTTCTCGGTTTTCGTGAAGAAGGGGTTGCGTTCCAGATACTTGAAATTCCTTTCCTTGACACTCTCGAACTGGGTCGTATCCACATGGACGGCATGCAGGTCCAGACACATCCTGGCAAATTCCTCCGCATACTGCTGCACCCGTTCCGGGTGCTCGCTTGTGGCCCTGGAATAGGATTTCTTGCCCACGATACGATGGAACAGGATGCCGTAACGACCGTCATCCGTCACGACATAGTCGCCCGGCTTGGGAGTCGGAATCCCCATCTCGTAGACTTTGCGGGCCATCTGCAGTTCATAGAGCGGCTGCTCGATCTTGCCCGGAAGATAGAGTTTGAGCATCAGGCTCGGGTCGGTCTTGTGATCATAGCTCTCACCGTTGGCGCCACCGCCGGTGAGCACGAAGTCGTCCAGGGAAATACGGATGGGTTTTTCTTCGGTCGTTGTCATTGTTTTCGGAATTGTGCGGGAGTCATCCCTGCGTGTGCTTTGAAATATTTGGTAAAAGAAGGTTGGTCGGGGAAATTCAGGCGGAAGACGATCTCCTTGATGGACAGGTCGGTATCACGGAGCAGATGCCGGGCCTCCCGGATTACGGAAGCATCGATCCAATCAGGCGCGCTGTGGCCGCTCGCCTGCCGGACCAGCTTGGAAAAGTACTTCGGACTCAGCGCGAGCTTGTCGGCATAGAAACCGACGCTGCGCTCCTTCGTGCAGAAGGTTTCAAGCAGGTGGAGAAACTGGCTGAACACTTCGTCGGCACGGGAAGGTCGCCGCACGGACGCCTCCCCTGCCAATCGGCCTTCGTTCAAGAGGAAATAAGAAGCATAAAGCGCATCCAGACATTCCCGCTTATTGGCAAGCGGGGATGCCTGGACAGCATCGGCGAGCTGCAGATAACGCTGGGCGATGGATGAAAAATCCATGCTAGAACGGCATCCGCTGCTGGTTCGTATTGACGACAGGGTACACCGGGATGCGGCCGGGATCGTTCGCGGCACAGGCGGCCAGCCAGGCGACGATGGTGGCATCGACCTTCAGGTCGCTCAGCGACAGGCGCTCGTAGGTATCCATGATGGTGTGATAGGTACGGCCATATTCGAGTTCATCCTGGATGAACTGATAGGCAGGGAGACCGTAACGGACGAAGGTCTGATGGTCGGTGCCGCCCGTGTTCCGGGGAGACAGATAGTTGAAGCCCAGCGACTCGATGGATTTCATCCAGGCCTCGAAGAACGGGAAGGCCGCGTCGTTACGCTCCAGGTAGATACCGCGGAAGCGGCCGGAACCGTTGTCCATGTTCAGGTAGAGGGCGAACTTGTCGAAACCGGGAAGTTTCTTCTGGTCTTTGAAGAGATATTGCTCCAGATAGCCGCGCGAGCCGTAGAGGCCTTGTTCCTCGCCGCCCCAGAGTGCCAGGCGGATGGTCCGTTTAGGCTTGAATCCCAGCTCTTTCAGGATACGCATGGCCTCCATCATGACGATGCAGCCGGACGCGTTGTCAGCAGCGCCGGTGCCGCCGTGCCAGGAGTCGAAGTGACCGCCCAGCAAGACGATCTCGTCCTTGAGTTTCGGATCGGTACCGGGAATCTCAGCATAGATATTGTGTACTTCGCAATCGTTCGTAAACCGGTTGATGAGTTCCAGCTCCATTTCAACCTTGTTTCCTTTCTGGAGCAGGCGGACCATGCGGCCATGGTCTTCGACCGGCATGTTGATCTCGGGAACGGGCTCGGGATCTCCTGCCTTGTAGTTGACGCCCGAACCGGAGGGAACGTTGAAGGAGCCGCTTCCGTTCACGATGCAGAGCGGTTTCTCCGCTGCATAGAACTGGGCCAGCTGCTGGCGGAATTCCATCATGGCGCGGAAGTCGAAATTCATCCGGCCATAGCGGCCGCCGCGGGAAGATGCACGATTGTCTTTCGTCAGTTCCTCCAGCTCTTCTTCGTCGTAACGCGAAGCCAGCGGTTCGAATTTGATGTCATAATTCTGCATCGAAGGCATCAGCAGGATCTTGCCCGTCACCTTGCCTTTGTATTTCTCCAGGTCTTCCTTGGTCTGGGCGTCAAACAGGATGCATTCGCCCTTGACCAGGCCGTCGGTACTGCCCGACCAGGCCCTCGGGTTGACGGAGAAGGCACAATAATACGGCGACGTCATGGCTGCGTAGGTCTTGACAACGTCCCATCCGCCACGGTCGAACGCCATGGCAAAGGCGGAACGGGGATTGGAGAGCCCCATTTCCTTGAGTCGGACGACAACCAGGCTGTCGGCACGACGCTTCTGCTGGGAAGCCGTCAGCCGGGAACCCAGATAGTCGGTCATGAACTGGGAGAGTTCCTCGATCTTGGAGTTGTTCAAGCCTTCCGCTTTGATTTTGATGGCCCATTCGGCAGATTCAGGTACCTGTGCCCGAACGGTGCTGCCGCACAGACAGAGTGCGAGCAACGATACGAAGACAAAAAGTTTTTTCATGGGAAAATGGTTTTTACGCACAAATATAGGAAAAAAGACCGCGATTATCCATCAAATATGCAGGAGAGATGCGCCTCCTGCCGGCCAAAGGGATTTACGGTTTCAGGCAGGCGATGTGGGCGTCCGGTGCTTCCATGATATTCCAGGAAAGAACCAGCCCGTCAAAACCTTTTTGCCGGACGGCGTTCAGCGATTCCGTAACATATGCTGGTGAAGTCGGCGCGATATCCGCGCGGTAGTTGATCTCGACGCCCGGATATTTGGCACAGGGGCAGGCTTCCATGGCCTGCAACTGGGAATTCAGAAAAGCAACGTCCATCTTGAAATCGGGATATCCGGTCGCATCCGGCACCGCCTTGCGCAGCAGATCATATTCGAAACCCATCCCTGCCGGGGCGAAGGTCATGCGATAGAGCATCGGCTTGATGAAATCGGCGTGCTGCGAGAGGATGGCGTAGTCCTGGCCCACGAAAGGCGCCATGAAGGGCGCATACAGGTCCATGCCGACCACCATGCCGCGATGGCGGAAGCTGTCGGCAATGGCGGCCACGGCGCCGCTGACGATATGGCCTTTCGCACGGAAAAAGTCCGCTGCGAGCGGATTGGCAAAGACAAATCCCGTCTCGGGCGAATAGCCGGTAACCGACAGGAAATCATCGCCTTTCTTTTCATAGGCTTCCCGGACGGCAGCCAGATCGACGCCTTCCGCCGCAAAACGCTCCGTACAAATCGGGCAGCCGCAGTTCAGCACGCCGCCGATGCCGCTCACGAACGACTGGGTGCGGATGCGGTCGAGAAACACGCCGTCAAAACCGCAGTCGTTGAAATACTTGTCATACAGGGCCACGATGTTTGCGGCATTCTCCGGATCGGACGGGCAGTTGAAACGGAAGCCCTCGCCGGCCGCCAGGTCGTAGTTGGCAGGGATCCGGCCCCAGAGATCGACAGCGGGCTTATTTTCGCACACTTCCTCGGTCTCGGCGAAGACCGGGAGCCAGAGCAGCATCTGGATGCCCTTCCCATGCAGGTATGACCCCACCTGCCGGTAAATGTCTTTGTCGAGGCTCCAGCCGATGATGACTTTTCCGACGGGAATCAGCTGGCTGACCGTGTCAAGCCGGCTGATGATCTGCTCCGCCGAATAATCAGGCGAATTCCACCCGCCCAGGGATACCTGGACGATATAATCGGTTTCTTTTTCTTTCCCGCAGGCAAAGGCCAGCAGCAGTGCGGCCAGGAACACAAGTCTTTTCATAGCTCAGGTATTGTTCCTACAAAATTAGCGAAAAAAATGTATCTTTGAAGATTAAACACAGAAACAAGCGAAAACCAAACGTATATGAAAAAGACTGCACTGCTTCTCGTGCTGCTGATGATGTTCCCCTTTGCGGGAATGGCGCAGCAGAAGTTCTCCGACAAGGAACTGGAGACCATCATCTGGGCGTTGGGCCAGATCTATCCCGACGGTTTCACCCTGAGCCTGGATTCCCTCCGGCAGCCGTCCAAGGGCCTGGCCGTCTCGTATGCCGCCACCCAGAACAGCTTTGACAAGAAGAGCCTCAAGGCTGTCATCAAGCACGCCCACGAACATGACAACGTCATCGGAGGCTGGTACAATCCCGAGAACGGACACTACTATTTCGACAGTTCCCGCATCTTTCCCGAAGACAGCCTCGGCGCTGCGCTGGCTTTCGCCCGCGAGAACGGACAGAACGCCGTCTACGACCTCGATAAGCTGATCGCCATCCGGAGTAATTACGAGCAACAGGACGTCCGGATCATCCTCGACTGCGACATGGGTTCGTCGACCGACGACCTCTTTGCCCTGATGATGCTACACCGCTACATGGACATGCAGCGCTGCAAGCTTCTCGGCGTCATCGTGGACCGGATGGGCCGGGCCCACGCCGACATCGTAGATGTGCTCAACACCTATTACGGACATCCGGACATTCCCATCGGCCTGGAGACGGAAGGACAGAAAGAAACCCATGTCTGGATTCCCTACCACAACCTGGCCTACGCCCGCACGATGGAAGGCGAGCAGATGTTCAAGCGTACCGTCGGCGACGAGGGCAGCTACATGGAAGGATACAAGCTCTACCGCAAGCTCCTGAGCGAGCAGCCCGACCATTCCGTGACCATCGCCTCGATCGGCCTGGTGACCACGCTGGCCCGCCTGTTGGAATCCGGTCCGGACGAGTATTCGCCCCTCAACGGCGTGGACCTGGTCCGTAACAAGGTCAAGAGCATCTATGCCATGGGCGGCGTGTTCGGCGATGCCGTGGAGCCCGACTACAATTTCCTACAGGCCATCGACTTCTCCATGAAGTTCTTCGCGCTCCTGCCCAAGGAGGTGGACATCGTGTTCTCGCCCGGCGAAGTGGGCGACCCGCTCGACTACAGGCCCGAGCAGGTCATCGAAGACTTGTACTGGACTGACTTCCACCCCATCAAGTGGACCTATCAGTATCTCAACTGCAACACGGGGCAGAAGATGTGGGACCCGCAGGCCGTGATCAACGCCGTGGAGGGCGACGTGCTCTATAACCTTTCTCCGCGCGGATGGGTGACGCTGACGCCCAGGGGTGAAACGATCTTCACGCCCGATCCGAACGGCAACGCCCGCTACCAGTATCCCGGCGACCCTTACTGGTGTGAATCCGTCCTGAAATACATCCGCCTGATGGCGATCCAACACTGACAAAAAACCAACGAAATATGAAAAAGATCCTTTTACTTACCGCCTTACTTGCCATGGCCATTTCCTGCACGAAAGACAAAGCACCGAAAACACTGGTCCTCTATTATTCCGAAACGGGCAATACCCGCGTCGTAGCAGAGGCCCTGCAGCAGAAGCTCGGGGCCG
This sequence comes from Bacteroidales bacterium, assembly GCA_016290385.1. Taxonomy (GTDB): domain Bacteria; phylum Bacteroidota; class Bacteroidia; order Bacteroidales; family UBA932; genus Cacconaster. The sequence continues at coordinate 3,580 of JAEETO010000075.1, read as the reverse complement.
ACATCGAGGAGATCCTCCCCGTCGTGCCCTACACCGGCGACTTCCAGGCCACGATCGAACGCGGCCGCAAAGAAATGGAAGAAAACAAGTTCCCGGAACTCCAGCCGCTCAAGTCGGACATCGCTTCCTATGACATCATCTTCCTCGGCTTCCCCGTCTGGTTCGGCACCTATGCCAATCCGGTCGAGACGCTGCTCCGCTCCGCAGATTTCGCCGGAAAGAAAATCGTCCCCTTCTGCACCTTCGGCAGCGGCGGCCTGGATTCCAGCATCAAAGCCATCCGTGAAAAATCTCCGAAAGCCGTCGTACTACCAGGCTATGGCGTGCGTGCCGCCCGCCTCGACGCCGTTCCCGTCGAAGTCGAACGATTCCTCGTCAGCGAAGGCTACGTGGAAGGAACCTACGAGAAACCCGCGGACTTCCCCGCCCCGCATCCGGCTTCCGAAGAAGAAGCTGCCATCTTCGATGCAGCTGTCAACGGCTACCCGATGCTCCATGCCAAGGCGGAAGAAGTGGCAGTCCGTGCTCTCCCCGATGGTACGGAATACCTGTTCACCGCCCGCGACCTGCCGCGTGAAATGCCCAAGGACGTTCCCGGCGACCTGCCGCCCCAGTCCCGCGCCATGAAGGTCTATGTTCTCGTAGCCAACGGACAGGCCCCTGTCTTCACCCAGGTAGTCCGCTAGCCTGAAAAAACGCCTTTTCCGGGCGTTACTATTGTAGCGATTGCAGCCAGCCGGCGATCAGGGAGAGAACTTCGGGAGAGAAGGTCTCTTCAATCTGAAGGTATTCGGCGGCCAGGCCGGTCGTGCAGTGCTGGAAGAGATGGTTGAGGCCGTCGAGGTAGCGGATTTCGTTCCGGGCGGATGCGGGAAGGCCCTGCTTCAGGGCGCCGAGATTCGCCGCGCAGTCCACCTGGCTGTCTTTCGTGCCGTTCAGGGCCAGGACGGGACAGGTGATGCCGCCCAGTTGTTTTGAGACATCGAGCTGGACGAAATGCCGCAGATACGGCATGCCCAGTTGCGCCTGGACGGCCGCCAAGTTCTGCTTCAAGGCAGCCGGCAGATCGTAATCGCCGGGGGCGGGCAGCGGAAGGCCGCCAGTCGCAGCATCGAAGGTATCGGAAAGCGCCTTGCAATAGTTCTCGACCGTCTTTTTGTCGAGACCTGCCTGAAGCAGGCCTTCGCGGTTCTGCCACAGCAGTGTCTCGCGTCCCGGGACCACTATTCCGGCCAGGCTCACGATGAAATCGGCCTTGTTCTCTGCCGCCAGCATCAAGGCGATCGTCCCTCCTTCGCTGTGGCCGATGACGCCCACATGCGCGAAGCGGTCGCGCAGGAGAGACACTCCGGCAGCAGCATCTTCCTTCAGATCTTCCGTCGTAACCCGGACCAGGTCGCCGGTCGATTCGCCGAAACCCCGGTCGTCATAGCGCAGCGTGGCGATGCCCCGGCGCGCCAGGAAGTCGGCGATCACGGCAAAGGGCTTGTGTTCGAACAGCGTCTCATCGCGGTCCTGCAGGCCGCTGCCCGTCACCATCAGCAGCACCAGCGTCTCCCGGTTCCAGCCTTCCGGCAACACCAGCGTGCCTTTCAGCACCGCATCCCCATTCGTAAAAGATACCTCTTCCGTGGTGTATGGGAAAGGAGGCTGCGGCGTCTGGGGACGCTTGCGTTCAGGCGCGCCGGGTGTCAGGGTCAGCGGGAGCGACATGCCATTTTGCGAAAACTTACCATTGATCCTGTCTCCAAAGCGGAAACCCTCGTACGAAGCGCCGATCGAAGGAACCTGCACCTGCACGGCACCCAACGCCGTCAGCGACGCCGTGGCCTTGAGGCCTTTGGCGCCCTGGTCGGGCACGTCGAGCGTGCAGCCGTCTTCAGCGAAATGAAAAACGAGTGTCAACGAAACGCCCTGGATGTCAAGGGCGCCCGACCAGGTCCCGGTCGGAAGCTGTGCCCGGCATAGACCTGCCGAGAGCAGTATGATCAGTGCAAACAAAAATCTTTTCATGGTTGTCGATCAAAAATATTTGGTTATTTCAGCCGCGCTGAACGTATCCATCTCATTGATCATGCGGACGGCGGATTCCAGAATCGGATAGGCGCAGATAGCGCCGGTCCCCTCGCCCAGCCGGAGTCCCAGGTTCAGCAAAGGTTTGGCGCCCATCGCATCCAGCATCTTGCGATGGCCGGATTCGTCGCCGCAATGGCCGAACACGGCATAGTCCTGCACCGCGGGGCAGAGTTTCGATGCGGCCAGCATGCAACTGGTCATGATGAAGCCGTCGACCAGGATGACCATCTTCAGTTCGGCTGCCTGAAGCATGGCCCCGACGGCCATCACCATCTCGAAACCGCCGAACCAGCGGATGAGGTCGCGCGTCGATCCGTCTCCCCGGTAGTTGTCTTTGGCGCGGGAAAGTACGTCGAGTTTGTGAAGGATTCCCTTGATGTCTAGCCCGCTGCCCGCCCCCACGCAGGCTGAAAGCGGAATGCCCGTAAAATAGGACATCCACAGCGACGAAGACGAAGTGTTCCCGATCCCCATTTCGCCGAAACTCAGCACGTTGCTTCCTTCTTCGGCACACTGGCGGACCACCCGTGCGCCCCCTGCCAGGCACTGTTCCATCTCCGCTTCGGTCATCGCCGGTTCATGCAGGAAGTTGCTGGTGCCGCGGCGGACCTTCAAGTCGATGATGCCGCGGTCTTTCGGGAAGGTATAGTCCACTCCTGCGTCAACCACCTTGAGCGCGAAGCCGTGCTGGCGGCAGAGGAAATTCACCCCGCCCGTACCCTGCGGATGCGTGAAGTGGAGCACTTGCTGCCAGGTCACCTCCTTCGGCGCGACGCTGACACCTTCCTCCACGATGCCGTGGTCCGCCGCAAAAACGATGTTCTGCGGATGGCAGAGCCGGGGCGACAGGGTCTGCTGAATCAGGCCGACCTGCAAGGCGAGTTCTTCCAGACGGCCCAGCGACCCCTTGGGCTTCGTGAGGCTGTCAATCTTCGCCTGAAGTGCAGTACGGAGCTTCGGGTCGGGACGTTCTATTGAGATATTCATGTTAACCTTTGATTTTCATAGGGATGCCGCTGACCATCAAGATAACTTCGTCGGCAAGGGATGCGGCGTACTGATTCATCCAGCCCTGCAGGTCGGTGAATCTGCGCTGGACGGTATTGTCGGAGACGCCGCCCATCCCGATCTCGTTGGTAACGAAAAGGAAGGTGGCGTCCTGGTCCGTGAAGCGGTCGAATTCGGCCTTGAGGGCGTCGAGGGCAGCGTCAACGTCGCTGTCCAGATCGAAGAAGAAATTCGTAGCCCAGAGCGTCATGCAGTCGATGACCACCACGCGGCCTGCCAGATCATGAAGGCTCAGGTACTTTTCTTCCTCGAGGTTGGTCCACTGGGGCCCTCGGCGTTCCTTATGGCGGCGCACCCGTTCCCGGAACTCATCGTCCCAGATGCGGGCCGTGGCCAGATAGACCGGAGCATCGGACAGAGACAACGCCAACTGCTCGGCGTAGCTGCTTTTCCCCGAACGGGAGCCCCCGGTGATCAAAATGACGCGCTTCATTGC
>JAEETO010000074.1 GCA_016290385.1 Bacteroidales bacterium | reverse complement strand
TTCCACGGGAATCACATGCATGCCGATGCCGGAGCCGCCCATCGGAACCATCGGAGTGATCTTCTCCAGGGGAAGGAAGGTCATCCGCTCGAAGAACATGGCCAGTTCGGGATGCCGGTCCATCAGGTCGGTGTTCATATTGGTGTATTCGGCGCTGCCCGGGACGAACATCGGGACCCAGTAGACGCGGTCTTCCCGCCTGTATGTGGTGCCGGGCATCGGGCCGTCATCGGTGTATTTGTCACCGTAGTCGTATTCCAGCATCCCGAAGTAGGCAAGTTTGTCGAGCAGTCCGTCGAAAGAAGCGTCATCGGGAGTGTAGTGCTTCTCCCTGTTCCACTGGTGAAGCAGGTGATAGTCGCGGTGCTCGCGGACCCTGAAGAAATTCTTCGGCAGCATGTCCAACAGGAGGTCGAGCGCGGCTTCGCGGGTTACCGCGTCCATCTCGTCTTCGAAGATGCAGGCCAGGCCCCAGTATTCCGGGGCGTCGGTGGTCATCTTGATCTTGCCGGGCACACGGTCGGTGACGTGGCGGACAAATTTGAGGAGCTTGGGATTCGGGTTCTTGTCCCCTTTGTGCTTCGGGACAAATTTGGTTGACATCTCAGGCATACGTTCAGGTTTTTATTGTTTTTTCCAATTATTCACTTCTTGCAGGAGCCACTCGGCGAAGACATCCACGCCCTCCCCTGTCCTGGCACAGATCGGGATGACCTGTGCGCGGGGATTGCGCATGTGGATATATTCTTTGCATTTCTCCATGTCGAAATCAAAATACGGCAGGACGTCCATCTTGTTGATGACCACCACGTCGCAGACCGAGAACATGAGCGGGTATTTCAGCGGCTTGTCGTGGCCTTCGGGGACCGACAGGATCATGGCGTTGCGGCAGCTACCCGTGTCGAACTCAGCCGGGCACACCAGATTGCCCACATTTTCAAGGATCACCAGATCGGCTTCTCCCAGGGCCAGGTTGTCGAGCCCCTGCCGCGTCATCTCCGCATCGAGATGGCACATGCCGCCCGTGTGCAGCTGGATGGAGGGGATGCCGGTGGCTTCCCTGATCTTGACCGCATCCACGTCGCCGTCGATATCGGCTTCCATGACGGCGATGCGGAGCTTATCCTTGAGCCGGTTGATGGTCTGGATGAGCGTCGTGGTCTTGCCGCTGCCGGGCGAAGACATGACATTCAGCAGATAGACTCCTTTTTGCCTGAGCTCCCTGCGGAGCGCGTCGGCATCCTTGTCGTTGTCGGCAAAAATGCTTTTCTTGATCTCGATTACTTTGATTCCGTCCATAATATCCCCAAATATAAGAAAAAAATCCCACATTTTTTGTACTTTTGGGTCCTCATTCAATGTGCAGCCATGATTATCGTCAATGCAAGGGTTATTTTTCCCGGAGAGATTCGCGATGGCCTGGCCATCGTATGTGAAAACGGAATCATCAAGGATATCCTGCCCGCTGCCCAACTCGGTGAAAACGTAGCGACAGTCGACGCAGGCGGATTGTATCTGGCGCCCGGTTTCGTGGACATCCACGTCCACGGCGGCGGCGGATACGGCTTCATGGAAGGCACGCCCGAATCCATTGCGGGCGCGGCCCGGTTCCACCTGGCCCACGGCACCACCTCCATCGTGCCTACTACCCTCACCTGCCCTGACGAAGACCTCTACCAGGTGTTCGAGGCCTTCCGCCAGGTCAAGGAAAGCCACCCGGCCTTCAGCCTGCTGGGACTTCATCTGGAAGGACCTTTTCTCAACCCGGTCAAATGCGGCGGACAGGACCCGGCCTACCTGGCGCTCCCCGACTGCGGGCGCGCCGAAGAGATCCTGCGCCACAGCGATGACGTCATCCGCTGGAGCGTAGCTCCGGAGCTGGAAGGCGCCCTCGAACTGGGCAAAATGCTCGCCCACCGCGGCATCGTGGTATCCGTCGCCCACACGAACGCTTCGTTCGACCAGGTCGAGGCCGCCATGTTCGCCGGCTACTCGATGATGACGCATTTCTATTCGGCGATGTCGGCCTGCTACAAGGTGGGTTGCTACCGCGTGCCCGGCGCCGTGGAAGCCGGCTATCTGCTCGACGGCCTGTCGGTCGAGATGATCGCCGACGGAAAGCATCTTCCGAAAGAGATCCTGCGCATGGTATGGAAATTCAAGGGATCGGACCGGGTGGCCCTCTGCTCCGACGCCCTGGCGCCCGCCGGCCTGCCGGAAGGATCTGTCTTCTATAACGGTCGTCCGCCGCATGGTGCCAAGTCCGTGATCCACGACGGTGTGGGCAAGCTCCTCGACCATTCGGCCCTGGCCGGCAGCATCGCCACCGCCGACCGGCTGGTCCGCGTGATGTACAAGGAAGCGGCCGTTCCGCTTCCGGATGCCGTGGAGATGATGACGCTCTCCCCTGCCAAGATGGTCCGCGCGCACCGCAAGGGCTCGATCCGTCTGGGCAAGGACGCCGACTTCGTCCTCTTCGACGACGACATCGACGTCAAGGCCGTCTATACCGCCGGCAAGAAAGTCGAACTGTAATTGATTGAGCGTGCCACGCACGCTACCTCGATCTTATCGAGCCGTTGCGGTAGGCGTCGAGAAGCTGGTAGAGGTCGTCGATCTGTTCGCGGAGCTCGGCGCCCATGTCGGTGTCGCGGACGTAGCGGCGGTTTTCTTCGAATTCCAGCACTTTCGTTTCGGACAGGATGTCGAGGCCTTCCTTGACAGCGCGCTCGCGCGAAGTGAAGGGCTCGTGCTGGACCAGTTTCAGGCTTTGGGAATTGTAGATCAGCGTGTAACCCGCGATGCCCGTTTCCGGCTGGTATGCTTTCGAATAGCCTCCGTCGATCATCAGCAGGCGGCCTTCCGCACGGATGGGGCTCTCTCCCTTGAGAGTCTTGACCGGGATGTGCCCGTTGATGATATGGGCGTGATGCAGGTCCTTCACTCCGAATTCCTGCAGGATCATCTCGCAGATGTCGGCCCGTTCCTTCAGCTGCTTATAGGCGCCGCTGGTCTCTTTCCAGGTCTCTTTATCGGCGATGAAATAACGCTCGAAGGTAGCCATCTTGTCCTTGTCGTAGGTCGGCGCCACGGGGCCGCACCAAAGGTACCACAGGAAATCCTGCCCCGCCTGGCGGCGCGGCGTCTCTTCGCGCGTATAATAGGCGTTGCGTACCATCTGGTCGATCTTGTCGAAGAGCTTCTTGCCCCGGTAGGCCTTGCCCTGGATCATCATCTCGCGGAACGTGCCGTCCGGATTCATCGGCATGGAGCCATGGAACATGAGATTGGAGTTGCGCACAAGATAGGAAGACCCGTGCGAGAGGAAGCAGCCGATGTGACGGCGGAGCTTCTCGCTGGTCTCGAAGCTGTGCGTCACGTTGTCGATGACCTCCTGCTCTTCGGGGGTCAGACGGTAGGGATCCGCCGGATCGATGGTGGGGAAATGGGTGTCCGTCAACGGGTAATCCTTGCCGTTCAGGTGGATCGTTCCCTTCCGGTAATCGATCAGGTGCAGCAGGTTGCGGTCGTCCATCCCGAATTCGGGGTTGCGGTCCGTCACGCGTTTCTCCATCTTGAACTGGATGATGGCGATGGCCTTGTGGAGCTTGGCCAGCAGGGCAAGCTGCGACTCGGAGAGCCGCTCGTAGCCATTCTCCCGCGGGCGGAACGGCGTGCAGGGATCGTCGGCATAGGTCTCCATCGCAAAGGTCGTCAGCGGCAGCAAGTTGATGCCGTAGCCGTCTTCGAGCGTAGAGAGATTGGCGTAGCGGAAGCACATGCGCAGCACGTTGGCCACACAGGCCTTGCTGCCCGCCGCCGCGCCCATCCAGACGACATCGTGATTGCCCCATACCATGTCATAGTTGTGGTAGTTGCAGAGCGTTTCCATGATCAGGTGCGCCCCCGGCCCGCGGTCGTAAATGTCGCCCAGGATGTGCAGCGAATCGATTACCAGCCGGTGGATGACGTTGCAGATAGTGGCGATGAAATGGTCGGCGCGCCCCGTGGCGATGATCGTGTCGACGATCGACATCATGTAGCGGCGCTTGTTCTGGTTGTCCTCGATCCACTCGTGGAGCAGTTCTTCAATGATATAGGAATACTCTTTCGGCAGGGCCTTGCGGACCTTCGAGCGGGTATATTTCGAGGAACAGACGGCCATGACCTGGATGATGCGCATCAGCATGACGCGATACCATTCCTGCATTTTGGCGCGGGTACGGAGCGTGTTCCGGACCACGCGGAGCTTGTCTTCGGGATAATAGATCAGGGTACAGAGCTCCCGGATCTCCGATTCGCTGAGGGTGGCGCCGAACACCATCTCGACTTTCTGCCGGATGACGCCCGATGCATTGCGGAGCACATGCTCGAAAGCTTCGTTCTCCCCGTGCAGGTCCGTGATGAAGTGTTCGGTTCCCTTGGGCAGATTGAGGATGGCTTCGAGATTGATGATCTCGGTGCAGGCTGCCTGCTCGGAGGGGAAGCTCTTGGCCAGGAGGCGCAGGTATTTCAGGTCGCGTTTCATGCTTGCTTGACGGAATTTTTGGCGGTCTTGGGCGATTCGTAACGGACTTTTCCGCTGCGCCAGTTGCCATAGACTTCACTGACGCTGCCGGCGGTGATGAAGCCGTCGATATCATTGTCTTTCATGAACTTGAAGAGATCTGCGTATTCGTGCTTGGTCAGCAGCACCACGATTTCGATCTTCTCTTCGCCCGTGAAGCCGCCGAACAGGTGGTAGATGCTGCAGCCGCGCATGAGCTTGCCGGTGATGAACTGGCGGATCTTTTCGTGGTCCTTGCTGATGATGCACACTTTCTTGCGCTTGTTGAGCGCGTCGGTGAAATAGTCGACCACCACGCCGTTGATCCAGGTGCCGATCAGGCCGATGACCACCATGCGGAACGGGTTGATGGCGAAGGCCGAGCAGCAGATCATGGCGCCCGCCACGGTCACCGAAGCGCCGATGTCGAAGTGCAGGTACTTGTTGACGATCTTGGCCAGGATGTCGAGGCCGCCGGTCGAGGCGTTGATCCGGAAGAGGATGGACTGCGAAATGCTGAGCAGCAGCACGAAACAGAGCAGGTCGAACCAGGGGTCGTTCATCACGGAAGTGGCGCCGGGCTCCATCAGGTTCTCGTACGGCAGCACCCATTTCCAGAATTCGAGCAGCGGACCGAGGATCAGGGCCGTATAGACCGTCTTGGCGCCGAATTCGGCACCGATCAGGATCCATGCGAGAACCAGCAGCACGGCGTTGATGATCGTCACGATGAGCGATACTTCGGCGCCAATCAGCTGGGAGATGACGATCGCCAGACCGGAGATGCTGCCGATGATCAGGTTGCTTGGCATCAGGAAATAATAGACGGCCGCGGCGCCCACGGCCATGCCCAGGGTCATCACGACCAGTTCTTTCCAGAACTTGCCGGTGGCCAGCGGATGAAGGATCTCTTGGATGGATTTCATGATCGGTTTTTCATTCTATCTTTCAAAATTGCGAAAAATTCTTTGATACTTCAAGCGATTTCTGCTATTTTCGTACTGATTAAACCGAAACCATGAAAAAATACTTCCTGCTTCTTGCCTTCAGCCTGTTTCCGGTACTGCTGCACGCCCAGTTCGTCGAACGGCTGTATCTCGACATGCGCGGAGCATTCCACCAGGAGACGACCCAGGGGGAATACAGCAGCCAGATGGTGGGAGAATACCTGAACTTCCACCTGATGGGGCACATCACGCCCACCATCGACTACCGCATCCGCCAGCGGCTCAACAAGAAAGTCTTCGACGAGAAGAACATGTTCAACGCCACGGATTTCATGTATATCAACTGGCAGGCCACGCCGAAATTCAGCCTCTTGTTCGGAAAGCATGCCGTGCTGATCGGCGGCTACGAGTATGATGCCACGCCCATCGACGTATATTACTACAGCCAGTTCTGCAGCAACCTCTACCAGGGCTTCACCTTCGGCGCGTCGGCCGCCTACAAGTTCGCCGAGAACCAGAACCTCGAATTCCAGTTCTGCAACTCGCCGCTGTCGCTGGGTATCCAGAACGTGTATGCCTACAACCTGGCCTGGCGCGGGCAGTTCACTCCCTGGTGGCGGACCATCTGGAGCGTCAATTTCGTGGAAGACATGGACAAGCGCATGGTCAACTACATCGCTCTGGGCAACCATTTCGTTTTCAGGAACGTGATCTTCGACATCGACCTGATGAACCGCAGCGGCTTCGGGCAGCGGCAGTTCCTGCTCAGCGACATGTCGGTCATCTCGAAGATCATCTGGAGCGTCGGTAAATGGAACATCTGCGCCAAGGGTGGCTATGAGAAGAATGACATCCGGAACGTAGACCAGGATGGCCGCCCCTACGACCTGGTCATCGCTCCGGGCACGGAATACATCTATTACGGCTGCGGCATCGAGTGGTTCCCGCTGCGTTCCGACAATCTCCGCTTCCACGCCGTGTATTACCGCGACAATGCCGTGCACCGCAACAACTATGACATCGGTTTCACCTGGCGGGTGGATGTTATCAGAAAATGATTAACTTTGTAAGAAATACCTCCCATTCCATGTTTACAGAGAAAGATTTGCAGCAAATTGCGGCACGGGGCACTGAACTCCGCCGCATCGAAGAACAGATTTCCCATTTCAAGCAGGGTTTCCCCTGGATGAAGATCGTGGCCGCAGCCACGCCCGCCCGCGGTATCCGCGTCCTGGATGCCAATGCGGCCGCAGCGGCAGCAACCTATTATCAGCGTGCTGAAGTCTGCGGGAAGTGCAAGTTCGTGCCGGCATCCGGTGCGGCATCCCGCATGTTCAAGGACCAGTTCGCCGCACTCGACAAACTGGAAGCGGGAGAGGATATTCCCGCCGATTCCCCCGGCAGCAGGCTGGCCGCCCACATCAAGGAATTCGCCTTCTATACGCCCGAACTCTTCGGTGAACCGGAAGACAGCGCGGAGTACCGCCGCGATACCCTTCGCAAGCTGCTCAAGTCCGACGGCCTGGCCTATGGCGAAAAGCCCAAGGGCGTGCTGAAATTCCACCGCTATGCCGACGAAGTGCGCACCGCCATCGCCGAGCATCTGGTCGAAGCCCAGGCCTATATGCGCAACGGCGACGTCTGTTCGCTGGTGGTGACCATCTCGCCCGAACACCGCGCCCTCTTCGAAGAAGCGGTCGCCGCGGTTGTTCCGGCCTATGAGCGCCGCTATGGTGTCAAATACGACATTACCTTCACCTATCAGGACAAAGCCACCGACACCATCGCCGTGGATGCCGCCGATGAGCCCTTCCGCACCGCCGACGGATCGCTGCTGTTCCGTCCCGCCGGCCATGGCGCCCTGATCCACAACCTGAACCAGGTGGAGGCCGAGCTGGTCTCGATCAAGAACATCGACAACGTGGCTCACGAGAAACTGCTCACCACCACATCGCTGTACAAACAGGTATTGATGGGCGAGGCCCTGAAGCTGCGCGACCGCATTTTCAACTACCTGCGCCGGCTGGATGCGAATCCCGATGCGGCGCTTTGCGACGAAATCGAGGGCTTCCTCGCCGACACGCTCTGCGTGCAGCTTCCCGGGGAAACGGACCTGCAGCGCCGCATCGCACGCCTCCGTGAGAAACTCGACCGGCCCATCCGCGTCTGCGGCATGGTCCGCAACGAGGGCGAGCCGGGCGGCGGCCCTTACATTATCGAAGGAAAAGACGGCAGCACCTCGCTCCAGATCCTCGAAAGCGTACAGATCGACAAGAATAATCCCCAGGCCATGGCCGCCATGCAGGGCGCCACGCATTTCAATCCCGTCGACCTGGTGTGCATCCTGCGCAACTACAAAGGGGAGCGCTTCGACCTCGAACGCTATGTCGATCCCGAAGCCGGCTTCATCAGCTCGAAGAGCTATCAGGGCCGCGAACTCAAGGCCCTGGAGGCCCCGGGCCTGTGGAACGGCGCCATGAGCGACTGGAACACCATCTTCGTGGAAGTCCCCCTCGAAACCTTCAACCCCGTCAAGACGGTGTTAGACCTCCTGCGTCCCGCGCATCAGGGCTGATGCGCTGTTGGTGCGTGGCAGACAGAGTGTTGACCTTCAACGTTTTATAAGAAATCGGTTGTGTAAAAATGCACAACCGATTTTTGTTAAAGCGTTAATAATCAGGTAGTTATCTGCCACGCATGAAATCAGAACTGGATGTCGAAGCCGAAGGTGAGGCGGAAGTTGCGGTCGGGGTCTTCGGTCCGGTGCGTGAGGCGCCAGCAGGCGTCGATGCGCAGGACGCGCAGGATGTTCGACAGGCCGACACCAGCCTCGACATAAGGCGTCTCCAGGGTCTTGAGCCCTTCGATGGGAAGAATGCCGGATCCACCCGCCCGGTTCGCGGCAGACAGCGTCCCCCACGCCGCCTTCACCGTAATGATCTCCCGCAAGTCCAACAGCTTGATGAGCGGGATCCTACCCAGGATCAGGCCGTTGAGATTGTGCTCGTACATCGCGCTCACCCAGCGGTCCGACGCAAACTCATAGTAATCCATGCAGGTGAAGGCCGTCTTGTCCAGGAAATAAGAGCGGTTGCCCTCGTGGAGCTTCAGGAAAGGATAAGGCACTTCCCCATGGATCGCCCCCGTCTCCAGATGAATGTTCGAAAAACCGAACGCCCCCGCCGGCACTTTCCAGTCGAAGGTGAAAACACCCCGTAAAAACTGGCAGTCATCACCGGTAATCCCCTTGATGCCGGCCGTGAAATCCAGGCCCAGCACCGGATAGCGCGTGAAGATGCGCGCCTTGTGGTAGTGCCCGCGGTTGATGCGCTCCTCCCAGGAAAAACGCGTCGAGAAGCGGATCTGGTTGGTCGAAACCGATGGCACCCAGGTACTGTCAGGCCGGTAGAGCGGCACCATGTCGTTGCCGTGGAGCCGGCGCGATTCCAGCGACAAATAGGAGGTGACATTCGGCGTGAATTCATGCTCATAGCTCAGGACCAGATTCCGCATCAGCGTCTGCTTATCACCCATGCGTCCCGCAAAGAGCGAATTGAGCATGTTCGGCTGCGCGATGGCAGCAGTCCCCTGCCCCAGTTGCTGATAGTCGTAGTCGCCCGAGAAACTGAGCTTGCGGGTCACGTCGCGCCGGATGAGCCATTCCACCGAGCCGCCGCCCTTGATCAGATGGTCGCGGAAACCATAGCCCAGCTTGCCCGTCAGGCGGACGTCCGGATGAAAGTGCTTCGTGGTCCGGAAACCGACACCGACATGCCAGCCTTCCGTTGCATTGTACTTGACCGTCTGGGCCCAGGGGCCGAATGCGATGGCCGTGTGCTCTCCCTCTATGTAGCCCACGACCAGCGAACGGAAGACCGTGTACCAGGCCCTGTAGGCCGGTTTATGCTGGATCTCGTCCACCATGTCGTAGATTCCCTGCTCCCGCGTCGTCAAAGGCACCGGCCGCGCCGAAGCCCACTCTCCGTCGCTCAGCTCGACAGCTTCCGACAGCACCACGGCATCGGGCGTATCCAGCAGGTCGGAGGGAAGCGGCCGGTCTTCCGGCTCGCCGTAGAGCAGTTCGCGGTTTCCCAGGAACGACAGGATCTTCGAGCTGTCGCGCACGGCTATGGAAAAGTCGATGAAGAGTTTTTCTTCTTTCGGAAACCAGGCCCCGGACGCCGTCCTCCGGCTCTCCGTATCGATGTTGATGTGCCGGATCCAGTTCACGTTCGAGCCCTTGGAGAGGGCCACATGCGCGCTGCGGATTCCGAAATCTTCGGCATCGATGTACAATTCCCCGTCGAAGGTCGGCGAGGTGACGCCCCGCTTGGGATGGAAGCGCAGGCAGTAGCTCTTGCGCCCGTCCAGCTCGAGGCTGTCGACCAGATAATAGTTGTAAAAAGCATGTCCGTAGGCTGCGGCGGGCGATGGCACGTCGAGGTTGAACAGGGTGATCGTACCCTTGTAGAAATTGGTCTTGAGCAGATATGACCCGGCATACTGGCGCATGAAGTTGTCGGAATCGATGCCGGAAATGCGGTTGGCCAGGATGACCTCTTTTTCGATTTCCGGCTCTTTCGAATGGTATTTCTGCGAAAGTGTCTCGGATATCAGCAAGGGAATGTACGACTCGCCCGTCACGGCGGAAGTGTCGCGCCATTTCACCACGTTGCCCAGGATGCCCTTGAGAAAGGAGCGTGTAGCCAGCCATTCCGCATGGGTGGCGTCGAGCTCGATCTTGGAATACACGCGCACCGACCAGTCTTTGCCCAAATCCGGATCGTGCTGCGCGCGATGCTCGTCGATCTGCTTGAGAATGGAGCGGATATAGCTGTCATCGGGGCGGATCCGGGCCGCTGACAGCAGGTCGGCGTCGAGTGCGAGCACGAAATTGACCTCGGAAAAGGCGCCGTAGGCAACGCGGGACGATTGGGAAGTATAGCCCAGGATCTCGGCAGTCAGCACCAGGGCGGTACTGTCGTGTGTTTCAATATAATAGCGTCCGTCCTCATCGGTCGACACGCCGATGCTGGTACCGTCGAAGAAGACGGAGGCGTACGGGATGGGGCTGCCGTCCGACGCGTCGGTCACCTGGCCCCGGACCTTGGTGGTCTGGGCGGCGAGCACGGTGGTGAGCAGGAGCAGGACCGTGCAGAGGGTGATGCGGGCGGAGCGGATCATTCGTGCAAAATTAGCAAATCCTGATGGAAAAAGCGTAACTTTGTCCTGGATATGCAGGATCCCCGTTTCACAAATGTTTTGCTGGGCTGGTACGCTGAATTCGGGCGTGACCTGCCCTGGCGCCGCACGCGGGATCCCTATGCCATATGGTTGAGCGAGATCATCCTGCAGCAGACGCGCATCGTGCAGGGGCTGGCGTACTGGGAGCGTTTCATGAAGCGATTCCCTACCGTGGAGTTGCTGGCGGAAGCTAGTGAAGACGAGGTACTGCGGCTCTGGCAGGGGCTCGGATACTACAGCCGCGGACGCAATCTGCTGACTGCGGCACGCCAGATCGTAGCCCGGGGGTCTTTCCCGGATACGCTGGCAGAGATTCGTGCGCTCAAAGGCGTCGGCGACTACACGGCGGCTGCCATCGGTTCGATTGCCTTCGGCATTCCGGCTGCGGTGGTGGACGGGAATGTTTATCGCGTCCTGTCGCGTTTCTACGGGATTGCGACGCCGGTGGGCACGACGGCGGCGAAGAAGGAGTTTACGGCGCTGGCGCAGGCGCTTCTGCCGCAGGACCGGCCGGGCGATTTCAACCAGGCGATGATGGATTTCGGGGCTATGCAATGCACGCCGGCGTCGCCGCTCTGCCTGACCTGTCCCCTCGCCGCGCGCTGCGAAGCGCTCCGCAGCGGGCGGACTGCGCTGCTGCCGGTCAAAAAGCCGGCAGTCCCGCTGAAGACGCGGCGGCTGCATTATGTGCTGCTCCGTTGTGGCGGGCAGGTAGCGATGCATCGTCGGGGGCCCGGCGACATCTGGCAGGGGCTTTGGGAGCCGTATCTGGAAGAAGGGGATTTCCGGGGATTTCCGGGGATGAAGCTGGTAAAGAAAGATGTCAGGCATCAGCTGACGCATCGGACGCTGATTGCCGATTTCTATCTGCTGGACTGCAATGAAAGGCCCTCGCTCACTGATGATTACATCTGGATACCGGAAGCGGAGCTTGATAACTATGCCAAGCCCCGCCTCGTAGAAATCCTTCTGCAATACATCTAGTTGACTACCCGCGCCAAGCGCAAGCTACAAGATCGCTTCGGTGTTTTCTTTTTCTATGTTGGGCATGAGACGCC
>JAEETO010000073.1 GCA_016290385.1 Bacteroidales bacterium | reverse complement strand
CTGTACGATGTCGCGGCGGTTTTCAATGGCCCGCAGCCGTGCGAAGTTGAAGTGCTGCCGATAACCCGGCGTGTCGCCCCACCAGCCGTCGTTGGTAATCACGGCCATGAAGCGGGCCCCTTTCTTCGTGGCCCGGCGTGACCAGTCGCCGTAGGCCGATTCATAGCAGATCATGGCACCGAGCGCTTGGCCGTCGCCCGTAGGGATGGCTTCCATATCTTCCTGGGTACCGTAGCTGCTGCTCGATCCCCCGAATTTCTCGATGAAACTGCCCAGGAAGGGAAGGGCATTCTCGTACGGGATGATTTCCACGCCCGGGACGAGTTTGGACTTGACATACTGGCCGTAAACCTGTGTGCTGTCGAGCACCAGCGCGGCGTTGTACCGGTCATACCAGTGGCCGTCACCCCGAGGAAGGGCGCTGCGCGTAGGCTTGGCCTTCGTTTCGTAGAATCGGACTGTGAGAGCTCCCAGCAACATTTCGGTACCGGGATGTTTGCCCAGGAATGCCTGGTATCTGACGATGGACGGACTTGTCAGCGGATGGTCGGCATCGACGTTGTAAGTGAAAGTCTCCGGGGTGATGACGAAGCGGGTGTCAGGCGTGACCTCCTGCTCCATGAGTTCGACCAGACGGGCATCCAGGCCGGCCTGGGACGACTTCACACCGTATTTGCCGAAAGGATCGACGTTGGGCTGGATGA
This sequence comes from Bacteroidales bacterium, assembly GCA_016290385.1. GTDB lineage: Bacteria > Bacteroidota > Bacteroidia > Bacteroidales > UBA932 > Cacconaster. Next base: position 11,280 of record JAEETO010000073.1, on the reverse strand, counting down.
CGACCACTTCCATAGGGTCCTGTGACTCGTGATAGCTGGCATAGCGGATTTCGGAGCAGACGATGGGCACCAGTACCAGCAGGGCTGCCGCCGTGGTGCAGGCGCGGCGTTGCTGATGGGTGTTCACGGCCAGGATGAGGAAGATCGCGGCGTTGCACAGCAGGATCCAGGCCGATCCGCCCAGGGCACCGAAGATCTCGTACCACTGGACCATGCGCGGGGAATAGAGGAAGGCGTTGCCGAGGCAGAGCCAGGGCCACGACAACTCTACATCAAAGTAGATATGCTCCCAGGCCAGCCAGGTCACGATGAAAAAGAGCAGGGAGCCTGCCTCCGCCACCAGCGGGCGTTTCTCGTGCCGCCGGATCACCCGGCCGCCCCAGCGGCCGATGGCAAAGATCGCGGCCATCTGCAGGGCATTGAGCAACAGTGCCGCTACGGCTCCCACGGGAGAAACAAACCAGATCCAGAAGGTCGTAAAGATATTGAACAGCGCGAAGGCCGCATAGTAATACCAGAACGGATGCCGTACGTTCAGCACGCGCAGGGCCCTGTCCAGGCAGAAGAGCGGGACAAAGCCCACCAATGCCAGGAATCCCAGGTGCGGCACCAGGAAGGGGAGGCTCATCAGCACGGCAAAGCCTGCGACGAGGAGCCACAGTCCGCCTTTTGCCTGTTGCTTTCTTTTTTTCATCGTTGTTGTGTTTGAAGGAAGCGGTCGACTTCGGACGGCCAGCTTTCGACGTCCGTGGTCAACAGGGCCTGGATGCCCAAAGATCGGGCCACTTCGATGTTGCGGGGACCGTCGTCGACGAAAAGCAGTTCATCGGGCCGGACCAGTTCGTTGTCAAGCACGAAACGGAAGATGTCCGGATCGGGCTTCATCATGTGGCAGGCGTAGCTCAGGTAGCAGGCGTCGAAATAATTGCGCAGGCCGCGTCCGCGTCCGTCGAAGTCCGAAGACATGGCCCAGCCCATCACGTAAGGATTGGTATTGGAGAGCAGTACGAGCCGGTAGCCTTCGCCGCGCAGGCGGTCGATGGCGTCAAGGCTCGTCAGGGGGACGCTTTCGATGAATCCCATGCAGGCGTACATGCATTCTTCGCGTGTCATCTCCCGGCCGGCCAGCCGGCTGAATTCCTGCCGGAACTCCTCGGCATTGATGCGGCCGCCTTCCAGATCGCCGAAGAAGCCCTGCTGCTGGAAGGGGTTGAGGTAGCGTTCCACGTCGGGCAGGCCCATTTCCTCAAAACGGCGCATCGCCGTCTGGAAATCCAACTTGATGACAACGCCGCCGAAATCAAGCGCAATGACCTTTATCATAGAGTAATGATATAATTTGCCTGTATCTTATGCCAGTATTTTATGTCTGAATAATAAATCTGTTTCGTATCGGCCGGAGGCCGAGGGGTCTGGGGGCCATGCCCCCAGAAATAACCTTGGCCCATGGGCCACAAAAAAACACCTGTATTTCAGGTTGCTCGGCCAAAGGCCGAGGGGTCGGGGGGCTATGCCCCCAGTAAAAAGCATTGGCCCTTGGGCCACACAAAAAAACACCTGTATTTCAGGTGTTTTTTTGATGTGGCCCTTAGCAGATTTGAACTGCTGACCTCCTGCCTGTCAAGCAGGCGCTCTAAACCAGCTGAGCTAAAGGACCGAATTGGGACTGCAAATATAGTAAACTTTTTGAAAACACGCAGAATCTTTGCGATTTTTTAATATTTGTCGGGCGAGGACATCAGGACGTCGAAGTCGCGATAGGCTGCATCGACGACCAGAAGTTTGCAGGGAATAATGGTATAGCTGCGCGATTCGTTGCCCCGGTCCACGTGGAAAAGCAGCTGGATTTGCTTTTCACCAGTCCGCAGGAGTTCATCGACCACAATTTCCGTGTTCTTGTCAGTAGGCTGCATGACGATGGGAATGACCATCGATTTTTCAAAGTCGATGGAGGTGGGGGTACCTCCTGGCCCCATGACCGTGGCATAGCCAAAATAGTTCAGCAGCTCATTTTCGGAAGTAATGCTATGAGGAACAATGTCGATGACCGCATCGTTTCGGAAGAAATAGCCGTTGGCCAGGGAGTAGCGGATTTCCCGAGAGTGGTCCACCGGCTTGCCGGCATTGGTCCAGGCCAGAAACCCGTTTTTGAGGTCGTAGGTATCGAATCCGGCTTCTTCCAGCGCAATGGCGGCAGACTCGCTGCGTCTGCCGCTGCGGCAATAAACCAGCAGCGGGCGCGATTTGTCAAGTTGCTCTTCCACCTGTTGCATGAAACTTTCATCGCGCCAGTCAATGTTGATGGCACCGGGAATATGTCCTATAGCGAATTCGGCGGGGGTGCGGACGTCCAGCAACTGAACGTCGGGCGTCTCGGCGATTTTCTTCTGGAATTCGTCGACCGGGAGTTTCGGATATCGGGAGCATGCGGCCAGCATCAGCAGCATGAGAAGGGGGAATATCTTTTTCATAAAGCGAAAATCTTTCATATTTACAAAGATACAGCGGCGATGATATCTTTCAGGAGGCCGTTGAAATCAATCACGCGGTCAGGCTTGGGCGAGTAGCCCAAAACAACGACCACCAGCTCCTTTGACGGAATGATATAGATTTCCTGGCCGTCATGGCCCTGGCAGGAAAACATATCTGCCGGAGCGTCGGGGCAGCTGCCATTGCGGTTCAGCCAGAAGCAGGAACCATAAGCCCCTTTGCTGTCGGAAGCGGGCGTGGAAGAGTACTCCACCCAGCCTTCCGGAAGGATACGGGTTTCTCCTATGCAGCCGTCATCAAGGTACAGCTGGCCGAAACGGGCATAATCCATGGCCGTGACGTACAGGTAGGACGAACCGACGGGCGTTCCGCATACGTCAGGTTCGAACACGGCGTTGCGGATGCCCAGCGGCGCGAAGAGGCGATCGCGCATGTACGAAAAGAAAGCTGCGTCGGAAGCAAATTTTCCGCGGAGGTAGCGCATCGTGATGTTGGTGCTGCCGCTGGAATAGTACCAGTGCGTACCGGGTTCATTTTCAAGGGGTTTGTGGATGGTAAAAAGGCCCATGTCCTTTTCCCGGTGGAGCATCAGGTTTACGTCGGAACGGTTTCCATAGTCCTCGTTCCACTTCAGGCCGCTCTGCATCCGCATCAGGTCGTTGAGCGTGATGGCTTTCCGTCCGTCCTTCTGCCACTCGGAAATGTCCATCGGCGCATAGATGTCCACAAGGCCGTCTTGGGACATGATGCCAGCAAGGGCATTGGTAAAGCTCTTGCCCATGCTCCAGCTCAGGAGTTTGGTTTCCGGGCTGATACCCTTGTCGTAGCGCTCGGCGACCACCTTTCCCTGATGCAGGACGACGAAGGCAAAGGGATGCCCGTTGTAGCTGCGGTCATCCACAAGGGACTGGGCAATGGGTTCCAGACGGGCCCGCAAGGAGGAATCCCCTTGTGGCAGCGGCATCGCCGGTTCCGTTTCTGCAGGAAGGGGATAGCGCTGCTTCCGCAATTCGTCGGCCTTGATTCCCCGGAGGAGCGTCACGCCGTACCCTTCCCGGTAAATGGCCGTGGCCTTCCGCCACAGGAAACGGCTTGTGACCGTCTTGTTCTCATAGTCTATCTTGAACCGGTCGTACTTGATGAAGGAGAAATTCAGGTCCAGCGCCTTCACGTCGGCCGCATCGCGGCCGGACACAAATACGGCCGAGGCCATGTTTTTGGCGCCGTAACCGGTGATGATGGGCATCAGGCTGTCCAGATAAATGCACCCGCCCAGGATGGCGACCAGGAGAAGTATTCCCAGTATACTTAAGACCTTTTTCATCTATTATTTCCCAAAGTGTGACTATAAAGTTAGAAAAAAATGGATTTCTTTTCAAAGTATTTCAAAAAATCCTACTTTTGCTATTTCTGAAAGGAAAGGAAAAGTATGGTGAGCCGACGTCCCGGAAATAGCATTGCCGCCCTGCTGGTCAAGTGGCGGCATGTTCTGTTTGCCGTGATGGTGGTGCTGGCGGTCGTCTGTGCGATGATGATTCCCCGTACGCGCATCAATTCCGACATGACGAGCAACCTGCCCGACGACTCGCAGATGCGCAAGGGCCTGTCGATCCTGGAGAAAGATTTCCCGATGATGGACATCCGCATGCAGACGCTCCGCGTGATGTTCTGGCACGAACCTCCCGCCGATTCCCTCCGGGAAGCGATCGAGGCCATCCCCGGCGTCACTCGCTGGATGGGGACGGAGCAGCGGGATTCCTGCACGCTCTACCAGTTCATCCTGCCGCGCGACGCGCGAGGCTCGGATATCAGACAGGCCGTGCAGGACCGCTTTGGCGACCGTGTGGTGACAGAGGTGGATGACAACCTCTTTATGCCAGACAATATTCTGATGATGCTGGCTTCTGGCGTAGGTATCGCGCTGGTGATCCTGTTCCTGATGTGCGCTTCGTTCATGGAGCCGCTGCTGATCATTCTGAACCTGGGTCTGGCCGTTGCCATCAACATGGGTACGAATGCGCTGCTGCCGAGCGTCTACCTGGTGACGCACACCATGTCGGCCGTGTTGCAGATGGTGCTTTCGATGGACTTTGCCATCATCCTGATGAACCGTTACCGGCAGGAGAAAGGGCCGGACAGGACCAACGAAGAGGCGATGACAAATGCCCTGGCCGGTGCGGCGCCTTCCATCCTGAGCAGCGGGCTGACCACCATCGCGAGCATGATGATGCTGGTCTTCATGCGCCTGAAAATTGGTGCTGACCTGGGCATCGTCCTTTCAAAAGGTGTTTTCTGCAGCTTGCTGGCCACCTTTACCGTGCTGCCGGCACTGATCCTCCGTTTCGACAAGGCCATCACACGGACGGAGAAGCCGGTATTACGGATCCCGACTGCCGGCCTGGCCCGCTTTGAGATGCGGTTCCGTGTGCCGTTGGCCATTCTTTTCCTGCTTGTCTTCGTCGGTTTCTGGTTCCTGCAGCGGAAGACCACTATTTCGTATGCGCTGGGCTTTCCCACTACGATTACCACGAAGTTTCCGCCCAAAAATACAATGCTGCTGCTTTATCCGACAGCAGATGAGGCCGCTTTCCTGCCGATTGCCGACCGGATCGCCCAGGAAGAGAAGGTGCTCAGCTGCCTGAATTATCCCATACTGGCGCAAAAACTCCGGACGGCTTCGGAATGGGAAGAATTCGCCGGGCTGATGCCGGGCTTGCTGGATTCTCTTCCGGAAGGGGCGCTCGATCTGGTTTATTATGCTGTCACCCATCCCGTGCGGAACGAACGGATGCGGATGGATGAGATCGAGCCTACAGCGCGGGAAATCGCTGCGCTGGCGATGCTGTTCCTGCCCGACTCCGTACAGACAGGGCTGTCGTCGCGCTTCGACATGGAATCGTTGACCCGGGAATTGACCACCCGGATGCTGTCCGATAAGGTACTGCCGGAACCTGAACCGGCACCGGAGCCCGAGTCTGAGCTTGAACCCGAATCGGATTCTGAACCTGTCGCAGAACCCGAAACGGATACGCTGCACTTTGCCCCGCCTGCACAGGATACGACGATGCAGCAAGCTGTACCCGAGGCCGAAGAGCGTCAGGAAGAGTCGGCGGTCACTTATGAAAGCATTACGCAGCAACGTACCGTTGAGGAAATGGCCGTGCTCCTGGACCAGGACATCAAATATGTGTCACTGGTCTACCGGATGGCAAAGGCCGGAAAGAAAGATCGTCCGGCCACGATGTCCGCCTATGAATTCATGCAGGTCCTGACCGATAAAGTATTGAAAAACAGACTCTATGCTTCTATGCTCTCGGCAGAGCAGAAAGAAGGGATCCGGTCGGTCCGTCAGGAATTCGATGCCATCGTCGCGGCCGGCCCTGTGCAGAAGGTTCCCGTGCCTGAAGAAGTGGCGGATTCCTTGCAGACGATGTTTCCGGCCGATACCCTGATGCTGGCCGCCGTGTCCGACACGCTGCCCGTCATCCAGGCAGTCGAAGATCCGGTCCTGGCCGAGGCGCCTGCACTTCCGACAATTGCGAAAGAACCTGAAATCGAGCCGCTTTCTCCGCTGGAGCAGTTGATCGAAATGGCTTTCTCCGGCAAAAGCTATAGTGCTTCCCAACTTTATCGCGCGCTCCGCAACGCTGGTATCGATGTCCGGCGGGAAGAGATCGACCTGCTATACCTCTATCACGGCTTCATCACGCAACCCGACACCAGCGCCCGGCTTTCGCTGCTGGAACTGGCTGACTGGGCTTCGTCGCTGGCCCAGAACCCGCTGGTCGAAGAATACCTCGATGCCGACACCCGTTCGCAAGTGGCCGGGCTTCGGGGAAGGCTCGATACGGAACTGGGCATGCTCCGGGGTGAAGACTGGTCGGTTTCGGTCATTGTCAGCGACCTGCCTGCTGAAGGAGAACAGACCTTCGCCTTCCTGGATACCTTGGAGGCGCAGTGTCGCACACGACTGTCCGGCGACACCTATTCCGTGGGCTTTTCCGCCATGTACAAGGAGATGAAGGAAGGCTTTCCGCGCGAGCTGTTGATGCTGACTCTGCTGACCGTCGGGGCCATCTTCCTGATCGTGGCGCTGACTTTCCGCTCACTGGTTATTCCTTTCCTGTTGATCCCGACCGTGTTGTCGGCCGTCTGGCTGAATGTCTATGCCAGCGGACTGGGTGGCCATACGATGGTCTACATGGCTTATCTCATCGTGCAGAGCATCCTGATGGGCGCCACCATCGACTATTCCATCCTCTTTACCCAGTATTACCGCGATGCACGGATTTCGCTCGACAAGGGCGAGGCGCTCAAGACAGCCTACCAATGTTCCACTCACGCGATTCTGACTTCCGGATTGATCCTGGTCCTGACACCGTTGGCATTGACCTATATCATCACCGATCCGGTGACCGTCAGCATCCTTCGCTGTATCTCGGTCGGGGCCCTGGCGGCCATTCTCCTGATATTCCTGGTATTGCCAGCAACCCTGGTCATCATGGACCGCTGGGTGGTAAAGCGGCAGTAAAGCGATTTACAGCGTTTCCATCTGGACGGGTATGCCCGCTTTGACCAGCGAATCAAAGAAATGGCGCTCTACCTCGGTGTTACGGCATGTACGGGTAAAGATGAGAGAAGTCTGGTTGTTATAGCTTGTGATGGCCAGATTCGTGGCGGGTACTGGCATCGGGCCGGACAGATAATCGAGTTTTTCAATGTACGAAGACATCTCTTCGGGCAGATTGATAACACCCAGGTTGGAAATGATGGTACTGAAATGGCGTCGCAAAGCTCGCCGGAACAGGAGCTTCATGATGGGTTTCTTCAGGACGAGCGGCGTGTTACTGACAAGAAAACTGTGCTTGAAAGTCACGTCGCCGGAAAAGACCGACAGCAGCCGTTCTTTTTCGATTTCCTTTCTCAGGGTATTGTGTACCCTGGCGATGACATCGTCGAGAGAATAATCGTCTACATCAGGATCGGTTCCTATCAGTGCATAGGACGAGAAATTGCGAAGCGTGGGCGTAGGGAAGAAGCGGCGCAGGTCCGCTGTGACCTGGGCTTTCACAGGCTGTCTCTTTTTCCGTGGGTTACGATCCGTTCGCTGTACATGGGCAATAGAGAGGAGGAGCATGGAGCAAAGCAGTTCGCTTACAGACGCATTATGCCGTTTTGCCAGGTCCAGCAGCGAACCGGTGGGTACCCGCCCGGCAGTGATGGCATAGCTGTTCTGCGGCAGCGCGGGGCCTCCTATGTTGTAAGCCGCTTCTTTTTCCAGGCGTTTGAAAGAATCCTTTCTCGCGTATCGGATAAAGGCATTTTCATACTCACCCGGTTGGGGGACATCGTCGCAATCCAGTATCCTCTGGTCTGTCGGTATGTCGATGGCGTATTTCAGCCGCAGATATTCGCGCAGCAGGGTAAGCAGGATCTTTATGGAGCCACCGGCATCTGTCAATGCGTGAAAGAATTCCATGATGATCTGGCGGTGGTGGCACCTGATTCTGAACAGAAAGCCTTGGGTTTCCTTCCAGTTCAGGGGTTTCATCAGCTCGTTGAAATTGTCGATCACGCAGAACGGTTTGTCCGAGGGCTCGAATCTGTACCAGATAAATCCGGCTTTCAGACGATGGGCAATAAAGGGCATGCGGTGAAGAAGACGGTCTGCAGCTTGCTCAAGGATAGCTTTGTCCACATCTTCAGATAAAGTAACGATGCATCCGAACATCTGCGACCAGCGGGATGTTTTGACTCCGGCATACAAGTCTGCCGTGTTGTCGAGCTTGAACTCGGAATCAGGATACCTGACTTCTTTTTCTGGCACTTTGGACGTCATCAAATCTCTCAACGAAAACGACGCCAAAGATAATGGAAATATTCCAAAGATTCTGTCGGCATTTATAGTTTTTTGCGAACTTTGTTGTCTGATATCAGATCGTCTTCAAAAGAAAGAAGGCAAATCACAAAAGAACTGACTAGAATGGAAGACTTTATCTTGAAAGAGATTGACCGCATCGGCCAGATGTTGATGGGAATCGCCCGCAAGCTGGGACTCCTGCGTGATGAGACCCCGAACTATTCCCTGACTGACGTCAAGGAAGAGTTTGCCCAAAACGGCCTGCCTTTTGATTTGGACGCTGTCCTCCAACAAGAGAATCCGATCTTGTATCTCGTTGAGAACGTGCAAATTTCCGATCAGGGCCTGGAGACGTTTGTTGACATCCTCTTCCATTCCGACATCAATGAAGACCGCAAACAAGCCCTTCTTGCTGACGCTATCACTTACCTGGATGGCAAAGGCTATTTCTCCTTCCGTCTGCATTCGTTGATGACAGACTGACCCACCTGACACTTCTCGCGGGAGCAAAAACCCTCATTTCCGCTCCCGGAACAGCTATTTTCCCTTCTGCGGGAGCAAATATAGGCAATTTGCGCCCGGAGTTTGGGCGCAAGGCATGATTGGGGCACGATTACTTAATCCTTCCTGGCTTTTCTTTCGAATAATTCCGTCAGACCTTCCCGCACTTTCGCGAGAACCTCGTCAACCGTAATGGCCCGCTCAAGGTCATATTCGACGGGGTTTTGCTGCGCTGTCAGGACAAACGTCTCATTCTTTCCTCGCTGGATCAGCACCTGTTCGCTCTTGGCGATGTCGAGGTACTTCTTCATGTTGCTCCGCAACTCTGCTGAACTGATGACAACCACTTTCTAAGTACATTATAATGTACAAAGTTAACGGAGAGAACTGAAAACTCCAAATCAAATAGCAATGCCGACAAGAAAAGGCGACGGGGCGGAGAGCGTGTACCGCTGAGCGTGGACATCGACCCGTTTGAAGATACGAACGACCGGGAGCTGCATCTATTTCTTCGCCTTCGTCATCCTTGCCACCATCTATATGACTTCGTTGAATATCAGCCCTGAACTGATGTGGAAAAGAAGCATATTCATTGCGATTCTGTGCGTTGGAACATTGACCCTGGAGTATGTCTATGCCAAGCGTCTTTTGAAATCCTGCGACGATATCATCGATCGTCTTCAAATGAAAGAATAGGAGAGCGAAGCGCCGCAGCTACGCTGCGAGGGGTCTGGGGGCTGTGCCCCTAGTAGAAAAAGGCGCGGCAGTCCGCGCCGCATAAAAAAAGAGCAGTCCAAGACTGCTCTTTTTTTATGCGGTGCGGACGAGACCGTGTATCTGGCTTTTTGTGGCGTTGTGAGCAAAATGGATAATCGTATCTCTTGTTGAGTATCAATGCTTTAACGATTTTATGTTTTTTTACCCGAATCAAAGAGTTTCAAAAATGTAGCCAAGATGTAGCCAAGTTTTTCGGATATTTTCGTATATTTGTAATGCGTTAATAAATGATTTTTGCTATGGCTACAAGTTTCTTTTTGATGACGACGGAAAAGAAGGGCAGTGCCACTCTCTTCGTCCGGTTGCAATCCCGAATTCATGGGATCAACTACAAAGTCGCCTCCGGTCTGGAGGTGGACATTCAGGCTTGGAATAAGTCCAAGAAGAGTAATACTACGCTGAACAATTTCCGGGATGCTAATCCTGTCCTGACCGGTAAGATGGATATGATTAAGCGGCATCTCGACGCTACCCTAAAACAGGAACAGCCCATCACCAAGGAGGAGATGAGAGAGATCATCGACTCGATTGTGTACGCCGAAGCCAGGGCGGCGAAGAAACGTCGCGAGGAGGAGCAGGCACAGAAGGAGGCTGAGGAGAAGCGGATGACGTTGAATAAGTACATTGCGATGTATACGGACCAGATTTCGACTGGAGCCAGGCAGACTGAGCGTGGCAGGAACTATGCGGATTCAACAGTGAAGACCGTCAAACTGGCGTTGGATCAGTTCGCCAAGTTCCAGAAAGAGACGGGGCGCACGTACGACTTCAATGACATCAACATGGATTTCTACTACGCGTACACGGCTTACCTGAAAAAGAAGAAGTATTCCATCAATACGTGCGGGAAGTTCATCAAGGAAATAAAGGCAGTAATGTCGGCCGCAGAGAGCGAAGGGCATCACAACAACCATCTTTGGCGGGATAAGAAGTTCAAAGGTACCCGGGTGGAAGTGGACAGCATCTACCTGACGAAGGAGGATTTGGACAAGATGATGGCCGTTGATGTGGCGAAGCTTGGCCTTGGTCACGAGCAGGCGCGGGATATCTTCATGGTGGGTGTCTGGACTGCCCAGCGAATCTCGGACTACAACAACATCCAGAAAGAGGACTTCGATACATTGATCAAGAATGTGATGCGGGAGGAGGATGATCCGGAGCACCCTGGCGAGAAGAAGGCCTGGATTGAAAAGCAAGAGATCACCTTCCTGAATATCCGGCAGAAGAAGACCGGTGCCAAGGTCGCAATCCCGTGCAACTCGGCCCTGAAGGCGATTCTGGAGAAATATGACTACCAGATGCCGCACCTGGTGGATCAGGTCATCAACCGGAACATCAAGGACGTGGCGAAGGAGGCCGGACTCAATGACTTGATTGAAATCGAGACGACCAAGGGAGGCGTCGCGAAGAAGGAAAAGATTGAGAAGTGGAAGCTGGTGCATTCGCATACGGCCCGCCGAACCGGTGCTACCTTGATGTACCTGGCTGGCATCGATATCTACGACATCATGAAGGTCACCGGCCATTCCTCTCCGAAAATGCTGAAGAAATACATCAAGGCCGACACGCTGGAAGTCGTAGAGAAACTGACTGACAAATATGAATACTTTCGATAGAAAACCTATTCAGCAAAGAAAGAATCACGTTCAACT
>JAEETO010000072.1 GCA_016290385.1 Bacteroidales bacterium | reverse complement strand
CCGGCCGTTCCACCCGCGAGAACCTCAAGTGCGGTATCTGCGGTGAGCACGGCGGTGACCCGGCATCCGTGAAGTTCTGCCACAAGATCGGCCTGAACTACGTGTCCTGCTCGCCGTTCCGTGTCCCGATCGCCCGCCTCGCCGCTGCGCAGGCCGCCATCGAAGACGAACAGTAATCCTTTATGAACCGAAGCCCTTCCGTGTGAACGGGAGGGCTTTTTTTGTGACATGAACCTGATACAAAAACTGCTGGTCGCGTTCAAGGGCTTCTTCATGGGCGCCGCCAACGTGGTGCCGGGCGTCTCCGGCGGCACCATCGCCCTGATTACGGGCATTTACAAGGAGATTATCGAGGCGCTGAACAGCCTGATGGAGAAAGAGACCTGGAAAGCGCTCTTCAAGGGCGACTTCAAAGGCTTCTGGAAACAGATCCACGGCACCTTCCTGCTTTGGCTGGCCATCGGCGTGGTGTTGAGCGTCTTCTCGCTGGCCAAGCTGATGACTTATGTGCTGGAACACCATCCCGTGCAGACCTGGGCCTTCTTCTTCGGCCTGATTGTCGCCTCGGCCATCCTGATGTTCAAGGACATCAAAGGGTGGGGGATCAAGGAGATCCTCTTCACGCTCGGCGGCGTGGCGCTCGGGCTGCTCGTCTGCACGCTCTCGCCCACCGAGACGCCCGACAACTGGTTCTTCATCTTTCTCTGCGGCGCGATCGCCGTCTGTACGATGATCCTTCCGGGCATTTCGGGCAGTTTCATCCTGGTGATCATGGGCAAGTACGACTATATCATGCAGGCGGTCGCCGACCTGAACTGGCCTGTGCTGATCGTCTTCACCCTGGGCTGCGTCGTGGGCATCCTGGCCTTCGCCAAATTCCTGCACTGGCTGCTCGACCATTTCGAGAAACAGACCATGCTGGTGCTGCTGGGTTTCATCCTGGGCTCGCTGGTGAAGGTCTGGCCCTGGGCCAATGAAAGCGTCAAAGCGCTGCCGGATCCCCATTACGGGGCGGCAGCGCTCTGGGCTGTGCTGGGCGTCGTGCTGGTGCTCGGCGTCGAGTATCTTGCGAAAATGAAGGAAAAATCTTAATTTTGAATTTTAAACCTCTTCCTATGAAAAAGCTTTTGTATCCGTTGCTGGCGGCAGTCGCACTGACCCTGCTGGTCTCCTGCACGGGCAGTTCCGACGTGCCTGCAGATCTTTCCATCGTTCCCAACCCTGTCAGCATGCTGGTTGGGGGGCGCGGCGCCAAGGCGTCCGCAACGGTCCGGACCCAGGTGGATGCGACGCTGGCTCCGGAGGAATATGTGCTCACGATCCGTAAAGGCAAGATTTCGATCACCGGCGGTTCTGAAGCCGGCATTTTCTGGGGAATGCAGACGCTGGCCCAGATCCAGGCCCAATGCGGCAAGAAGCTCCCCGGCGTGGTGATCCAGGACAAGCCTGCCTTCAGCTACCGCGGCGCGCATCTCGACTGCTGCCGGCACTTCTTCACGGTCGACGAAGTGAAGCAGTATCTCGACATCATGGCCCTGCACAAGCTCAACGTCTTCCACTGGCACCTGACCGAGGACCAGGGCTGGCGGGCCGAGATCAAGCAGTATCCCAAGCTGACGGAAGTGGGTTCCGTCCGTGCCGAGACGCTGGTGGGCCATTACGGCTCCGACCAATACGACGGCACGCCGTACGGCGGTTTCTATACCCAGGACGACATGCGCGAGATCGTGCGCTATGCCGCCGACCGCCACATCACCGTCATCCCGGAGATCGAGATGCCGGGCCACGCCTCCGCCGCGCTGGCCAGCTATCCTGAGCTGGGCTGCCGGGGCGCGAACTATCCCTATAAGGTCCAGACCACCTGGGGCATCTTCCCCGAGGTCCTTTGCGCCGGCAATCCCGAGACCATCACCTTCCTGGAAAACGTCCTCGACGAGATCTGCGACATCTTCCCTTCGGAATACATCCACATCGGCGGTGACGAAGCCCCGCGCGAGGAGTGGGAGAAATGCCCGAAGTGCCAGGCACTGATGAAGAAAATGGGCTTCAAGCGCGAGGCCGAGCTGCAGAGCTACATCAACAACGTGATCGAGCAGTATCTTGCCGGGAAGGACCGCAAGATCATCGGCTGGGACGAGATCCTCGACGGCGGCGTTTCGCAGAGCGCGACGGTCATGTCGTGGCGCGGCGCCAAGGGCGGCATCGCGGCGGCCAAGATGGGCAACGACGTGGTGATGACGCCCAACAGCCACTTCTACTTCGACTACTACCAGACCAAGGGCCGAGAGGCGAATGGCGAGCCCCTGGCCATCGGCGGTTACCTGCCTCTGAGCAAGTGCTATGAGTACGACCCGTTCGACCAGCTCGGCGACGCCGAGAAAGCGCATATCAAGGGCATCCAGGCCAATCTCTGGACGGAATACATCGCCACCTTCGACCACGTGCAGCACATGATCCTGCCGCGTATCGCCGCGTTGGCGGAAATCGCCTGGAACCCGGAAGGCCGCACGGAATACGACGCGTTCGTCGGCCGTATCGAGAAGGGCCTGCTGCCCATCTACGATGTACGCGGCTACAAGTATGCCGACTATGCCTTCAAGGGCATCGAATAAGTTGAAATAATCCCATATCCCTATACCGTTATGAAAAAATTATTCTTAATTCTGGCAGCCTTCATGCTGGTCGTGAGCTGTTCGACAAAGAAGCCCGTGGAGGTGCAGATTCCCAAGCAGAATGTGGAGCTTACGGGCAACGGATTCCAGATCTTCCGGCTGGGGGCTGACCTCAAGATGGTCATGGTCCAGAGTCCCGATGCAAGCGATGAATGGATGATCCGCGCCAGCGTGCCCCTGATGAAGGTGTCTGAGGATCCGCTCGGTGCAACGGCGATCAATCTCAACCTGCTCGACGAGAGCGGCATGAAGGTGCGCGACGGCTTCTTCCTCACGGCTGAAGACCTGTTCGACCTTATTCCGAAATACAACGCCGAGAAGAATGTCGAGAAGACCATCATCTTCTCTGCCGACGAAGACTCCCGCAAGTACTTTACCTACAAGGAAGCCGCCGATTTGCTGAACCGCACCAAGTCCGTGGCGATGAACGTCAGCCTGCTCCAGAGCCAGCCCGATGTGGCTGTGCCTGTTGCCGACCAGAAGAAGAACGAGCCTGTCACTTTCAATTCCCTCATGGAGAAATACGGTGTCTACGGCATGCTCTCGCAGTACGACCGTGCGCTGAAGAACAAGGACAAGAAGAAAGCCAAGAAGATCGAGGACGACCTGTATTCCATCTGCAAGAAGGTGAAGGCCGACCCGACCGTTCCCGAGAGCGTGGCCAAGCGTTTCCGCGACTACATCGAGGACAAGGAAGACGAGATTGAGGACAAATATTGATGGACGACTTTTTGAAGAAGGTATTCGACCGGCTGTCGGTCTGCCTGACCTATGCGGGTGAGGACATCGACGATTTTCTCTGGGTCCTCGACCAGGACGAGAAAGAGGGCAGGGCTCCGGCCAGTGTCGAAAAGATGCGGGCGCTCTACCGCCAGATCAAGGACCAGTACGGGGAGGATGCCGACGCCCTCCGCGCCGGCATGGACCCGGAAGACGCCCTCGATCTGGCCACCCACATGGTGGAACTCTACCAGGCCATGTTCGACTATCTCATGGCCGAAGACCCTTCCAAACTCGACGACCGCCCCGCCGACACCGCCGATTTCAACGCGATGTTCGATCTCTTCAAAAAGAATTCGGAACTTCCCAGTTAAAGACAAAAATCAGGAACTCAAGGAGTTCCTGATTTTTTTATCGCTTCGTGATTCCGCCGGGATTCGAACCCGGGACCCACAGCTTAGAAGGCTGTTGCTCTATCCAGCTGAGCTACGGAACCGTCCATGAAGGATGACGCTTCAAAAGCGAGCGCAAAGTTAACAATCTTTCCGGACAATTCTAAAAATACTTTTTTATCGCAATTCAAATTCCACCGCGCCGCGGATATCCTGGGCGGAGGCGGCGACGAGGGCCTGGAAGCTGCCTTTTTCGGCGGTCCATTCGTGTTTCGCTGCATCGAAGAAACTCAGGGCATCCTTGTCGATGGTGAAGGACACATCGGCCTTCTGGCCGGGTTCCAGCATGACTTTGGCGAATCCTTTCAGTTCCTTGGCCGGACGATCCACGGAGGCCTCGACGTCAGTGATATACAGCTGGACGACCGTAGCGCCGGTCTTGGCGCCCGTGTTGGTAACCGGGACCGTCACCGTGAGGGATCCGTTTTCCGTCATCGACTGCTTGTCCAGACGCGGTTCGCCGAATGCGAAGCTGGTGTAGCTCAGGCCATGGCCGAAGGGGTAGAGGACTCCTCCATGCAGGTCGTACCAGCGATAACCCACGTAGATGCCTTCCGTGTATTCCATGTCCAACACCGGCATGCCGTCGATGAGCGATCTGCGCGGAGTGCCCGGATACTGCCGCTCGGTCTGGACGGGATTCTTGTCATACGAGACGGGGATGGTGAAGGGCAGGTGGCCGGAGGGATTCACGTCGCCGGAAAGGACATCGGCGAGTGAGTTTCCCGCCTGCGTTCCCAGGTACCAGTCCTGGACGATGGCCGGCACTTTGTCCGCCCACGGCATGGCCACAGCGTTGCCGGAAATATTCACGACGACAAACTTGTCCGTCGCCGCCGCCAGTGCCTCGATGACAGCGTCCTGTCCGTAGGGAAGACCGTATTGGATGCGGTCCTCTCCCTCGGAATCCTGCTGCGGGGCCTTGTTCAGGCCGCCGATGAAAATCACATAGTCTGCTTCCCGGGCCGCCTTCACCGCATCGGCGATGAGGGTGGCGGGATTGCGGGACTCGCGGAGATCCTGGCCGGTGGAGACACCGTTGTAATCGCCGCCGACATCCCCCACATAACCGCGCTCCCAGACTACTTCGGCGTCGGGATAACGTGCCTTGATGCCGTCGAGCGGGGAGACCTCCAGCTTGGCTTTCAGAGAGGAGGAGCCGCCGCCCACCGTCATCATCTTGACGGCATTTTCGCCCACGACGAGAATGCGCTTCGGATGAGCGGCCAGCGGCAGGACGTCACCGTCGTTCTTGAGCAGGACGATGGATTCCGCGCCGATCTTGCGTGCGGCAGCGTAGTGTTCCGGCGAGGTCTGGCTGCCGAAAGGACGGTTGCGGTCCATCGTTGTCCGGAAGATCATCCGCAGGATGCGCTTGACGCGCGCATCCAGCTCGGCGGTCCCGATCTCGCCCTTGCCGATAGCCGCTTTGTAAGGCTCTGCAAGATAGTAGTTGTCGTAGGCATTGGTCTTGCCCATCGTCAGGCCGTCGGTCCAGGAACCGTATTCCAGGTCCACGCCGTGCCGGGCCGTCTGGAGCGTGTTGTGCACGCCGCCCCAGTCGCTGATCACCACGCCGTCAAAGCCCCATTCTCCGCGCAGGATCTTGTCGAGCAGCACTTCGTTGGAGCACAGGTGCTCATTGTTGTAGAGGTTATAGGCCGCCATCACGGACCAGGCGTGGCCCTTCTGAACCGCCGCCTTGAAGGCCGGAAGATAGATCTCGTATAAGGTGCGGTCGTCGACGATGGTATTGGCGATATGCCGGTTTATCTCGCTGTTATTCAAAGCGTAATGTTTCACGCACACGGCAACGCCGTTGGCCTGTACCCCCTCGATGTAGGGGACCACCATCTCGCCGGCCAGATACGGATCTTCGCCCATGTATTCGAAGTTGCGGCCGTTCAGCGGGAAGCGGTAGATGTTGACGCCAGGGCCGAGCAGGACGCTCTTGTTCCGGTAGCGGGCTTCCTCGCCGATGCTTTTGCCATACAGACGGGAGAGGTCGCGGTCCCAGGTCGAGGCCAGGCCGCTCAGTGCCGGGAAGGCCGTGATGGAGTCATTCGTCCAGCCGGCCTGTTCCCACTCATCCCAGAGCACCTCGGTCCGGATGCCGTGGGGGCCGTCCGTACACCAAACTTCAGGGATGCCCAGGCGCGGCACGCCGGGCGAGCTGAATTTGGATTGCGCATGGACCATCGCGATTTTCTCATCGAGGGTCATCCGCTGGAAAGCGTCTTCTACCCGTGCCTCAATGGGCTGGTTGTCATCGAGATAGACGGGGATGTCCGTCTTGGGTGTTTGCGGGGATTTGCCACAGGCGGTGGCAAGGACGGCGAGGGTAACGCCGAAGAGAAGCGATTTATATTTCATATTTGTCAGATGATTTTCAGCAAAGAGCCAACCATTTGACAAATATACGAAAACTCCGGAAAACTCAACCGATAATCACCACCGGGCCGAACCAGTTGTCGAGGGTCCGGTCCACTTTGCGTTCGATTTCGGGGGTGATGTTCTTGCTGATGCGGTCGATGATCCAGGCGGCGACACCGATGTCATCCAGCACGCCGATCCAGTTCAGTACCCTGCGGGGCAGCAGGTCGCGCGGCACCACGATATAGACGAGGCCGGCATAGACCATGGCTTTCTCCGTCGGAGTCATGTCGCCGTCCTGGATGGCATAAAAAAAGGTCAGCACGACGCGGGAGCCCGCGCGCCCCACTTTCTTGCAGTAGGTGAGGACCTTGTACCGGATGCCATGGGCCAGCCCTCTCCAATCCACGTTTTTCAGCCTGGCGCCTAGACGCCCGACCGGTTTCTTCAGGATGGCCCCGATGAGAATCAGCAGACAAATCGTAATCATGGTCGTATCTTTTTTATCAATCAGGCCTTTGCCTGCATAATCAATGCCAATCCGTTACGAAAAAAACGTTATATTTGTCATCTGGGAAATCCGATCTTCCTGCGTAGCGCATGAGCCTGTTACTTTCTATCTTGCTGGGCCTTGCCCTGGCCGGCGTGCTGATCTATATCATCGCCGAGAACCAGCATCCCACACAGACGCTGGCCTGGGTGGTGGTGATCATTTTTCTCCCGGTCGTCGGCCTGATCCTCTATTTTCTGGTGGGGCATCGTCCCGTCCAGAAGCAGCAGTTGCCGCCCGAGGAGAAGCATTTGCTGCAGCAGAATGTCTCCGGCACACAGTCCAGCTACCATTTCAAGACATCAGAACTCTACCAGAAAGTCGATACCCTGCAGCAGCATCTGGAACAGGGCGTTCCGCTGGCCGGCAATGCCAACCGGATTTACAATCGCTTCTATGCGATGCTGGCCGACCTGATGACCGACATGGAGCAGGCGCGCGACCACATCCACTTCGAGTTCTTCAAGTTTGAGGACGATGCGGTGGGCCGTCAGGTGGCGGAACTGCTGAAGCGCAAGGTTCGCGAGGGCGTGGAGGTGCGTGTGCAGTACGATGACCTGGCCAATCTTTTCCGCAAGAAATTCTTCCGTGAGCTCAAGGAGGCCGGCGTCCGTGTCAAGCCCTTCCTGGCCGTCAATTTTCCTTTTATTTCGCCGGATTCGAACTTCCGCAATCACCGCAAGATCGTGGTGATCGACGGGCGCGTGGGTTATCTGGGCGGCATGAACATCGCCGAGCGCTACGGAGAGGGTCTGGACTGGGGCCCATGGCGCGACACGCACATGCGGATCGAAGGTCCGGCCGTGTCGCAGCTGCAGGTGGCTTTTGTGTCGGACTGGCGTTTTTCTTCGCATGAACTGCTCTCGGACCTGCGCTATTTTCCGGCAGCGGAAGCCGTGGGGGAGACCCCGGTGCAGGTGGTGGCGTCCAGTCCCATGAGTCCGTGGCATGCTGCGATGCAGGGCTTGATCCAGTTGCTGGGCGATGTGAACGATTACATCTATCTGCAGACGCCGTATTTCATTCCTACGTCGACGATGATGCTGGCGCTCAAGAATGCGGCGCTGGCAGGTGTGGATGTGCGGGTGATGTTTCCGGAGCGCAGCGACGGGCTGCTGACGGGGCTGGCCTCGAAGTCCTATGTCAAGGAGGCGTTGTCCGCCGGTGTGCGGATCTTCCTCTACCAGGGGGGATTCCTTCATGCCAAGACGATTGTCTGCGACGACGATTTCGCCTCCGTTGGCTCGACAAACCTGGACGTGCGCAGCTTCACGCTCGACTTCGAGATCGACGCCTATTGTTACGATCCCGCCGTCGCTTCTCAGCAGAAGGCGTTCTTCCTGGAAGACATGGAAAAATGCATCGAAGTGACGAACGAATTTTGGGCGTCGCGTTCGCGTTGGGAAAAATTCAAAGAGTCGCTTGCGCGACTCTTCTCACCGCTTCTTTAGCGTAGCGAGATTCAAGACCAGATAATAAGTCAGGATCAGGAAAATGCAGAGACTCACGGTGACGTACCAGGGGCCGTGGATTTCGCGGATGACGCAGGCGATGATGAGAACGATGCTGCCCACGATGAAAGCCTTGAGCTTGCCCGTCATCTTCTTGAGCGAGAACAT
The DNA here is from genome assembly GCA_016290385.1 of Bacteroidales bacterium. Lineage (GTDB taxonomy): Bacteria > Bacteroidota > Bacteroidia > Bacteroidales > UBA932 > Cacconaster. The sequence continues at coordinate 3,630 of JAEETO010000072.1, read as the reverse complement.
CGGGAGCTCGCAAACCAGTAAATACGAGAAAACAGCCGCCAGTACGGGAATGAACCATACCGTCCCCATGAGCGAGTGCAGGAAGCCGTCCGTGTAGAACGAATAGACGGCCAGGGGCGTGAGCAACAGCGCACAACCCGAAGTCGCCAGCCCCAGAAAACTGGTGCTCTGGCGCGTGTCAATGTTGAATTTGGCCAGCCGCAACGCCGAAGCCGCGGTCAGCACGAACGGGAACCAACGCAGGAAAGGAATCCCCGGCTGCGCAATCCCGTACCAGGAAAAAAGGCACACAGCGGGACAAAGGCCGAAACTCACCAGGTCAGCCAGCGAATCAAGCTCCTTGCCGATCGCCGAATACGCACCCAGCGCCCGCGCCGCGAAACCATCGAAAAAATCGAAAAATTCAGAAACCATCAGGGTAATCAGCACAGCCTCGAAATTGCCCCGCATGGCAAAGACAACCCCTGTGCAACCCGAAAGAAGGTTGCACAGGGTGAACAGATTCGGAATTTGTCTTTTCATCAGAGACCCAGTTTCTTGCGGATGTCCTTCGGAATCGCGTCCTTGTGGACCATGAAACTGACGGTACGCATCTCAAGATAGGCCTTCGACATGAAGAGATAACCCTTCATCTCGGTGTTGCGGCCCTCGCCCCAGGAGTTCTTGGTCTTGTAGAACTTGTTGCCGTTCTGGTCCTTGTACAGCCCGGTCAGATGCATCAGGTGGTCATCGACCGTCCGGAAGGTCTCGAAGTCCTTCTGGCGCATCTCCTGCGTTACCACGCGGTCGGGATAAACCTTCTCCAGCTTGATGGCCTCGGCGAAATCCTCCGGATTCGGGCAGATGGCGATGCCGCGGTTGTGATTGAATTCACCGGCGGTCAGGTCGCCGTCCCAGGCCACGGTGTAGCCGTTCTCCAGGGCATTGTCGATGATGCGCATCATGTCCTCGAGCGGAACGTTCCACAGACGGGCGTTGTCCCAGTTGTCGGGAATCTCGAGCGGCACCTGCTCATAGAACGGATGGTGGCTGAAACTGGTCAGCTCCACGTAGTCGCTCATGTCATCGAAACCGAGCATCTTCGCGAAACTCTTCGGCGTGTACTCCTTGCCGTTGTACTGGAATGTCTCCGGCATTTCACCCAGATAGATATCGAACAGGCTCTTGATGAGCTTGTCGTACTCGGGGCTGAGGTTCTTCAGGTTGACCGACACGTCGGCGATGCCCTTCAGGTAGGCGGACATTTCGCCGTGATTGTGGCCCGGAGAATCGTAATTGATGCCATGGTAGACGCTTTCGGGGACTATACCGTATCTTTCAATCACCTGCGTGGCCATGTGCGCGATGGAACCGGGGTTGATGTTGCCGTGGCCGCGGCGCAGATAGTTGTCGAAGATGCGCTCGCTGTAGTTGTTGCGTACCACGAACATCTCGGAGAGGTCGTATTCACCCTTGCCCTGGCGGAGAAGCTCCGATTCCAGGAAGGAGATCGTGGCGAAGCACCAGCAGGTGCCGGTGCGGGCCTGGTCCTTGACGGGCGTGGCCTTGATGTCCCTGACAGGCGTAAACTGATAGATGGTCTGCGTCTGCGCAAAAGCAGCGGTGCTGAGGACCGCTGCCAATGCTATCGTAAGAATCCGTTTCATTTATTTGATGCCGAGTTTCTTCTGGATGTCTTTCGGGATGGCGTCCTTGTGGACCATGAAGTCCATCGTCTTGTACTTCACGTAAGCCTCGGAGACGTACCACAGGCCTTTGTATTTGCCGGTCTCGCCCCAGGAGTTCTTCACCATATAGTATTTGTTGCCGTTCTGGTCCTTGGCGATGCCGTAGATCTGCATGCCGTGGTCGTCGGTCGTGGTCTTCTCTTCATAGCCCTGCTGGCGGAGTTCCGGCGTGATATCCAGTTCCGGGACGGGCTTGTTGAAGCTCGGACGCTGGCCGGGGGCTGCGGCGCCGACCCAGCGGGCCTGGTCGCTGCCGGCCTGCTCGGCCTGTTTCTGGATGGCGGCCATGTCGGGCACTATCCCGATGCCGTCGCGGGTGAAGCCCTGCTCGCTCACGTCAGAGGCCCAGGCCACGGTGTAGCCGTTCATGACGGCGTTGTCGATGATGGCCATCATTTCGTCCATCGGCACGTTGAATGCATCTTCCCAGCGCCAGTTGTCGGCCACTTCCACGGGGTGTTTCTCGTAGTAGGAGAGGTGGGTCCAGGAGGTGAAATCGTAATAGTCGTCCAGGTTGACGTTCAGGCTCTTGAAATAGCTTTCCGGGGTATATTCCCTGCCCTTGTACTTGAAGGTCTCGGGGATGGGGCCGAGGTAGGCGGCCAGGATGCCCTGAAGGCCCGGATACCAGGCGGAGGAGAGCTTGCGGTTGGGGTTCTTCAGGATACCGTCCATGTAGCCCTTCAGGCCGGCGAGGAGTTCGCCGTGCATGTGGCGGTCGGTGCCGTAGTTCAGGCCGGGCATCACCTCGTCGGGCACGATGCCGTATTTCCGCAGCACGACCATCAGGTCGCCGAAGGAGCTGCCCTGGGCAAAATTGAGGGCGCCGTCGACGCGGATGTATTTGACGGCCTTGTCCGCATAGGCGTGCGACACGACGAACATCTCGGAGAGGTCGGGATAGTCGGCTTCCTTGAGCTTGTTGATGCGGATGGCTTCCGATTCGATGAACGAGAGGGAGGAGAAGCACCAGCAGGTTCCGGTGCTGGCCTGGTTCTTCACGGAGGTGATGGGGTTCTCTTTCACGACGGTGAATTTGAAGCCGTCTTCCGGCTTGGGCGGCATGGGGCCCATAGGGGGCTGCGCCACGGCGGTCAGGCTGATGAGCGCGACTGCAATAAGAAGGAATTTCTTCATAAGTGCTTGATTTGAAGTATTAATTGATAAAATTTTCTGCTTACAACCTACAAATATAGCAAAATGGATTGACATTCACAACACTGACAAAATGTCACATTTCCGGGATTGGCCGTTTTTTTGATTTGTCTGGGACGAACGTTTTACGATAAAATAGGAGGTTAAGAATATGAATAAGGAAAATTTGGAACTGCTCGGCAAGTACGCCATCAATCTGAATGAGCGTGCGCGCAACGGCAAACTCGATCCGGTCATCGGCCGCGACGAGGAAATCCGCCGCGTCCTGCAGATCCTGAGCCGCCGGACCAAGAACAACCCGATCCTGGTCGGCGAGCCCGGTGTCGGCAAGACCGCTATCTCTGAAGGCATCGCCCAGCGAATTGTCAATGGAGACGTGCCTGAGAACTTGAAAACCAAGGAAATCTACTCCCTGGACATGGGCGCCCTGATCGCAGGCGCCAAGTACCAGGGCGAATTCGAAGAGCGCCTGAAAGGCGTGGTCAAGGCCGTGACCGAAAGCGACGGCCAGATCATCCTCTTCATCGACGAGATCCATACCCTCGTCGGCGCCGGCCGCACGAGCGGCGCCATGGACGCGGCCAATATCCTGAAGCCGGCCCTGGCGCGCGGCGAACTGCGGGCCATCGGCTCCACGACGCTCGACGAATACCAGAAATACTTCGAGACCGACAAGGCCCTGGAGCGCCGTTTCCAGATGGTGATGGTCGACGAGCCTACCGTGGCCGAATCCATCTCCATCCTGCGC
>JAEETO010000071.1 GCA_016290385.1 Bacteroidales bacterium | reverse complement strand
CGGCATGGGCTTGAACAAACGTACACCGGATGGGGGCATCAATGAGTCCATGTACATGGATATCAATGGTTCGAGACAATGGATCAATATCTATGGGCAGAACCTTGACAACCCCGTTCTCCTGTATCTTCACGGCGGACCCGGTAGTTCGACAAGCATACTTGACTATGCTTTCACGAGAAAGTGGAGTGATGTATACACGGTGGTTACCTGGGATCAGCGCGGATGTGGAAAGAGTTACGACAAGTCCAACCGGGAAACCATTTCCGCGGACATTATGATGGCGGACGGGGTGGCGATGACGGAGTTCCTGCGCAAGCATTTGCATGTGGACAAGATCACCTTGCTCGGACACTCCTGGGGATCCTATTTCGGTGCAAATCTGGCGCTTAAGTATCCCGACTATTACGAAGCCTTTATCGGAACGGGGCAGTTTATCGATGATGCTGAAAACGAAAAGCGCCTTTACGAGGCCTCGTTGGAATGGTCAAAAGACGACCCGGAAGGCAGGGAAATCGTTGAACGATGGTATCCCAACCGGCATGCAGGACTCGATTATCTGGCTTTGCGGAACAAAATCCTGAAGCGATACGGCTATGACATGATGAAAGACGGGACCGACTACAATGTATTCTTTACGGCGCTTTTCAATCCCAACTATTCGTTGAAGGATTATGTGACCGTTCTGGGTAATATGGATGATTGTTTTGAACCCTATTATGTATTCTTGAATTCAGAGGGTTTTAGAAACATGTCCCTTCTCGGTAGATACGATTACGCGATGCCTTTTTACAATATCGATGGTGACATGGATTACCAGACCAATTTTGAGCTTGCCTGCGAATACTTCCAACAGGTAAATGCGCCTGCCAAGCAACTGTTCGTCATGAAAAATGCCACGCATGGGCTGCTCGAATCGCGTTCAGAAGCGTTTTCCGGTTTTGTTCACGAAATAGCGGAAATACAACATCCATGACGAAGATTTTGTTCATCTGTCTGGGCAACATTTGCAGGAGCCCGATGGCCGAGGCCATCATGAAGCATCTGGCCGCCGAGGCCGGCCGTTCCGACGAATTCGAGATTGCCTCGGCCGCCGTCAGTGAGGAGGAATGGGGTAATCCAATCTATCCGCCGGCAGCGGCTATCCTGCGCCAGTACGGCATTCCTTACGACGGACAAAGAATTGCCCGTCAGATGAAAGCATCTGATTATGAGAAATATGATCTGATCATCGCCATGGATGAAGCCAACATCCGCGGCATCCGTCGCATCGCCGGCGGCGATCCGGACAACAAAATCCGCCTGCTGCTCGACTATGCCGGCGAACACAGAAATGTCGCCGATCCCTGGTACACCCGCGATTTCGAGACTGCCTTTGACGACATCCTCAAAGGATGCCGCGCCTTGCTCGCCGCCCTTCCCCGTTCAAAGGCGCAGTAATTTGGCAACCTCCTTATCTGTCGCTCCTTTATTCCGTATCAGGCTCCATCTTAATCGATACCTTTCCGGGCGGGGAAGATTGAGCACTTTCTCCATCGTTTCCATCTTTTTGCCATGACAAAGTATCAGGATCATCGTCTTGTAGATTCGATAATCTTTGGCATAGGTATCTTCCTTTAAGTCATACTCACTGCCGGTATTCGCATTCAGGGCCGTCACCATCTCTTCGTATGATCCGTAATACGCGATTGCCGCTTCATAATCGATGCAATTGTATTTTCTGATCGTGTAGTCCGTGAGCTGTTGGAGTTCGCGGCGCGGGAGATTCTCTGTAACTTTCTCGATTTCAGTATAATCCAACCATCTCCTATTTTTACGGCAAGCTTTCACGGTATAGAGCGCTTTTCGAAGCGCCCAACGGGCTTTGTCAATTCGTAATTTCTTTGAGAAAGGATACTTTTCGTTGGCATAGGCCAGGAAGTTCCACTGGCCCTCTTCTGCCCTGAGCGCCAGATGGCCTTCTACGGGATTATTGTAAACGTAGGCGATGGCCGTGCGGATCTTTTTGTGGATGAACTTGGGCGCACATCCGAATGGCGTATTGAATAACGGACCCGTCAGTCCGTAATGCCGGTTGTAGAGTTTCGTAAAGATGCTGGTATAGTCCCTGACGAACGCCCTGAACCGGTCTGGGTCCCGCACATAGACAATGAGATGGATATGATCGGGCATCATGCTGATACCCAGGATCTTGATCCCGTATCTGCAGGCAACGACCGTGATGACAGAAAATAAAATCAGATAGTCCTTGACGGAGTAGAAAATCAAGTACCCTTTCCGGGTGTTCTGATAAACATGGTGTACGGCATCTGCCCTGACAATCGGTTTTTTCCTTCCCTTCATATCGTTCGCCTCTTAAATGATTTGACAGGAGCCGCACCGTGCAACTACTGCATTTCAAAGATCGGGAACAATTTTGTTTTATGCAAATCGTATTTCGCCACCCGCCATCCCTGTCCCCTTTTCCGCTGCAATGTACACATCCGTCGTTCAGCGTCTTACGCAAAGTCCCCCTCCTTCATAAACAAGGGGAGGACTTTCTGTAAATATCTGAAAATCAGATGCGTCCGTTGCAGCGCCAGGAGCAACAAAAAATAATCAAAGCAGCACCCTGATGACGAACCAGAGTCCAAGAGTTCCCAGAAGGACGATGAGGATGGTCGGCCAGAGACCGAGGGTGGAGACCATCGAGTCCCAGACCATGTCGAAGTTGAGGGCCAGCCAGATACAGAGGATTGTAAAAAACAGGATGCCCAGAGCGTAGAGCAACGCCTTGCCTCTGTAGCCGATAAGCAGGAACCAGGCCTCGAGGACCAATGCGCCTCCGAGCAGATAAACCAGGCCTTTCCATCCGACAAGCACACGTTTCATGAATGCCTGTACGACGGGAATGGCAAAATAACTGATGACACCGACCACCACCAGCGCGATGACGATCAGCGTGCCGTTGGTCTTCCGGTCCGTTTTGTTTTTGTCCTTGGTTTTGGTCTTAGATTGTGATGCCATCAAAACGAGGGTATTAGAATATCAGGCTGAGAATGAATACTTCCAGCATGGCGGCCAGGCCGATGACCAGCGTCATCATCGTCTGGGTGCGGTAGCCATCCTGCGGAGTCAGTTCGCCGAAGCTGGTGACGACCCAGAAATAAGAGTCGTTTGCGTGGGAAACAGTCATGGCACCGGCGCCGATAGCAACCACGACCAGCGCCGCGTCGACCGGCGTAGCGAAGCCCAGGGCGGCCAGCAGCGGCGCCACAATGCCTGCCGTCGTAGTGATGGCCACGGTGGAGGATCCCTGCGCACTTTTGAGCACGGCGGCCAGCAGGAACGGGAAGAAGATACCGATGGCCTTCAATGTTTCGGCGTGAGATGTGATGAAGTTTACCATGTCGGACGAGGCGATGACCTTGCCCAGCACACCGCCCGCCGCCGTTACGAAGAGGATGGGGCCGACGGTCTTCAGCGTATCGTTGGTCAGCGTATAGAAATCTTTGCCCTTTCCGGCGTTAAACAGCTGGATAATAGCCAATACGGCACCTACCGAAAGGGCCATGACGGGCGTGCCCAGGAAAATCAGGATGTCGGCCAACTTGCTGTCACCGTGCGTCATGGACACGAATGAGGCAACGCCCATCAGCAGGATGGGCACGAGAATCGGCGCCAGAGCGTCCAGCGCACCGGGCAGTTTGCCATATTCGGCTTTCAGTTCTTCGTAGGTCTTGACGGTCTCGTTGCTGCAGGCCATCTCGTCGGCGCTCTTGACCTTCCGTCCGGAGTGCCGTGCGAAAAAGTATCCAGCAATCAGCGGAAAGATGGAGCAAATTACACCTATCCCGATGACCAGCAGCAGGTTGTTCTCCATGCCGAGCGCCTGGGCCGCAGCCAGCGGACCGGGCGTGGGCGGGATGAAGACGTGGGCGATGTAGAGGCCGCACGACAGGCACATTGTCATGGCGACGCTCGATGTCCCGGTCTGACGCACCAATGCCTTCCGGATGGGATTCAAAATAACGAAACCACTGTCGCAAAATACGGGAATCGAAACCACCCAGCCCATCAGTTCCATGGCCAGCTCCGGATGTTTCCGCCCGACCAGCCGGATGACCAGGTCGGCCAGTTTGAAGGCGGCGCCTGTTTTTTCCAGAACGGCGCCGATAAATGCGCCCAGAATGATGACGATGCCGATGCTTGTAAAGGTCCCGGCGAATCCGCTGCCGATGACGCCCGGTATCTGCCGCAGTGGAATCCCCGCCAGCAGCGCCAGCACCAGCGATACGATAAGGATGGCCAGAAACGGATGCACCTTGCATTTCGAAATGAGCAGGATCATGGCCACAATTGCCACGACGAATGCGATGATGAGGGAGAAGCCGGTCATAATTGTCTGCAAGTTACGAAAAATAACGGCGCCCTGTGCCGTCCGCCTCAACTTTCCGCTGCAATGTACACATTTGATTAACAGCCGTTTGCAAGAACTCGTCCCCTTTTTTTTCAAGGGGAGGAGTTCTCATAAAGTGCTGAATGACTGCTGCGTACATTGCAGCGGAAAGAAGGAAAAAGCTTGCTGGAACGGGAAGAAATCCGTAAATTAGCAAGCATGAAACGCAGAGACTTTATCAAGACTTCGGCGCTGCTGGCTGCGGCGGCGGGTACGGGTGAATTGTTGAAGGCATCTACCTTAGCTCCAATGGACGAAGGGCCTGAAGCTGAGGCCGTTCCGGATGCAGCACGAACCGAGGAGCCCGTAGGCGACCGACTCATCGTTTCGGCGCCGATGCTACAGAATTTCGCGGCTACGTCCATGGGTGTCGCCTTTGCCGTGAGCGCGCTAGCGAATGGCTATGTGCTTGTGGGTGAGCGTCCTGACCTGTCGGATGCCCGAAAAGTGCTGTGCGGCGGCTACCGTGTCACCGATTTGGACGACCGGGTCATCCGTGTCCGCATGACCGGCCTCAAGCCGTCCACGAAATACTTCTACCAGATTGGCGCCGACCGTATCAGCTATGAAGGCGGATACAAGATGAAAGTCCTTGGGAACGAAGAAGATCCACGAATTTATAGCTTTTCGACGGCCGGAGAAGGAACAGACGCCCATTTCTGCGTTATCAACGACACGCATGTCCGCATGGAGCCTTTCGGCCTTGCCATCGAAAAAATCGCCGAACTGGCACCGGCCTGTGTTGTCTGGAACGGCGACGCCAGCAATGTGGAGGAGACCGTCGAGGACCAAGTCCGCATTTTCCTGAATCCTGCCATTGAGCGGAAGGATTATGCTGCTGAGATACCGTATCTTCTCTGTCCGGGCAACCACGACAACCGCGGAATGGCCAACCGCCATCTGGAACGCGTGTGGATGTTTCGACAACCTGAGGAGCGGCTGCCCCGCGACTGGGACCTGGGCCGGAACTATGCCATTCGTCTGGGAGACATAGCATTAATCGGTCTGGACACCGCTGAGGACAAGCTCGATACCAACCCGAAATTCGCAGGCTTGTTTACCAGCGGGCCCTACCGCGAAGCACAGACAGAATGGTTGCGCGACGCGCTTGCGCGCAGTGAGATCCGTTCGGCTCCTTATCTAGTGGCGTGTTGCCATATCCCGCTGTTCGACAGCAATCCCCGGCACAATCCGGGTGATGTGGCGCCCGCTGACAGCGATCCGCAGTATAGCACGGACTATGCTTACTGGCAGCGCACTTGTGCCCGCATGTGGATGCCACTATTGGAAGCGGCAGGCTGTCAGCTGATTATCACCGCTCATCAACATCGTTACCGCTACGACGAACCGACGGCCGACCGCCCCTGGGCGCAAATCGTCGGCGGCGGACCTGAGATGGGCTTCACCGGCTCAGGGGACAAACGCCACGAGGACGCAGGAAAATTCCCGACCGTTATCGAAGGTGCTATCCGCGATGGTAGACTGGTCATCACCGTCCATAACCTCGTGACCGGCAACATTCAAGACCAGTTTGCCTTTTTACCCCGATGACAGGCTGCTGAACCACTTTTTTTCGCTGCAATGAACGCAGCTGATTGTCAGGCGCTTGTAAAAAGTCCTCCCCTCTGCGACGAAGGGGAGGACTTTGTGTAAGGCGCTGAACGACTGATGCGTACATTGCAGCGAAAAGAAAGCGACCCGACGGACGGTAGCAGGAAGAAAGGGTAAAAAAAATCAAAGGGAGGCGATGAGGCGGATAAGGGTGTTGAGCAGATGGAGGAGCCAGCGGAGGGCTTCGATGATCCGGGAAGAGATGGGATCAAGAATGGGCAACAGGGCGGAGAGGCCGGCGGCGGCGAAGGTGGCGGCGGAGGTATAGAGAATGAGGGTGGTCAGGGGGATGGCCAGCAGCGTTGTCAGCAGGAAGTAGCGCGGAAACGATCCGAAATAGAGCCAGGCCAGGACGCCGCAGGTGGCCTGGCAGCAAAGGCTGACGCAGAGCAGCTCCCACACGCGGCGCAAAAGACGCGAACGCGTCTGCAGGAGACCGGAGAGCCGGGGATGCAGCAGAAGGATGGACAAAACGGCCGTGTAGGAGAGTTGGAAACCGATGTCGCGGGGCGACTCGGGACGGGAGAGCATGAGGAGCAAGGCGCTGCCGGACAGCGCAGAAAGCGCGTCACGGTCGCCCGACAACAGACCCGATACTTCATAGAACGTAATCATCAGCACGGCACGGGAGATCGACGCGCTCAGGCCCGTGATGACAGCATAGGTCCATAGAAAGCCAAGGATGGACAGGCTGCGCAGCAGCCGGGCCGGCCGGCTGCCGCCCAACGGCCGCAACAGCCAGCCCAACAAGGCATAAACCAGTCCGACATGCAGCCCGCTCAACGCCAGCAGATGCATGGCCCCGCTTTCGCGATAGGCGGCACGAAGGTCACGGTCCAGCCCGCTCTTGTCACCGATCGACAGCGCCTGCAGCACCGACAATTCGTCGCCGGCCGGCAGAAGGCGGCCCAGCCAGGCGGAGAACGATGCTTTGCAGCCGGATGCCCAGACCGCGAGCGATGAAGGCCCGGCAACGGGCGGCATCCGCCCGACCTGCACTGCCGCCGCGCCCAGCATTCCCATGCAGACCAGCAGCCAAGATAAGCGTGTCCGTCGTACCGCAACGACGGCAAAGACCAGCGAAAGAAGCAGATATACAAAAGGATGAAGTTCAAGCAAATCGCCCAAAACATTGCCGGCCAGAACGGCCAGCGCACACCAGATGATCATCCTACCTTGCCGCATCCTTTTCAATTTTTCAGCAAGATACTGAAAATTTCCTAACTTTGCATGATAAGAATCCCCTAAAAACAAAAAAAGATATGATTATCCTTGTCCTGAACTGCGGAAGCTCCTCGCTGAAATACCAGCTGCTTGACATGCGGAGCGCCGAAGATTTCACCCTCATGAAAAAGGGCCTTGTCGAACGGATCGGTGAATCCGAAGTCCCCGACCACGCCGCCGGCATCAAGATCGTGCTTGACGCACTGGTCAGCCCGGAAGAAGGCGTCATCGAATCGCTCGACCGCATCGATGCCGTCGGCCACCGCGTGGCCCACGGCGGCGAATTCTTCGACCGGAGCGTCCGCGTGACCCCCGACGTGATGGACAAGATCGGCCGCTGCTGCGAACTCGCGCCGCTCCATAATCCCGCCAACCTGATGGGCATCCAGGCCGTCGAAAAACTGATGCCAGGCAAACCGCAGGTCGCCGTGTTCGACACCTCGTTCCACCAGACCATGCCGGACTATGCCTACATGTATGCCCTGCCCTATCGCTTCTATGAGAAATACCGCCTGCGCCGTTACGGTTTCCACGGCACAAGCCACAAGTTCGTGGCCCAGAAAGCCTGCAAATTCGTCGGCATGGACATCAGGAAGAGCCGCATCATCACCTGCCACCTGGGCAACGGCAGCTCCATCACCGCCATCAAGAACGGCGAGAGCATCGATACCTCGATGGGCTTCACCCCGGTCGAGGGCGTGGTAATGGGAACCCGCGTGGGCAACCTCGACGTCGGCGCCGTCACCTTCATCCAGGAAAAAGAAAACCTCGATTTCGCCCAGGTCAACGCCCTGCTCAACAAGAAGAGCGGCCTGCTGGGCATCTCCGGCGTATCGGCCGACAACCGCGACATTGAAGCCGCTGCCAAGACCGGCAACGAACGCGCCATTCTCGCACGCAAAATGCTGGCCTACAGCATCAAAAAATATGTCGGCGCCTACGCGGCCGTCCTCGGCGGCGTCGATCTTATCGTCTTCACGGGCGGCATCGGCGAGAACGCCTGGCCGGTCCGTGAGCAGGTCTGCGAAGGCCTCGAATTCCTCGGCGTGGACTTTGACGCCCAGGCCAACGCCGTCCGCGGCAAGGATGTCGTCATCACCCGTCCCGGATCGAAAGTCAAAGTCGTGGCCGTAACGACCAACGAAGAACTGGTGATTGCCACCGACACCATGAATATTGTAAACAATAAATAACCCGATACTGAAATGATTACCAATTTTAACGAACTGTTTGAAACCCTCCGTTCACGGGATAAGAAACGTATGGTCGCCGCCTGGGGCGTGGATGATCATACCATCACCGCCGCCGCCAAGGCCTTCGAAAAAGGCATCGTCGAAGTCACCCTTGTGGGTGACAAGGACAAAATCCTCGAAGTCTGCCGGAATGAGAAGATCGACCCGTCCATCTTCACGATCATCGACAACAAGAAAGAACTGGATGCCATCGCCCAGGCCGTGGCCATGGTCCGCGACGGCGATGGGGACATCCTGATGAAAGGCCTCTGCAGCACCGACAAATACATGCGCGGCATCCTCAACAAGGAGCGCGGTCTCCTGCCGCCGAAGGCCGTCCTGAGCCACGTAGCCGTGATTGAGAACCCGAACTACCACAAGCTCATGATCGTCAGCGACATGGCCGTCATCCCGGCCCCGGACTTCAAGCAGAAACTCGCCATTTGCAAGTACCTTGCCGCCACCGCCAAGGCCCTCGGCATCGAGAAACCGAAAGTCGCCGCCATTGCCGCCACCGAACAGATGCTCGACGGCATGCCCGCCTGCGTCGAGGCCGCCCTGCTGGCCAAGATGTCCGACCGCGGACAGATCGCCGGCTGCGTCGTCGACGGCCCGCTGGCCATCGACGTGGCCATCGACCCTGAATCCGTCGCCATCAAGAAAGTCAAGAGCGAAGTGGCCGGCGACGCCGACTGCCTCCTCTTCCCGAACATCGAGAGCGCCAACGTGTTCTACAAAGTCAACTCCAAGCTTTGCACCGGCGTCCGCCAGGCAGCCATCATGGCCGGCGGCATGGCCCCCTGCGTGCTCAGCAGCCGCGCTGACAGCATCGACACCAAACTCAACTCCATCGCCCTGGCCGCACTGACAGCCAAATAAGCCGACAAAATGAAGATCCTTGCCATCAATCCCGGCTCCACCTCGACCAAGATCGCGGTGTTCGATGACTACGAGCAGGTGTTTACCAAGACCCTCCGCCATTCTGCCGAGGAAATCGGGAAATACCCCAACATCGTCTCGCAGTTCGAGTTCCGGAAGAGAATGATCGTCGACGCCCTGAAGGAGAACGATATCGCCCTCAAGGAAATCACCGCCATCGTGGGACGCGGCGGCCTGCTGCGTCCCATTCCCTCCGGCGTCTATGAAGTCAACGAACGCATGCTCGCAGACCTGCGAAGCGGCGAATACGGCGAGCACGCCAGCAACCTCGGCGGCATCCTGGCCCATGCCATCGCCCAGGAAATCGGCTGCCGAGCCTTCATCACCGACCCGGTAGTGGTCGACGAACTCTGCGACCTGGCACGTGTGGCCGGTCATCCCCTCTTCAAACGCATCTCCATCTTCCACGCACTCAACCAGAAAGCCATCGCCAAGATGTATGCGGCGCAGCAGGGCGTGAAATATGAAGACCTGAACCTCATCGTCGTCCACCTGGGCGGCGGAACCTCCGTCAGCGCCCACTGCAAGGGCCGCGTGATCGACACCAACAATGCCCTCAACGGCGACGGCCCGTTCAGCCCCGAGCGCTCCGGCGCCCTCCCAGCCCAGCAACTGGCCGACATCTGCTTCTCCGGCAAATATACCCCGCAGGAAGTCAAGAAGATGATCAACGGAAAGGGTGGCACGGTGGCCCACCTGGGCACTAACGATTTCATGGAAATCGAACGCAAGATGGTGGACGACCCGCACTTCAAGCTCATCGCTGACGCATACCTCTACAACATCGCCAAGGAAATCGGCGCCATGGCCGCCGTGCTCAAGGGCAAGGTCAACGCCATCCTCGTGACGGGCGGCATCGCCTACGGCAAGGGCATGATGGCCGACCTGGCCTCCTATGTCGACTGGATCGCCCCGGTGAAGATCTATCCCGGCGAAGACGAGATGGGTGCACTGGCGCACAACGGCCTGAGCGTAATGCAGGGCCGCGAAGTCGCGAAAGTTTACTGACAATGAAAAGAATACACTTGGCAACGGCCGTGCTCGCCTTCACAATGGCGTGCACGGCCGCTTTCGCACAGCCTGTCGCGCAGAAAGCCGGCGACAAAGGCTATTACAAAGACCTCTTCATGGACGGCGGCTGCTCGCTCAACTCCTACCCCGACCTGCCCGCCGCCGACTGGCTGGGCCTGACGATGGAGCAGCTCTCCACCGCCGAACGCCTCCAGATGACCTCGCTCGACACGCTGATGCAGAACTATCTCCTGGTAGGGAACCGGCTTGACGAGAACGGGGCCCTTCTTTACCCAGACGGCGCCCCTCGCTTCCGCGTGGTATACGTCAATGGCGGCAAGGCCCTCGGCCACACGAAATCGCTGACAGCGGAAGGCCGCGAACGCTTCCGTACCTTCCTGAAGAATGGTGGCAGCTACGTGGGAACCTGTGCCGGCGCCTTCATGGTCGCCCAAGGCTCGGTGCGCGACACGGGCTATGTCCCCCGCCCCGACTATCTGTGCATCTACCCGGGCTGGGTGGTGGGCACGGGCCTGGAGAAATCCGCCACGGGCATGACCGTGGAGCCGGGCTCTCCCCTGCTGCAATACTATGATTTCGGGGGCGACATGCAGATCGACAGCATCCGGCACAACGGTGGCTGCTACGCCTACATGGAGGAAAATGTGCCGGAAGGAACGGAAATCCTGCTGCGTTACATCGGCGACACGCTGAAACTCAAGAAATCCATCCACCAGAAGGTCAGTGCGTGGGCCTGGAAGGAGAATGCACAGACGGGCCGCATCGTGGTCATCGGCTCGCACCCCGAACGGATGGTGGAAGGCGACCGGCTGGAACTTATGGCAGCCCTGCTCCGCTACGCGATGGACGGCAACGGCACGCCGCGCCTGAAAGGCGTCCTGAAAAACGGGGAAACCCGTGAGATGGTCCGCTCCACAGATGAGAACGACCCCGACTTCACCCGCATCGGCGACCGCCAGTACCACCATTTCGCCGTGGATGTGCCCAAAGGTGTCTCTGAAATCAAAGTCGAGCTCACCGCCCCGGCCAAGTGGACCGACCGCTTCGATCTCTGGCTCTTCGCGGACGGAACAGACTACGCTTTCCGCGACAACGCCCGCTGGAAGGACCTCCGCCACGGCAGCGACAAAACCCTGACGATTCCCGTCGAGAAGCCCGGCCGCTACTATATCTCCGTCTTCTGCGACACGACGGTCGATACCGTAGATACTTTCTACGGCGTCCAGTACATCGGCCGCACCGATGTCCTGAACGGTGTCCCCTATTTATTGAAAGTCAGCTGGTAGCCTGACGAAGCAAACAAAAAGGGCGGTCCCGAACGGGCCGCCCTTTTTCATTGTATCGGATCCGGTTATTTGTTCACGTTCGGATCGATCAGGTCGTTGGCGTCGATCTCGTCCTGCGGGATGGCGAACTTCCAGCGGATGTCACCGGCAGGAACTTCCATCACCGAGGCGACGGCCGGCACGTGGTTGGCGCCGGTACGGTCGAGGGCCATGTTGAGGCGCTTCAGGTCGAGGAAGCGGTGGCCTTCACCCCAGAGTTCGATACGACGGTAGGTGTAGATCTCGTCGAGGAGGTCGTCGCCGGTCTTCGTGCTCTTCTGGTACTCGCTGTCGCGGGTCTTGTTGAGGGTGTAGAGGTAGTCCTGTACTGCGGAGGGGTTGCCAGCTTT
>JAEETO010000070.1 GCA_016290385.1 Bacteroidales bacterium | reverse complement strand
GGCACGGGCATGCGGGGGATGAGCGGCATCCGGGAAGACGTGCCGCTGCCGGGTGCTGAGGGTGTCCGGATCATCCGGCCGCTGCTGGGTTTCTCCCGGAAGGAAATCGAAGCCCATGCAGTACGTGCCGGCGTGCCGTTCCGGGTGGATTCGACCAACACAGATGTATCTTTCGCCCGTAACCGCATTCGGAACCGGGTTTTCCCCGAACTGGCGGCCATCAATCCTTCGTTCCTGCAGACTTTCCGGCGGGAAATGCGGCAGTTCAGCCAGATGGAGGCCTTGCTCGACGGAGTATTCTCGGCTGGTCGGGACACGCTTTGCCGGGAACAGGACGGGGTGCTGGTCATTGACATCCCGTTGTTGCGGCAACAGGAACAGACCGGCTGGTGGCTCTACCGGCTGCTGGAGGGCTACGGTTTCAATGCTGACCAGTTGGAGCAGATTGAGCGTTCGCTGGACGGCTTGAGCGGCAAGACGTTCATTTCGGCGACGCACCGGCTGGTGAAGGACCGCCGGGAGTTGCGCGTCTATCCTTTGACACTGACGCCGGACGACCTTACTGCCCGGCTCGACGTGCGGACCTTCACAGTGACGCCGGGCTTCGATCCGAAACGGAAGCCGGAGGACGTGCTGTTCGTCGATGCTGACCTGGTGCGTCTGCCGCTGTCGGCGCGCGCTCCGCGTCCTGGCGACCGCTTCCGCCCCTTCGGCATGCACGCAGGTTCCCGCCTGCTGAGCGATTTCTTCACCGACTTGAAATTGGACGTAGCGCAGAAGGAGCGCGAAATCGTGGTCACCACACAAAATGAAAATGGCGACGAAATCATCGTCGCCATCCTCGGCCGCCGCATCGACGACCGCTTCAAAATCACCGCTGCCACGCGGACGGTAGCAGCTATTTCTTTTCTTCCTCGGCCGGCTTGACTTCTTCGGCTTCGTAGCCGAGTTTCACGATGGCGGCGGCGAGTTTCTCTTTGTCGGTCTTGGCGGCGTCGTACTTGATCCAGACGGTGCGGTCGTCAAGGTTGACTTTCATGTCCTTGATGCCTTTCTCGTAGGGGAGGTTGGCTTCGACTTTCTTGACGCAGTTCTTGCAGTCAATGGTGGTGACGAAGGTCACTTCCTGGATATCGGCCTGTTTTTTCTGTTTCTTGTCCTGGGCGAAAGCGGCGGTGCCGGCCATGAGGAGCAGGGTGAGGGTGAGAAATAAAAAGCGTTTCATGGTTGTATGGTTTTGATTGTTATTTCCAAAGAGTATACCGAAGTCCAATATAAATCTTGCGGCCCATGAGGGGACCCCAGACGTTGCTGGCGTCGAAAATTTGCGGGATATGAGAGGACGACGTCATCGTGTGCATGCCACCGTCACTGAAGTTGAGACCGAACGGGTCTTCGGCACCGATGATGGCATGGTGCTGGCGGTAGCCCAGGATGTTCTCGGCACCTACGTAGACATCGATGCCCCTGAACTTGCGGGTAATCTGCGCGTAGAGCATCGGATAGACCGGCGATGTCTCCATGTCCCAGACTTCCGCCGCGTACCTGGGAATCCGCATCGGGCCGTTGAGCTGGGCCGTGAAGTCGAAGGTCCACTTGTTCATGGCCGTGGCGTATTGCATGTTGAGCACGCCCTTGTAGCGGCTGGTCATCGGCCGTTCCACGAGGCCCTGGTCCTTGAGCGTCACCTTGGCGTCGGTGTAGCGGAAGGTCGCCGTGATGTTGAAGCGCTCCAGCGGATTGACCGAGAAGTCCACCTGCCAGGTGTTGGTGTAGGACTTTCCGTCGAGGTTGTAGAATTCGATGGCCAGCATGTTGCGCTCCGCGTCCACGACCACCTGCTTGTTGAAGTCATTGTGAAAATAGTCGAAACTCAGGTAAGTCTCCGTGTCTTCAGCGCCGAAGGGCAGGTAGAAGGTCACGTTGCCGCCCCAGGTCCAGGCGTCTTCCAGCAGGTCGAGCTTGTTGGGGATGACAATATCCTTTCCTGTTGAGAAGATGCCGAGGTTGTCGGTGAAGATGTTGGCGGTGCGGTAGCCGCGGCCGCCGAGGGCGCGCAGCGTCACCCAGTCGGCGGGCGCCCAGCGGACGTTGGCGCGAGGGGCGAAGAGCCAGCCGTGAAGGGTGTTGTATTCCAGATTGACGCCGCCTACGAAAGTCAGTGCCTCTTCCCAGGTGTAGGTGTATTCGCCAAAGCCCGAAATCGCGTGCTCTTTGCGGCTATAGTCGGACCAGGGTTTCAGATTGCGCAGGTCGTCATACTGCCAGGTGGCGCCGAACTCCACTTTGTGGAATTCGTTGATCTCGTTCTGGTAGATGAGGTTGGCAAAGGCGGAGTTCTGGGTGGCGTCGTAGTTCTTCAGGCCGAAGAACGAATTGAATTCGTGGTGGTTGAAGTCGGTCACCAGGGCGATGTTGGCGTGGTTGTCCTCGGCAAGGGGCACGCCGATCTTGAAGTAGCCGTTGACGCCGCGGTTGCGGATCTTGGAACCCCAGATGTTGTTCTGCAGGTTGTAGGCGTTGTCCTTGGTGGCGTCCATCTGGCCGCCGAGACGGTCGTCGTTGAGGAAGCGGCCGCCGAATCGGATCTGCATGCCGCTCGGAGCGTAGTAGAGCCAGCGGCTGGTGAAGTTCAGCTGCAGGTCTTCGGGTTCGTCGCGGAAGCCGTCCTGGTTATGGTCCATCTTGTAGGCCGTTCCGCCCACGTGGGCCATGTTGATCATGCTCCACTTTTCGTTGAACTGGATGGCCGAAGCGACGTTGGCCTCGAACATGGCGTCGGAACTGCCGTAAAGCTGGATGAAGAGCGGGGTCTCGTCGGTAGGCTTGCGGTGTTCCATGTTGATCTGGCCGGTGATGGCTTCCAGGCCGTTGATGACGGATGAGGGGCCTTTGGCAATCTGGATGCTCTCCAGCCACTGGCCGGGGACGAACGACATGCCGAAAGGCGAGGCGATACCGCGCATCACGGGCCGGTTTTCGTCGAGCATCTGGGTGTAGGTGCCCGAGAGGCCGAGGAGCTTGATCTGGCGGGCGCCGGTCACGGCGTCGGCGAAACCGACTGTGACGCTGGCCGAGTTCTCGAAGCTTTCGGCCAGGGCGCAGCAGGCCATCTTGCACAGGCCGGCCGCCGTGATGACTTCGATCTTGATGCTCTTGAGTTTGGGCATCGTGGACTGCTGGGCGACGACCTTCGATTCATCGAGGTCGTTCTCTCCGGTCAGGTAGAACCTGGCTTCGGCTGTGCCGGGCTCCACCACCACGGTGTCGCGCGTGTAACCTACGTAGGTGGCGATCAGCGTGGCGCGGGCATTCAGTTTCAGCGTGAATTCGCCGTTCGCGTCTGTCTCGATGAGCTTTTCGCGCTCCATGTGGTAGATCTGGGCGAAGGGCAGGGGTTCAGTGCCGCCGTTTGGCTTCTGGTAATAGACGTAGCCGTGGAAATTCTGTGCAAGGGCCGGCACCAGGCTCAGGCACAGCGTTATGAATGTGAGGATTCTTTTCATGGAGTTTTCTGTTGGGTTGACATGAAGTTGATGCATACGATTCCGGGGCAGGCCCGGAATGACGATAAGCATCTCAGATCAACCAAACAGAAAGGCGGGAAAGGGAGGCATGCTCCGGCAAGGGCGGGGCGTGCGAAATCTGCGTAAGCAGATGGGCGGGGAGCGTCTGGGCGAAACAGGGGGTCTCGATGACCAGCGGGAGGCCGGTGTCCGGCAGGCCTGCGGCGCGGTCGATGCCGCTGTCGCTGTCCTGAGCGTCGGTCAGCACGTAGACATCTGTCGTGCAGCAGCCATGGTCGTGGTCATGATCATGGTCGGCATCGTGGCTGTGGTGGTGGATCTGCTCGCAGGAGACATCGCCCAGCATCCAGACGAAGTGCCGGCTCCCATCTTCATGACAGGTGTGGATGCCGAAGCCCGTGTAGGAGAACACGTAGGCCAGGGCCAGCAGGCAGCAGAGGATTCCGGATGCTTTTTTCATTGGTGCAAAAGTAAAGATTATTGACTATATTTGCAAAATGCAAATGTATAAATCATCATAAATTAGGATATGAAACCCTTCTGGAAAATCGTATTCGGCGGTTGCCTCGGAACGCTGCTCGCCTTGTTGCTGGTCAATCTGTTCTTTTTCTGGATCATCGGATCCGCCATCTCCTCGTTCGGGAAGGATAAGGAACCGGTCATTCCCAAGAACGCCATCTTGAAAGTGGACCTGTCCCAGCCGATCGGAGAGCAGGGGAAGGAATCCTTCACCTTCAATCCGCTGGCCGGCAGCATGAACATGGGCACGAGCGTCTCCCTCCTCGACGCCATCCGGGCGCTCGAGACTGCCGCCACCGACCCCCAGATCAAGTTCGTCTATCTCAAGGCAGACGAGTTGAACATGGATATCGCGCAGGCCGAGGAATTCCGTGCCGCCCTGGCGCGTTTCCGCGAGAGCGGCAAGCCGCTGGTCGCTTACAGCCAGGCCCTGTCCAACGGGCCGTACTACATGGCGTCCGTGGCCGACAAGGTGATCCTCAACGCCTATGGCGACTGCATGATTACGGGCATGAGTTCCAACCTGATGTACTACAAGGACCTGATCGATCATCTGGCCATCGATGTACAGCTCATTAGGCACGGAAAATATAAATCGGCCGGCGAGCCGTACATCAAAAGCGAAATGAGCGCCGAAAACCGGGAGCAGTATGAAACGCTGCTCGGCACGATCTGGGGCGTGATCGCCGATGCCGTGGCTTCTTCCCGTGATTTCTCGGCTGAACAGTTCAACGCCTGGATCGACAACCTGGAGATCACCACGGGCGAAGCGGCTCTGGAAAAAGGCCTGGTGGACGAGCGCTGGTACGATGACCAGGTGCGCGATTATTTCTGCACGCTGAGCGGTGTCAAGGATCCCAAGGACCTGCACTATGTGGGCCTGAAAGAATATGCGGAGGCGAAAGTCAAGCCGAATCTGCGCGCCAAGGACAAGATTGCCGTCATCTATGCCGACGGTGAAATCGTGATGGATGATGAAGGATCGGGCAGTATTGGCAATCATTTCGCCCGCGAAATCGCCAAGGCACGGGCGGATTCTTCCGTGAAGGCCGTGGTCTTCCGCGTGAACAGCCCGGGCGGCAGCGTCCAGGCCTCGGCGGCCATCGAGCGCGAAATCGAACTGCTGAAGCAGCATAAGCCCGTGGTGGCCAGCTATGGCGGCTACGCGGCTTCGGGCGGCTACTGGATCAGCTGCGGCGCCGACAAGATCTTCTCTGACAAGAGTACCCTGACCGGCTCGATCGGCGTGTTCGGTCTGATCCCGAGTTTCGGCAAGGCGCTCAAGAAGAACCTGTATCTGAATGTCTACGAAGTGTCCACGCACAAGCACGGTTCGCTGGGCAGCGGCATGGCCCCGCTGGATGAGAGTGAAGTGGCCGTGATGCAGAAGATGATCGATGAAACCTATGAAGACTTTGTCGGCCGCGTGGCAGCCGGCCGCGGCCTGGCGACGGAGGCAGTCGACGAGATTGCCCAGGGCCGCGTCTGGGCAGGCGGCGATGCCATCGGCATCGGCCTGGTCGACGAATGGGGCGGCCTGACCGACGCCATCCAGTATGCCGCCACGATGGCCGGTCTGGAAAAATACCGGGTTGTCGAGTACCCGCTGGTTGAACCGATGTACAACCAGCTGCTTTCCATGATGAACGAGACGGGTACCGAGCAGGATATCCGCATGCAGGATCTTCCTGAAACGGCTGTCCGTGCCGCAAGCTGGATGCTGGATCTCCGTGGCCCGGAGATTGTATCCAGGATGCCATATATCGAAATTAACCTTAAATAATAAACTTAGATGAAACGTTTTGGATTCATACTGCTGGCCATCGCGGCACTTCTGGTCGCGATGCCCGCCCAGGCACAGAACCTGAAAAGCCTCGGCAACAAACTGAAGAAGGCTGGGGAAAAAGCCGGACAGGCGACGAACAATAATGCTTCCCAGTCAAATTCCGGATCATCCGCCTCCGCAACGGCGAAGCCGGGGAACAACGGCAATACCTGGTTCGTCAGCCAGAGCAATGGCTCGAACCGCAACGACGGTACCATGGAGAAACCGTTCAAGAACATCCAGAAAGCCATTGAGATGGCTTCGTCCGGCGATGTGATCCGCGTGGCCGAAGGCAACTACTTCGGCTTGCTCAACAGTGGTAACATCAAGATTGACAAGGGTATTTCGATCATCGGCGGCTACAATCCCGATTTCTCCGAACGGGATATCCTGGCGCACCGCACCTACATCCAGCCCACGGCCACGTCCAATGGATCGGCTTCCGGTCAGGGAACCATCCAGATCAACGTCATGCAGCCCAATACGCTGGTCGTGCTCGACGGCCTGATCATGGACCGCGGCAATTCCATCGCCTACAACCCGCGGGGTGAAGGCCAGCCGGAAGGTGTCGAGACCCCGATGATGCAGCCGATCGGAACGGCCGGCATCGGTGCTCCGGGTGTGCCCGAAGAAAGTGTCAACACGACGGAGACAGCCCTCGTCTATATCCAGACCGGCTCCAAATGCGATATCACCATCCGCAACTGCGCCTTCCTGAACGGCCCGAATTTCGGTATCCTCGGCTCGACTGCAGCCACGAAGATCATCATCGACAACTGCATCTTCGTCAACATCCGCATGGCCGCCGTGGAGCTCCGCGGCGCTTCCGCAACGCTCAACAGCGAAACGCAGTTCACCAACAATACGATCCTGTTCACCTGGTCACGTCTGAAAGATTTCGGCGACATGGGCTACGGCTTCCGTTACATGCCGAAGATGGACAGCTATCTCGACCACAACATCATCGGCTGCAGCATCTTCTCCGGCCTCGACCGTACGCATGTGGACAGCCCGGCTTCCAAGGAGGCCGAGCGTGTGACGACCTGCGAGAACACGCTGTTCTTCCTGAACCGGCAGGCCGACCTCACCTTGCCGGGCGGCGGCATGTTCCTGCGGGTACGGGTGGCTGATTTCGATGATGTCGAGCAGCTCGCCCGCGTGGAAGGCAACAAGGAAGTGACTGATCCTGCCCTCTTCAACGGCAAGATTAACGAAGCTTACCTGAAGGGCTTCCTCGGTGCAACGTATTCCGAGAAGCTCAGCTACGACCCGAATTCTTCCAACAACACCTTCCGTCAGGCAATGGGCATGAACATGACCGGAACGATGTCGTCGAAGGTGTCGATGTTCGCCAACCACTATCCGGTGGAAGACGCCCTCATGCTCTTCGGTGCCGTACAGGGTTACGGTGCCCAGCTTCCGAAGTAAAGATTCCGGACCATGCGAAGGATCCTTCTCCTGACGATAGCCCTCCTGGTGCTCGCCCCGCTGTCCGCGCAGATGCGGATCCGGGTCAACCAGGCGGGCTATCTGCCTGATGACTGCAAGGTTGCAGTGCTGTTGGCGGAACAGTCCGGTCCGGCCGGCTTTGAAGTGCGGGATGCCCTGACGGATTCTCCGGTACTGAAGGGGGAAGGTAGTGTGGAGGATGCCGGGAAATGGGCTTTCCCTTGTGCCTGGCGTCTTGATTTTTCGTCACTGCAGGCACCGGGTGCTTACTACATTGTCTGCGGGGAGGCCGTTTCACCGGTTTTCCGCATCGGCCCTGACGTCTATGATGGCCTGGCCGATTTCCTGCTGACGTATCTGCGGCAGCAGCGCTGCGGGGACAATCCCTACAATGACCACGTGTGCCATGAGCATGACGGCTACATCGTGTATCATCCCACGCGTACGGGCGAGCATATCGACGTGACGGGCGGCTGGCACGATGCGACCGATTATCTGCAGTACACCACTACATCGGCGACGACCATCTACCATCTGGCCTTTGCCTGGAAATATGCCGCGGACCGTTCGGTTTTCGGAGACCGGTACGATGCGACGGGCCGTCCTGGCGCCAACGGCATTCCGGACGTTCTCGATGAGGTGAAGTGGGGTCTCGACTGGCTCGATAAGATGAATCCGGCTCCGCGCGAGATGTACAACCAGATTGCGGATGACCGCGATCACGCCGGCATGCGCCTGCCCTATCTGGATTCCGTGGATTATGGCTACGGGCCCGGGAAGGGCCGTCCGGTCTATTTCGTGACGGGCGAGCCGCAGATTGCCGGACATAAGGTGAACCGCACGACCGGCGTTTCATCCATCGCAGCCAAATTCGCATCCACGTTCGCCCTGGGCGCTGACGTCATCCGGCCCTGGTATCCGGACTTTGCCGCGAAGATTGAAGGCAAGGTGCAGGATGCCTGGGACTTTGCGCTGGAGAAACCTGGCAACACGCAGACCGCCTGCGTGATCTCGCCGTATTTCTATGAAGAGGACAGCTGGGTCGATGATCTGGAACTGGCTGCCGCTACATTGTATGCGCTGGGCAAAGGGGAGCAATGGAAGCAGCAGGCTTCCTACTGGGGCGAGCTGGAGCCGTATTCTCCCTGGATCGACGGACAGAAAGGCAAGGAATATCATCATTACCAGTGGTATCCGTTCATCAATCTGGGCCACTGGCTGCTGGCGGCGGGCGAAGATGCCGCTGTGACGACGGAGTTTTCCGGATACATGCGCGATGGCCTGGAACGGCTCCGCCGTCAGGGAGCATCCGATCCGTTCCGGCACGGTGTCCCGTATCTGTGGTGCTCCAACAACCTGACGTCTGCAGCCGTGACGCAGGCCTGGCTTTACGGGCAGGTGTCCGGTGACGGGCAGTTCCGGGAAGATGAAACCGCCTTGCGTGACTGGCTCTTCGGCTGCAACCCCTGGGGTACGTCGATGATCGTCGGCTGGCCTGTTGCACAATTGCCGGGCCATGACACGCCGACTGATCCGCATTCTTCTTATGTGAAAGTCAACGGCGACCTGCCGCTCGGCGGCCTGATAGACGGTCCGATCATGCGGCAGCTCTTTCTGGACCGGGCGGGCGCTGCGCTGACACGGGAGGATGCTTTTGACCGTTACAACCAGGGCATGGCCGTCTATCACGATGACATCGGCGATTACGCCAGCAATGAGCCGACCATGGACGGCACGGCCGGCCTGGTGGCCTACGCCGCTGCCCTTGAAGCCCGCGGCCGTGCCTGGAAAGACAGCCATCCTGAATCCCGGAAAGACCGTTACGGTGCCATCGTCCGCGTCAATCCCGACCAGAAAGTCATCTATCTCTGTTTTACGGCCGATGAAAACTTCAATGGAGCTGAGACCATTCTCAAGACCTTGAAGAAGCAGAAGGTCAAGGCCAATTTCTTCCTGACCGGCAACTGCATGCGTCATGTTCCCAATCAGGATGTCATCCGCCGCATCGTAGCGGATGGCCACTATGTGGGCGGGCATTCCGACGGCCATGTGCTGTATTGTGACTGGGGTCCGCAACGGCCGACGCTGATGAGCGCCGACAGCATCATCACGGACCTGAAGGCCAATTATGCCGAGCTGGCGAAGTTCGGTGTGGAGCGGGCGGCGGCCCGATGGTTCCTTCCGCCGTATGAACACTACAATGATTTCAGCGTGGATGTCCTGGAAGGAATGGGCCTTCATGTCGTCAATTATACACCGGGCATCGGCACGCCAGCCGATTATACGACGCCCGATATGGCGAACTACAAGCAGGCCCAGCCGCTCATCGACGGACTCTGGAAGTTCGAGAAGGAGCAGGGTCTGGACGGTACACTGCTGCTCATCCATCCGGGTATCCACCCCGACCGTCCGGAGAGCGAGCGCCTGTACAACCGGCTCGACGAAGTCATCCGTTACTTGAAGAAAAAAGGATACCGATTCGACCGGCTTCCCTAGCAATTTGTCGCTATGTATAAGATAACCAGAAAGAATATGCTGACTCCCACCATCTGCCTGATGGACGTGGAGGTGCCGCGGCTCGCCGCCGCGGCCTTGCCGGGCCAGTTCCTGATCGTGCGCGCCCGGCCGGAAGGTGAACGGATTCCGTTGACGATCTGCGATTACGACCGTTCGAAGGGGACGGTGACCATCGTCACCCAGATTGTCGGCGCATCGAGCCGGATGATCTGCGCGCTGGAGGAAGGAGAATGCTTCACCGATGTCGTCGGCCCGCTGGGCCGTCCTTCCGATTTCGTGGAGCTTCCCGTTGCCGAATTGCGCGGGCGCCGCTACCTGTTCGTAGCTGGCGGCCTCGGCACCGCACCGGTCTATCCGCAAGCGAAATACCTGCACGAGCGTGGCGCGAAGGTCGATGTGATCGTCGGTGCCAAGACGGCCGACCTGCTGATTCTCCGGAAGGAGATGGCCGCCGTCTGTGACCATCTGTATATCTGCACGGACGATGGTTCCGAGGGCCATCACGGGCTGGTTACCGAAAAGATCAAGCTGCTGCTGGAAGCAGGGGAGACCTACGACCAGGCGGTGGCCATCGGCCCGATGATCATGATGAAATTCGTGACGCTGACGCTGAAGGATTCCGGCATTCCCTTGGTTGTCAGCCTCAATACAATCATGGTCGACGGTACGGGCATGTGCGGAGGCTGCCGCATCACAGTGGGCGGAAAAGTCCGTTTCGCTTGTGTGGAAGGGCCGGAATTTGACGGATATGCCGTTGACTTCGACGAGGCTCTGCGTCGCCAGACGCTGTATCGTCCGCAGGAGCAGGAAGCAGATCACAAATGTAAAATCGGGAGGAACTGACATGGCAGAGAAGATTGGACGCGTACCTGTGCGCGAGCAGGACCCGAAGGCCCGGGCGCACAATTTCGAGGAAGTATGTTACGGATATGACGAAGAAGAGGCCTTGCTGGAGGCTTCCCGCTGCCTCAACTGCCGCAATCCCCGTTGCGTGCAGCACTGCCCGGTGGGCATCCATATTCCGGAATTCATCGCGCAGGTCAAGGCTGGCGCCTTTGCTGAGGCGGCTGCGGTGATTGCGCGTGACAGCTCGCTGCCCGCTGTCTGCGGCCGCGTCTGTCCGCAGGAGACGCAATGCGAAGGCAGCTGCATCCTGGGGGTGAAGGGCGAACCGGTGGCCATCGGCAAACTGGAGCGTTTCGTGGCCGACTGGTCGCGTGAAAACGGCGGTGTGCCCGTGGAAAAGGCCCCTGCCAACGGCATCAAGGTGGCCGTTGTGGGCAGTGGCCCTTCCGGTCTGGCCTGTGCCAGCGACCTGGCCAAGCTGGGCTATGATGTCACGATTTTCGAGGTGCTGCACAAGGCAGGCGGTGTCTTGCAGTATGGGATTCCTGAATTCCGTCTGCCGAAGTTGCGGGTGGTGGAGCCCGAGATCGACAGTGTCCGTGCGCTGGGTGTCAAGATCGAAACCAACGTCGTGGTGGGTCGTACGGTCACCATCGACGATCTTCTCGATAAGGAAGGGTTCAAGGCCGTTTTTGTTGGCTCAGGTGCCGGTCTGCCGCGTTTCATGGGCATTCCCGGCGAGAGTCTCAACGGTGTTTTTTCCGCCAACGAGTTCCTGACGCGCAGCAATCTGATGCGTGCGTTCGATCCTTCCAGCGATACGCCGATTTTCGTCGGAAAACGCGTGGCCGTGGTCGGTGGCGGCAATGTCGCCATGGATGCGGCGCGTACGGCGCTTCGCCTGGGCTCAGAAGTGACGATCGTCTATCGCCGTACCGAGAAAGAACTGCCGGCCCGTGCCGAAGAAGTTCATCATGCGCGGGAAGAAGGCATCGAGTTCCGGATGCTGACCAATCCGGTGGAAGTCCTGGGCGATGAAAAAGGATGGGTGCGCGCCTTGCGCTGTATCCAGATGGAACTGGGAGAGCCTGACGCCAGCGGCCGCCGCAGTCCGGTTCCTGTGGCCGGTTCCGAATTTGAGATTCCTGTCGATGAAGTCATCATGGCGCTGGGTACTTCGCCCAATCCGCTGATAGCGGGAACGACGAAAGGCTTGGAGACGGAGCGTCACGGTTGTATCGTGGCCGATGAGGACGGCGCGACGTCACGGCCCGGCGTCTTCGCCGGCGGCGATGCCGTCACCGGCGCCGCCACCGTCATCCTCGCCATGGGCGCCGGCCGCAAGGCCGCGGCTGCCATTCACGAGTACCTTTCGACGAAATAGCGGCCCAGCGTCTTTTTGATAAGGACAGCACCCACGCGTTACAGTGACAACGCGTGGGTGTTTTTGATTTCCTTCATGACGAAGGACGAGAGGATGGAGCCGATGGAATCAATGGTGCCCAGGACGTTG
>JAEETO010000069.1 GCA_016290385.1 Bacteroidales bacterium | reverse complement strand
CCGAATCCACGCCCAGGTCGGCGCCCGCCGTAAACATGATGGGCGCCTGGATGGCCCAGTGGCCGCCGCCCGAAGGGACGAACATGTTCAGGATGGCCGCGCACAGGAACGTGAACAGGGGATAGGACTTCGCCGTCGATATGTTGATACAAGCGTCGCTGATGACCGTACCCAGACAGATGCCGGACGCGCCCACACCCATGATGATGCCCATGATGCCCGCATAGAAGGGGAACTGCAGGATGATGCCGGCCGCGCCCGTGGCCGCTTTCGTAAATGCACCCACATAGGCCTGCGGCGTCTTGTGCAGGATCACGCCTAAAAACAGAAAGATCAGGATGACCGTATTGAGGTCGAGCGAGCCGCCCCGGAAGAAGAGCTTGATGACCACGTAGGAGAGGCCCAGCAGAGAAATGAGAAGGCTCAGGAGCCGGCTGCTCTCCATCTTTTCGGCCGGGGTCTCAGGCTTTCTGGCGAGCGGAACGGGATCGTCCTGCAGCAGCAGGGGATCGATCATCAGCACCTGGTTGCCTTTTGGGTGCATGAGCGTATTGACCAGCACCAGCGCGACAATGACCAGGGCCACCATCACGAGGTTGTGCGGGTCGAGGATGGTCTGCGAGATGGGAATGGGGTTGGTCAGAGCGCCGCGGGTGATCTCGGCCAGTCCGTTGCCGGGCGTGGCCATGGTCAGCGGGATGGAGCCGGAGATGCCGGCATGCCAGACCACGAAGCCGCTGTATGCAGAAGCGATGAGCAGGCGGTAGTCCACACCACGCAGCTTTTTGGCAATCTCCCGGGCGAAGATGGCGCCCACGATCAGGCCGAAGCCCCAGTTGAGCCAGCAGGCAACCGCCGAAATAGCCGTGACCAGCGCAATCGCACCGCCCGGCGTCTTGGGCAGGGAGGCCAGGGCGCTGATACCTTTTTTAATGGACGGCGCTGCGGCCAGCGTGGAGCCGCACACCAGCACGAGGGCCATCTGCATGGCGAAAGCGAGCAGCGACCACACGCCGCCGCCCCAGTGTTCGACCACTTCGAGCGGCGTCTGGTGACACACCAGCATGGCGACCACGAAAGCGATGAGCGTAAGGATGACAGCGAAGATAAAAGGCTCCGGGAGCCAGCGCTGGACGAGCTTGACACAGCCACGGATAATTTTCTGGAACATTGCAGGCAAATTGATTTACAAAGTTACTTTATTTTTCTATCTTTGCGCCATTATACCGGACTATGAAGAATTTTCTCTTTTCCAACGGCTATTCCATCACCTTCGACCCGCTCGCCTCGCTGACGGGTTGCGGCCTCGTGCCGTTGGGAGTCCGCTAACCCTCAAATAATACAAATACTCGAAATGAAAAGATTGTTTGTCTTGTTTGCCTTCCTTCTGCTTTCGTGTGCATTCAATGCACAAGATGTAAAAGCACAGTCGGAGGGCACGTTGATGATTGTACCCCGTGTCGAAGCAGAACCCGGTTATATCTTCCCTGAAAAACTGGGAGGAATCGACATGGGTTACACCTCGCTTTACACCCTGTTCGAAGGAAATCTGGGAACACATTTCTCTTACTCCGTCTCGAACCACTGGTTTGCCTTCACGCGGTCGTTCGACGATACGAAGGACCTCTATCGCAATACCTGGCGGGCCGATTCGAACAACTGGGTGGACTGGGCCAACGTCACGGTGCATTTTGGCAATTTCTCCATCACCGCGGGCAAGGACTACATCCATATGGGTACTTTCGAGAACGACGCCTATGATTTCGATGCGCACTGGCAGTTGAATTCCGCCCTATGGAACAATTACCAGGTGTACCAGTGGGGTGGCAGCCTCAATTGGACGAGCAGCGACGAAGCGACGCTCCTGATGCTGCAGGTCACATCGGACCAGACGATGGAACGGCCTTTCGGAAGCCGTTCGATCGGCGACTATGCCTTCAACCTCTTCGGTTCGCATGAGACCGACGAACTGAAAGTCATGGGCTCGGTGCTGCGCTGCAGCATCGGCTGGCTGGGTTCCTTCGGCGTGGAAGCGTATGTTTCCGACGCCATTACGGTCGGTGGTGACGGCTACGTCGGCAACAACTACTCCGGCGCTTCGCTCCGTATCAACGGCCAGCTGGGCGATCATTTCGAACTCTTCGCCAAAGGTGGCTTCGATGTCGGCCAGGATGAAGATTTCTATATCGGCAACCGCATCTATGGCGGCCTGGGCGGCAACTGGTATCCGCTCCGCAACCGCGACCTGCGTGTGCACGCCCTCTGCGCAGCCGGTACGAACCCGGGAAATCTCCAATTTTCCGTGGGTGTCACCTACGCCCTGAACCTCAAGCTTTTCTAGAGCGATGGCTGAGAACAGCGATATCATCATCCGCCTGGACCACATCTCCAAGTCGTTCGGCGACAAGAAGGTGCTCGACGATATTTCTCTGTACATCAAGCGCGGCGAATTCGTGACGCTGCTCGGTCCCTCGGGCTGCGGCAAGACCACGACGCTCCGACTGATCGCCGGATTCGGCAAGCCCGACGAAGGCACCATCACCATGGACGGGAAGGTCATCAACGACGTCCCGCCGTACCAGCGCAAGCTCAACACGGTGTTCCAGCGCTATGCGCTCTTCCCGCACCTGGACGTTTACGACAACGTGGCCTTCGGCCTCAAGCTGCAGAAAGTCCCGGAAGACGAGATCGAGAAACGTGTGAAAAAGGTGCTCCAGCTCGTGAGCATGTCGGACTACGAAGACCGCGACGTAGAGTCGCTCTCCGGCGGCCAGCAGCAGCGTGTGGCCATCGCCCGCGCGCTGATCAACCAGCCGCGCGTGCTGCTCCTCGACGAGCCCCTGGCGGCCCTCGACCTGAAGATGCGCAAGGACATGCAGATCGAGCTGAAAGAGATGCACAAAGAGCTGGGTATCACCTTCATCTACGTGACGCACGACCAGGAGGAAGCCCTGACGCTTTCCGACACGATCGTGGTGATGAACGAAGGCAAGATCCAGCAGATCGGCACGCCCATCGACATTTACAACGAGCCCGTCAACGCCTTCGTGGCCGATTTCATCGGCGAAAGCAACATCCTGAAGGGCCGCATGATCCGCGACCGCCGCGTCGCCTTCATCAAGCACGAATTCGACTGCGTGGACGAAGGTTTCGGCGAGGATGTCAAGGTCGACGTGGTCGTCCGTCCGGAAGATATCTACTTCACCACCGATCCGGCCAAGTGCCAGTTCAAGGCCAAGGTCAATTCCTGCATCTTCAAGGGTGTCCACTACGAAATGTGGGTCGACACCGACACGGGTTATGAGCTCATGATCCAGGACTACGATCCCTACCCGGTGGGGTCGGAGGTGATGCTCTACATCGATCCCGACGACATCCAGGTGATGAAGAAGGAGCGCGAGGCCAACACCTACGCCGCCAAGGTGGTGGGCGAGGGGAAAGCGGAATTCCTGGGCACTGAATTCGCCTGCGACACCACCGGTTTCGCGGAGGGCGACGAGGTCGCGGCGACGGTACGTTTCGAGAAAGTGGACCTGCTCGACCACGAAGAAGAGGCCGATACCACGGGCAACGTGGTCTTCATCCTCTACATGGGCAACCACTACCACCTGACCGTCAAGACCGAAAGCGGCGATCACATCTGGGTCGACACCAACGACATCTGGGACAAGGGCGATTTCGTGGGCATCAAGATCCTTCCGGAAGACATTCAACTCTCGAAACCCGCGACCGGAAATGAATAAACGCTCCAGCTGGGCACTGCCTTATTTCATCTTCCTGGTACTCTTCGTGGTACTGCCGCTCCTGCTGATCGTCATGTACGCGCTGCAGGACGGAAGCGGGCATTTCACGCTCAGCAACATCACGAAGTTCTTCACCGACAAGGATGCCCTGAGCACCTTCGCCCTCTCCATCGAGGTGGCCATCGAGAACACGCTGCTCTGCATCCTGATCGGATACCCGGCCGCGTATATACTGGCCGACAACAAGCTCAACAGGAGCGCCGTTACCGTGGTGCTCTTCATCCTGCCGATGTGGATCAACGCGCTGATGCGTACGCTGGCCACTGCGGAGCTCTTCAACATGGCGGGCATCCCGCTGGGGAAGGGGACCCTGCTCTTCGGTATGTGCTACGACTACCTGCCGTTCATGATCTATCCCATCTACAACCAGCTCAAGAAGATGGACAAGTCCTACGCCGAAGCGGCGCAGGACCTGGGCGCGACGCCCGGCCAGGTGTTCCGAAAGGTCACCCTGCCGCTGTCGATGCCGGGTGTCATGAGCGGGGTGATGATGGTGTTCATGCCGACGGTCTCGACCTTCGCCATCTCGGAGTTCCTGACCAACAACAAGATCAAGCTCTTCGGTACGATCATCCAGGAGAATATCAACAACTCGATGTGGAACTATGGTGCGGCGCTTTCGCTCATCATGCTCATCATCATCGGCCTGACCACCTTCCTGCAGGGCGGGGAAGAGGCTGAAGAAACCAGTGGAGGACTCATCTGATGAACGCGAAGAAGTTTTTTGCCAAGTCGTATCTGTGGTTCGTACTGCTCATCCTGTACGCGCCCATCGCCTTCATCGTGATCTTCTCGTTCACGGAGGCCAAGTCGCTGGGCAACTGGACCGGCTTCTCGACACAGCTCTACCAGAACCTGTTCAGCGGCAGCATGCAGAACGCATCGGGCCTGCTGGCCGCCGTGAAGAACACCCTGCTGATCGCCCTCGCCGCTTCGATCGTGGCCACCATCCTGGGAACGATCGCCGCCATCGGCATCTTCCACCTGCGCGGCCGCAAGCGTCGCACGATGACCTTCCTGAACAACATCCCGATGATCAACCCCGACATCATCACCGGTGTCTCGCTGTTCCTGCTGTTCGTGTTCCTGGGCATCTCGCAGGGCTACATGACCGTCATCCTGGCCCACATCACCTTCTGTACGCCGTATGTCGTGCTGAACGTCATGCCGAAGCTCCGCCAGCTGAACCCCAACATCTATGAGGCCGCCCTCGACCTGGGGGCCACGCCGTCGCAGGCCCTGCGCAAGGTGCTCGTGCCCGCGCTGCGGCCCGGCATGATCTCGGGCTTCATCCTCTCGTTCACCATGAGCCTCGACGACTTCGCCGTGACCTTCTTTACCCGCGGCACCATCGGCCTGGACACGCTCTCGACCTATATCTATGCCGATGCACGCAAAGGCGGCCTGACGCCTGAACTGAAACCGCTCATGAGCATCATCTTCCTGATCATCCTGGTCGTGCTGCTCTTCATCAACATCCGTCAATCCAAACAACAAGCCTTAATAGACAAGAAATGAAGAAATTCCTGATCCTGGCGGCGCTTTCGGCCGTCCTGCTGTCGTGCGGCGGCAACCGCGAGCAGATCCTGAAGGTGTACAACTGGTCCGACTACATCGACGAGACCGTCCTTACCGACTTCGAAGAATGGTACAAGGCGCAGACCGGCGAAGACATCACGGTGGTTTACCAGACTTTCGACGTGAACGAGACCATGCTGTCGAAAATCGAGAAGGGTCATGAAGATTACGATGTCGTCTGTCCGTCGGACTACATCATCGAGCGCATGCTCAACGACGGGCTCATCCTGCCGCTGGATTTCGCCTCCATCCCCGATGAGATCAACTACATCGCGCTGAACCGTTCGCCGTTCATGCAGCAGATGTTCCACGATATCAACCCGTCCATCGATGCCAACGACTATTCCGTGCCGTACATGTGGGGTACGACCGGCATCATCTACAACACGGAGGAAGTGACGGCTGAGGAAGCCAGCACCTGGGACGTGATCCGCAACCCGAAATTCTCCGGCCAGATCCTCATCAAGGACGCGCCGCGCGACGTTTACGGGCCGGTGCTCATCTATCTCAAGCAGAAAGAGCTGAATGAAGGGACCGTGACCCTCGACGACCTGATGCGGGATTCTTCGGACGAATCGATTGCCGCCGTAGAGAACTATCTCAGGCAGGTGAAGGACGGTGTCCTGGGCTGGGAGGCCGATTTCGGCAAGGACCAGATGACCAAGGGCCGCGGCGTGATCTCGCTCAACTGGAGCGGCGATGCGGTCTGGGCGCGTGACGAGGCGGCCGAAGTGGGTGTCTCGCTCGACTATATCGTGCCGGAGGAGGGAAGTACCGTCTGGTTCGACGGATGGGTAATCCCGAAATATGCCAAAAATATAAAAGCAGCCACCTATTTCATCGACTTCATGTGCCGTCCCGACATCGCCATCCGCAACATGGAGGAGACGGGCTATGTCTCAGCCAACGGCGCCATCGAGGTGCTGGAGTCGCAGATCGACGAGGAAATGGATCCGATCGACGTGAGTTACTTCTTCCCGGGCGCTGACAGCGTCTGCGTCGATCCGGTGCTGTATCCCGACAAGGCCGTCATCGAGCGCTGCGCGCTGGAGCACGACTGGGGCAAGGACACCGACAAGCTCCTGGCCATGTGGTCGCGCGTCAAGGGTGACAACGCCAGCAGCCTGACCTACGTCGTCATCGTCCTGGCTCTCCTGGCCATCATCGCCGCCGTCCTCTTCAGCAACAAGAGCAAGAAGCGTCGCCGGAAATCGCACAAGAAGTAGATCTCTCCACGCGCTTCGCTTGGTCGAGATGACACGCATGTCATCCCGAGCGAAGTCGAGGGATCTAATAAAGATACTTTTTCCAAAGTACCTGCAGACGCCTGCGAATCTCCGATTCGCGGGCGTTGTTGCCCGGGTCGTAAAATTTGTGGCCGCGGAGGACGTCGGGCAGGAATTCCTGGTCCACGAAGTTACCGTCGTAGTCGTGCGCGTACTTGTAGTTCTGGTGATAGCCCAGGTCTTTCATCAGCTGGGTAGGGGCGTTGCGCAGGTGCAGGGGAACGGGCGGGGCGTCGTTGGTGCTCTGGACCATCGCAAGTGCCTCGTCGATAGCGAGATAGGATGCGTTACTCTTGGGCGAAGTGGCCAGGTAGATGCAGGTTTCGGCCAGGATGATGCGGGCTTCGGGCATGCCGACCTGGTGGACAGCGTTGAAACAGGCCTCGGCCAGCAGGGCGGCGTTGGGATTGGCCAGGCCCACGTCTTCGGAGGCCAGGATGAGCATGCGGCGCGCGATGAAGAGCGGGTCTTCACCGCCCGCCAGCATCCGGGCCATCCAGTAGATGGCGCCGTTGGGATCACTGCCGCGCATGCTTTTGATAAAGGCCGAAATGATATCGTAGTGTTGTTCACCGTTCTTGTCGTAGAGGGCGATATTTTCCTGCAGCCGGTCTGTAACTACCTGATTGTCAATGATAATCTTGGCATCCGGCGGGAACGACTGGACAATGATCTCAATGATATTCAGCAACTTGCGGCCGTCGCCGCCACTGAATCTGAACAGCGCTTCTTTTTCCTTGACCTCAATCTGCCGCTCTTTCAGGTAGACATCTTCGGTCAACGCACGCTGCAGAAGTATATCCAAGTCCTTAATCTCCAGACTTTTAAGCACATAGACCTGACATCTGGACAGAAGGGGAGTAATCACCTCGAACGAGGGGTTTTCGGTCGTGGCGCCTATGAGAATGATCAGGCCGCTTTCCACGGCACCCAGCAAGGCATCCTGCTGGGCTTTATTGAAGCGATGGATTTCGTCGATGAAGAGGATAGGCGCGCCGGCTGTGGCGAACATACGTCCGGATTTGGCCTTGTCGATGACTTCACGGACATCCTTGACGCCGGAACTGATGGCGCTGAGGGTGAAGAATTCGCGCTGCAACTGGTTGGCGATGATGCGGGCCAGCGTGGTTTTGCCGACACCCGGAGGGCCCCAGAGTATGAACGAAGAAATATTCCCGGTCTCGATCATCTTGCGCAGGACAGCGCCAGGGCCGACCAGGTGTTCCTGGCCGACGTACTGGTCGAGCGTCCTGGGACGCATCCGTTCGGGAAGGGGGATCAGGGGTATTTGAGATGCCGGGTCAAGCCCGGCATGACGAGGTTTACTTAACATAATATAAATTGTGTAAAAACCGGGGATGACAGCGATATCTACTCCAGATTGTGTTTTTTGAGCTGCCGGACGATCCTGCGTATAATCGCTTCAATCTGGGCGTCTGGCTCAATGACGTTGTAGCCTTCCCAGAAATTCGTATCGGTAAAGGCCGATACCTTTTCCGTGAGCTGGTCGCGGAAACGCATGCGTGCTTCTCCTTCGATTTTTCGCGGCTCAGGCAGATGGTCGGTCACGGCAATCTCCGACATCACCGTGTAATGGTTCCGGAACAGCGAGCGTTTCTTCCGCGTCAGGAATTTCACTTCCATGCGGGCGTAATCGTAATACCACTTTCCGTCTGTCGGTTTGTAATTGATGATATATTCGGCGCTCTCGACCTCGAAGCGCATGTCCTGCGGTTTCTTGAGGATGAAAATATTCACGGCTTCCGGCCGTCCTTCCACATTCATGTTCAGTTCCACGCGGCCGCATGCGAGGCTCTCGCTGTCGATGTACGCCCGGCCGCGCATCAGGATCAAGTCCGGATTGGGCTTCTGGTTGAAGGCAACGACATAGAACATCCTGTCGTCCAGGTATTTCACGCCCTCCATGGTGAAATCGTAATAGTTCTGGATCTCAGACAAATACACATTGGCGAACGGATTCTTGGCCTGGTCGATCTCCAGGATGGTCGTCACGCCGCCCTGGTACTTGATGAACAGCGTGTCGGATGAATCGTAATTCTGGCTGCCACGGCCTTTATAGATACCGACACGATCGTTCTGGAAGCCGGTGTACGGGGCCTTGTCGATATCTATAACCGCCTCATTCATAGTAAGATACTTCACATTTCCCTTCCGGACCATCTCGCGGTAGAAGGCCGTCATTCCCACATGCTCGTCGGGATAATTCTGCTTGATGCGGTATAGGGCGGCCAGCATCAGTTCCTTGGGATCGTAGGCCCGGATCAGGGCCGGATCGAGGGTCAGCGAGATCGGGTGTAGCCTGATTTCCAGCGGTTTATCCAAATCAAACCCCTGAAAATCAGATACTTTCAGTGTAGATGTGGCATAGCCCAGGTGACTGATCGTCACCAGCAGCGTCGACGGAGTCGTGTCGCTGACTTTAAGGGCGAATACGCCTTCCGTGTTGGTCACGTTGGACACATTCGTGCCGGAAAGATTGACCGAGGCATAGTGAAGCGGCTTGCCGGTCGCCCCATCGAGCACTCTGCCCACGAGTTGGAGGAAAGGCACGGGCTCCTGCGCGCGAACCGGCGGCAGCAGGAGCAGCAAGGAAAAGATCAGGGTGACAGTCCGTTTCATGGCAAGAGCGATTATTCGTTCAAATTTACAAAATAGTTTCGGTATAGATTCCGTATCTTTGTTAAAAATTTACGCAACGAAATGGCTCGCAAGAAGAAACCCTTTCTGGAGGATATTACCATCGAGGCGACCGCCGCGGAAGGCAACGGGCTCGCGCATGTCGACGGAAAAGTGGTATTTGTGAAACAGGGCATCCCCGGCGACGTGGTGGACGTGCAGGTCAACAAAGTCCGCAGCGGCTATTCCCAGGGTTTCATCGTCCGGATGAAATCGCCTTCCCCGCACCGCCTCTCCCCTTTCTGCACCCATTTCGGCACCTGCGGGGGCTGCACCTGGCAGACGCTCCCCTACGCCATGCAGACGGCCTTCAAGCAGCAGCAGGTCGTGGACCAGCTCACCCGCATCGGTCATCTGCAGCTGCCTGAAGTCTCCCCCATCCTGGGCTCCGAAAAGACCGATCACTATCGCAACAAGCTGGAATTCACCTTCTCCAACCGCCGCTGGCTGCTGCCGGGCGAAGACTGGAGCACGATGTCCGACGAAGAGCGACTGGGCCTGGGCTTTCATGTGAGCGGCTTTTTCGACAAGGTGCTTGACATTCAGGAATGCCACCTGCAACGCGAGCCTTCCAATGCCATCCGCCTGTTTGTCAAACAGTACGCCATCGACCACGGTCTCCATTTCTACGATCTGCGCGAAAACCACGGTTTCCTGCGCACCCTGACGGTCCGCACCACGTCGACCGGCGAAGTGATGCTGGTGGTTTGTTTCGGGGGCGAAGCGCAGGGCGAGGCAGCCCGCCCGGAGCGCGAAGCCCTGCTGGAAGCCGTCCGGACGCGTTTTCCCGAGATCACGTCGCTCTACTATGTCATCAATCCCAAGGCCAACGACACGTTCGGCGACCTCCCCTGCCTGCTGTACAGCGGCGCGGAAGCCATCTACGAGCAGATGGAGGACCTGCGTTTCAAGGTCGGTCCCAAGTCGTTCTACCAGACCAATTCCGCGCAGGCCTACCGGCTGTATTCGGTCGTCCGCGATTTTGTTCGGGAAGGCATCCCGGCGGGAGAAAAGCCCGTGATTTACGACTTGTATACAGGCACAGGGACCATCGCGCTCTTCCTGTCCCCGCTGGCCCGGAAAGTGGTCGGCATCGAATATGTTCCGGAGGCCATTGCGGATGCGAAGGTCAACGCGCGCGAAAACCACATCGACAATGCAGATTTCTATGCCGGCGACATGAAGGATGTGCTGAATGCGGATTTCATCGCTGCGAACGGGCAGCCTGACATCGTGGTGCTCGACCCGCCGCGGGCAGGCATCCATCCCGACGTGGCGCAGGTACTGCTGGCCTGTGCTCCGCAGCGCATGGTCTATGTCAGCTGCAATCCGGCCACGCAGGCCCGCGACCTGGCCGTCTTTTCAGACCTTTACGAGATCGTCCACGTGCAACCCGTGGACATGTTCCCCCACACTATACACGTTGAAAACGTCGTCTGTGCCAGACGGAGAACCATATGATGGCGATCAGGACGGCGGTGAAGCCGATGGCGTATGAGACATGGATATCCAGAGCCAGGGAATTGGGCGAATAGAAAAAGAAAGTGGTGCAGACCCAGGTCATGAAGAGCGCAGGCACCAGCGTAATCCAGAACAATTTTTTCTCCCGCGCCAGATAGACCGTCGCAGCCCAGAGCGTGAAGACAGACAGCGTCTGGTTCGACCAGCCGAACCAACTCCAGAGTTTCTCGAAGCCCGCCGCATCTCCCATCTCCCACATCAGCAGCGCAAAAACCGCTGCAAAGAGCGGGATACAGATATACAAGCGTTTGCGTACCGCTTTCTGGTCCAATTTCAAAAAATCGGCGATGATCAGGCGCGCACTGCGCAGCGCCGTGTCGCCGCTTGTAATCGTTGCCGCCACCACGCCCAGCAAGGCCAGAATGCCACCGAAGATTCCCAGCCATTCGTGGCAGACAAGATTGACGATCGACGGCGCATCGTTGATGGCCTGTGCTCCGCCTTCCATCAACGCATAGGCCGGTTCAGGTTTTCCATAGAAGAAATAACTGGCCACAGTGGCCCAAATCAGCGCCACCACGCCTTCCGTAATCATCGCACCGTAAAAAATGGGCCTTCCCATTTTTTCATGCTTGATGCAACGCGCCATCAGGGGGCTCTGCGTCGCATGGAAACCGCTGATCGCTCCGCAGGCAATTGAGATAAACAGACACGGGAAAATGGGATTGTTCGTCAGCGAGCCGCCCGGAGTGTTTCTCAACCCTTCCCATACTTCCGGGATATCCGGGAACTTGACAAATAGCACTACCATCAGGGCGAGGGCCATGAATATCAGCGCGAAAGCAAAAACCGGATATATGCGGCCGATGATCTTGTCAACCGGCAGCATCGTGGCGATGATATAGTAGATGAACACCACGAGAATCCAGAAACTGTACTGTCCCAAGCTGTTGACCATGAACGCCGGTTCCCACATGCCACCCAGAATCTTGGCAGGGCTGAATACGAACACCGCGCCCACCATCGTCAGCATCAGGATCGAGAAGATGAGCATCACGGTTTTCGTGGTCTTGCCCAGATAGTTGCCGACCAGGTCGGGCAGGTTCGCGCCACCGTGCCGCACCGAAAGCATGCCCGAAAGATAGTCATGGACAGCGCCGGCGAAAATGCAGCCGAATACAATCCAGAGATAGGCCGCGGGACCGAACTTGGCGCCCATGATCGCGCCGAAAATCGGACCGGTTCCGGCAATGTTCAGGAATTGGATCATAAAAATCTTCCATGGCGGCAGGACGATGAAATCGACACCGTCTGCCTTTGAGACGGCTGGTGTCGGCCGGTTATCGGCGCCGAAGACGCGCTCAACGAAACGTCCGTACAGGAAATAACCGG